>DAIQPL010000031.1:10602-22827 GCA_036787395.1 Flavisolibacter sp. | reverse complement strand
ATGACATCGGTGTTATGTTCAATAACTATAATAGAATGTCCCTGGTCAATTAAGGCATTAAAAGAAGCCAATAACTTTTTTATATCGTGAAAATGAAGGCCGGTGGTAGGTTCATCAAAGATGAATAAAATCTTTCCGGCGCCTTTGCCTTTACCCAGGAAAGAAGCCAGCTTCACTCTCTGTGCTTCACCTCCAGATAAAGTATCGGAAGATTGTCCAAGTTTTACATATCCTAGTCCCACTTCGCTTAACGGCTTGATGCAATTAGAAATACCTTTTTCTTCTTTAAAAAACTCAATAGCTTCATCCACGCTCATTTCTAAAACATCAAATACGCTCTTACCCTTGTAATGTACTTCCAATACTTCTTCTTTGAATTTTTTACCATTGCACACTTCGCAAGTAAGGTGCACATCAGCCAGGAACTGCATCTCCACAATTTTCTCACCTTCTCCTTTGCAGGCATCACACCGGCCACCATCTACATTGAAAGAAAAGTGCTTCGGCTGGAAGCCCCGCATCTTACTTAAAGGTTGAGAGGAATACAGATCCCGAACATTATCCCATGCTTTTATATAAGTGACCGGGTTGCTGCGGGATGATTTACCAATTGGATTCTGATCAACCATTTCCACCTGTGTAATAGCAGCTACATCCCCCGTAAAAGCCCTGTGGAAGCCTACCTTGTCTGTAGCCTCTCCCTGCAATTTTTTCAGGCCCGGGCAAAGAATATGCCTGATCAGTGTAGTTTTTCCGCTTCCACTAACTCCACTAACTACGCATAGTACATTCAATGGAAATTGCACCGTAATGCCTTTCAAATTATGTTGGCGGGCGCCTTCAACCTTAATAGAATTCGTCCAATTGCGAACCTTCCCTGGAATATCAATACGTAGTTCTCCGCTCAGATATTTTCCTGTAAGACTTTCCTGGTTATTTATAATATCGTCATAATTACCTGCAGCAATAACTTCACCACCTAAATGCGATGCCAATGGTCCCATATCAATAATATGGTCTGCTTCC
Organism: Flavisolibacter sp.; assembly: GCA_036787395.1. Taxonomy (GTDB): domain Bacteria; phylum Bacteroidota; class Bacteroidia; order Chitinophagales; family Chitinophagaceae; genus Flavisolibacter. The sequence continues at coordinate 21,801 of DAIQPL010000031.1, read as the reverse complement.
TTCATCATCATTTCATCATGTTCTACAACCACCACTGTATTTCCCAGATCGCGTAATTCTTTTAGCACACGAATTAAATTGAAAGTATCACGTGGATGAAGTCCAATGGAAGGCTCATCAAGGATGTATAGTGAGTTGGTAAGATTACTACCCAGGCTTCTTGTGAGTTGTATGCGCTGACTTTCTCCTCCACTTAATGAATTGGCCAGGCGATTCAAAGTAAGATACCCCAATCCTACATTCAACATTGTATCAATTCTGTGATTGATTTCGATCAAAATACGTTTGGCCACCTGTTGTTCAAATTCTGTAAATTCTTTTGCTGTTTGATCAAACCAAACCTTTAAATCCCTGATGGGCATTTCACTTAGTTCGCCAATGTGTTTGCTACGAACCTTCACATATAGCGCTTCTTTACGTAAGCGGTAGCCATGGCATTCCGGACAAAGCGTTTTTCCCCTGTATCGACTAAGTATGACCCGGTACTGCACCTTATACAAGTTTTGCTCAACTTCTTTAAAAAAATCGTTGATACCGTATACATATTGATTGCCTTCCCAAAGAACACGGTATTGTTCCTTAGTCAAATCAGCTATTGCTTTATGAACAGGAAAGTCAAACTTGCGAGCGTTTTTAATAAAATCTTCTTTCCATTTACCGAGCTTTTCTCCTTTCCAGGGAGCTATTGCTCCTTCATATACACTCAGGAGTTTATTGGGAATGACAAGATCTTCATCAATCCCCAAAACCAGGGAGAAACCTTCACAGGTAGGACAGGCGCCAAACGGATTATTAAAAGAAAACAAGTTAGGAGACGGCTCTTCAAAATTAATCCCATCTAACTCAAAGCGATTATTGAAATGCAATAACTTTCCACCATCAACCTCTACGTATACATCACCTTCTCCTTCATAAAAGGCTGTACCTACCGAGTCAGATAAGCGGTGTTCATCATCTTCATCAAATTTCTTTACAACGATACGGTCAACTAGTACAAAGACATTTTCAGGATATTGAAAAGCGGTTATAAAATCCTCAGGAGAAGTGAGTAAGTCTTCGATTCGGTATATAGTCCCTTCTTTAAGAGGAGCTTCTTTTTGTGCGTGTGAGAAGGGCGAAACATAGATGCGGGTAAAGCCTTTTTGCATTAAAATATTCAACTCTTCCCTGGCATCTCGGTTCCTGTGTTGCTTGAAAGCAGAAAGAATATATGTTTTACTTCCTTCTTTCAAATGTCTTATAGCCTCAAGAACATCTTTTACATCGTCTTTTTTTACTACTCTTCCCGAAACGGGAGAAATGGTCTTACCTACCCTCGCAAAGAGTAAGCGCAAATAATCATGTATTTCTGTCAAACTTCCCACTGTACTGCGGGGCGTACGGGTAATCACTTTTTGCTCAATAGCTATTGCAGGAGCCAACCCTTTGATATAGTCAACATCAGGCTTATCCATTCGGTTTAGAAATTGACGAACATAAGCACTCAGGCTTTCTGCATACCTGCGCTGACCTTCTGCAAATAAAGTATCTATCGTTAACGAAGATTTACCTGAGCCAGAGACGCCCGTTACTACAATTAATTGATTTCGTGGAAAGATAACATCGATATTTTTCAGGTTATGAACCCTTGCGCCTTTAACATATATGGGGTCATTTGCATGCGTAAGCCGAGCCGTTTCTTTTCTTTTAGCTATTTTCTCTTTCATCTGTCTACAAAAGTAATGACTTGCTAAATAGTTTAGCGCAAACGTTAACAGTTCCTTTAGGAAAAAAAATACGGGGAGATGAATAAAAATTGTGAAAATTCAAAAAGAATTCTATTTTTAGTCTATCAAAATCCTTATTCTATTTAGCCATTAAACACATCTTCGCCTATTGCCTAAACTTCTACTCTAGTTTTTTCAACATTTTAAGTTCGTCCATATCCGAAAACCACCTAAAACTGTAGGAGTTTATGAATCTTTTATCCCGACTATCCGATCACGAGCTCATCAACTCGTTTACCGCAGGTAATGTAAACGCCCTGGAAGTTCTTGTATTGCGTCATAAAGAGAAGCTTTACACTTCCATCTTTTTCCTGGTGAAAGACAAGTACCTTGCCGAAGACATTTTCCAGGATGTTTTTATCAGAATTATAGATACTATACGGAGTGGCCGATACACTGAGGAGGGTAAGTTTCTTCCATGGGCTATGCGTATCGCTCATAATCTTTGTGTTGATCATTTTAGAAAAGTGAAAAGGACACCCACTATTAAGAATAGTGAAGACCAGGACATTTTTGAAGTGTTAAACTTCACGGAAGATTGCCCAGAGACAAAAATGATCAAACGTCAAAGCTACAACCGTGTAAAAGATATGCTAGACCTTTTACCGGAAGACCAGAGAGAAGTAATTATTTTACGCCATTATGGAGACATGAGCTTTAAAGAGATTGCTGCGGTGACTAATTGCAGTATCAATACGGCTCTTGGAAGAATGCGCTATGGGTTAATAAATTTGCGTAAGATGATGATGCAAAAGCAAATTGCTTTATAAGATTTTTTTGAAAAGGAAAACCCTTAACTTTAGTTATCTTCGATCCAATGAGCTTCATCCAACCATTACATCAATCAATAATGATAACCTCAAGTCATTCTTATTCTCCCACTACATGCTTGCCGTAGGAGGTTGATTAAGAATGACGCCTAATTAAAAATGCTCCGTTTATTACGGAGCATTTTTATTGAAGAATAACTTTATTCAGAAGGAGTCATGTTGCGTACAATAGCTTCAGACACTCCGGTCAGGCTGAAACCACCATCGTGGAAGAGATTCTGCATAGTCACATATCTCGCAAGGTCGCTAAATAGTGTAACGCAGTAATTGGCGCAGTCCTCCGCAGATGCATTTCCCAGGGGGCTCATTTTTTCTGCATAATCAATAAAAGCATCAAATCCTTTTACACCACTTCCGGCTGTTGTACGGGTTGGAGATTGAGACACCGTATTCACTCTTACTTTTTTACGAATTCCATAATGGTAGCCAAAACTTCTTGCTATACTTTCAAGTAAAGCTTTTGCATCAGCCATTTCATTATAGTCTGGAAAAACTCTTTGAGCTGCTATATACGTTAACCCGATTACACTTCCCCATTGATTAATAGCATCCATATCCCAGGCAGTGCGTAAGACCCGGTGCAAGCTCATTGCTGAGATATCAAGCGTTTTCTGGTTCCATTCGTAATTCATTTCTGTGTAATGCTTCCCCTTACGTACATTCAAACTCATTCCGATCGAGTGCAAAATAAAATCAACCCCTCCGTTAAAATGTTTTTGAGATTCTTCAAACAGCTTTTTAAGATCATCCATGTTTGTAACATCGGCTCCTATAACAGGGGCCTGTACTGCTTCAGCCAGTTTATTTATTTCCCCCATGCGTAACGCCACAGGTGCGTTCGTTAAAACTATCTGCGCTCCCTGCTCGTAACATTTCATAGCTGTCTTCCATGCAATTGATTTTTCATCCAACGCACCGAAAATGATTCCTTTCTTTCCTGTTAGAAGATTATATGACATAAAATTGATTTTGATTACCGATGCTGCACATACACAAATTTCAGTAACAGCCATGCAAATATAAACGTATAGACAAAAGCGAGGACAAGTCCTGACGTCATATAAATTAAAAGCCTGGGCAATGATTTTCGGGGCTGTATCTTTTGAGTTAATAATCTATTGATGTAATATACTGGGACGATCACCAGAATAATGAATGCAAATAAACCAACCAGATTTGGATTCATGAAGTACTATTAATTCATCACCATCTCTCTTGCGTTCTCCAGGGCTGCGGCAGTAGGCTTTTCTCCACTTAACATTTTGGCAATGGCAACAATACGTTCATCTGTGTCCAGTAACCGAATCCCCGTTATTACCATATCATTTTTTAATGCTTTGTATACCAAATAATGTGCATCAGCTCTGCCCGCTATTTGAGGCTGGTGCGTTATACAAAGCACTTGTCTGGATGCGGCTAATTCTTTCATAATAGCACCCACTTGCTTGGCAGCTTCACCTGAAATCCCTGTATCAATCTCATCAAAGATCAACGTTGGTAAGTCCATAGATTTTGCTACCAGGGACTTAATACAAAGCATTAAACGGCTCAATTCTCCACCGCTCGCTACTTTGCGCAAGGGCTGGAACTGGTTACTTTTATTGGCGTCAAATAAGAATATAACATCATCCAGGCCATTAGTATTCAAAGCAACGGCATTCATCTCTATCTTCAAACGGGCATTAGGCATGCCGACCTGAATAAGCATTTTGTTCACCTGTTGTTCTAATGGCTTTATCTGTGCTTTACGGGCAGATGAGATCTTTATAGCTAATTCCTCTGACTCTCTTAGAAGATTACTATATTTTTTCTCTTTGCTGGCAATGGCGTCGTCTATATTTAAAACAGCCTGTAACTTATCGTTCAGCCGGGTCTTAATTTGCAGAAGTTCGTTAGTTGTTTTTACTCCATGTTTTTTTAGCAGCTTATAGCCTAAGGATATTCGCTCATTGATCCGGTTGATACTTGCAGCATCAGAACCCAAATGGTTATTGATACGCGCTGTTTCATCAGCAATATCCTGTAGCTCCAGGTAGGCGGAATGCAAACGTTGTACAAGATCAGGAAGTTCTGGATGCAACACTGCAAATTGCTGTAGCTGGTTGATGACAGTTTTTAATTGACGAATGATAGGCTCCTCCGTTTCTTCCAGTTCATAGTAGGTTTTCGTCAACGCATTTTTGATACCTTCTACATTGCTAAGCATCTTTAATTCCTGATCCAGATCTTCTAATTCATTCTCTTTGAAACCCGCTTCTTCTAACTCATTATATTGAAACTGATGATAATCGAACTCTTTTTCAAATTGTGCTTTTTGCTCTTTTAAATTGAATAGATCTTTTTTTAGAATTTGTGCTTCAACAAATACCTGCATGTACTCTTTTAATACAGGGAAATTATTTGACAAGGCATCTAACACTTCTCTCTGAAAGCCACTTTCCCCAAGTTCCAGGGCATCAAACTGCTGGTGAAGGTCAACCAACAAACTACTCAATTGATTTACCTGGGCCAGGTTAACCGGGGTGTCGTTAATAAAAGCCCGGGATTTTCCATTTGGTGCAATCTCTCTTCTCACCGTTATTTCATCATGTATATCTAATTCATTAGTTTTCAAAAAATGGAGAACGTGTTCATCGGAACCTTCGCCTTTAAAGGAGCCCTCGACTATGCATTTCTTTTCCTTATTTTTTAATACGCTACTCTCAGCCCTTTGGCCCAATATTAAGCCCAAAGCTCCCACAAGAATTGATTTACCAGCCCCTGTTTCGCCGGTGATAACATTTAATTGAGGAAAAAAATCGACCTCCAGCTGCTCAATGATGGCGTAATTCTGAATAGATAATCGGCTCAACATAATCTGTGACAAATTAAGTCATTTACTGTTTCAACAAATAAAAAAGCCGCTGGTTTTAGCAGCGACTTTACCAAAATTTATGTAAACAAAGTTTACTTTACATCCACTGAATCTGTCAGCTCAGAGTCCACAAGGATGCGACCGCAGTTCTCACATACCATAACCTTTTTGCGTTGTTTAATCTCACTTTGCTTTTGAGGGGGAATATAGTAAAAACAGCCACCACACGCATCTCTTTCTACAGGAACTACGGCTAAGCCATTCCTATAGTTTTTGCGAATCTTTTCATAGCTGGCCAATAAACGGGGGTCAACATGAGACTTGGCTTCTTCAGCTAATTTATTAAAATGTTTCTCCTCTTTTTCTGTAGCTGAAATGATCTTTTCCAGTTCGCCTTTTTTTGTATTTAGAACACCCTCTTTTGATGAAAGGGCTTTCTTTGCCTTTTCTAACGCTATCGCTTTTTCTGCAATCTCTTCATTAGCATCCTTTATATGCTTTTCACACAGCTTTACTTCTAATTGCTGCATCTCCATCTCTTTATTTATAGCTTCAAACTCCCGGTTATTCTTTACGTTTTCGCTTTGCTTTTCATATTTTTTGATAAGTGCCTGTGCCTCTTTAATAGCTTCTTTTTTCTGTTCTATAAATTCTGTTATACCGTTGATCTCTTCTTCAATACGAAGCTGCCGGGCCTGCAAACCTTGAATTTCATCTTCCAGGTCAGCCACCTCCATAGGTAGCTCTCCTTTTAAAATGTGAATTTCATCAAGCTTAGATTCAACTTTTTGCAGCTGCACCAATGAACTAAGCTTTTCTTCAACTGAATATTCTTTAACGTTTGCCATTGCTATGTTCGATTTACAATTTGATTTAATTTTTGTTACCAGCTGTTGTACGCCTTGTCAAAGCCTGTTGTGTCACTCACTTATACCAAATCAACCCTATTCTGCTAATCAGCCAAAATACTTTACAGGATTTGTGTTTACGCCGGTTTTAAGGACGGCAAAGGTAGGGAATTTTTCCACCAAAAGGTCATGAAACAGCTCTATCGTGAACTGTTCACTTTCATAATGTCCAATATCAGCTAAAATAAGGAGGTTCTCTGCATCAAAAAATTCATGATATTTCATGTCCGCTGTTATATATATGTCTGCTTTTTCCCTGATGGCAGCTTTAATGAGAAAACTTCCTGCTCCGCCGCATATGGCTACCTTTTTTATGGGTCTTCCCAACAAGGCAGTGTGTCTGATGCCTTTAGCATTAAACTTGTCTTTTAATAATTGAAGAAAAGCCTGTTCCTCAATAGCAGTTTCCAATTCCCCAATTACGCCTGCACCAATGCCAAAGTGCACATTATCCATTGTAAAAATATCGTAAGCTACCTCCTCATATGGATGACTATTTATTAAAGCCTTCACTACTTGTGTCTCTAAATAAAAAGGGTAAACAATTTCAATCTTCATTTCTTTCTCCTGGTGTTGCTTGCCTTCTTCACCTACATAAGGATCAGCGCCTTGCTCCGCCTTAAATGTACCGGAGCCTTCACTATTAAAACTGCATTCGGAATATTTACCAATGTGACCTGCTCCAGCCGCAAAAACTGCCTGACGTACATGCTCAGCTTTATCCAGGGGAGCGAAAGTGATCAGCCTTCGAAGCATCTTATTTTTAGGCTGAAGAATAGTTGTGTTTTTCAGGTTCAGCTTCTTTGCAATCACCCCGTTAACACCAAGAACAACGTTATCAAGGTTTGTATGTGCAGCATAAATAGCAATATCGTTTTTTATGGCCTCGACGATCACCTGTTCTACGTAACTCCTTCCATTAATTCTTTTCAGGCCACGAAAAATAATTGGATGATGAGCAACAATTAAATTACAGTTGTTGCCTTTCGCTTCATTAATAACATCAACCGTTACATCCAATGTGCATAATGCGCCCGAACACTCCCATAAACTATTGCCCGTAATCAAACCAGCATTGTCATAGTCCTCCTGTAATTCAGGCGCCGCAAAAACCTCAATAGCAGAAACAAGATTACCAATTTTCATGTTCGAAAGTTAATGCATTGTAGTTTTGATATAGCGTATACACAAAGACGAATTAAAAAAATATCCTGGAACAGAAATGGGCTTCCTTATTATTCGTATCTTTTACTCATCTTATCTCTCATACTTCAAAACAATCCCTAACTTTCGAAATTAATAGCACCCTTTTTATATAAGTCCCCGCCCAGCGGGGACTGTTTATTTAAATAGCTTTGACCGATGAACAGCCAGGAATTATACGAAAAATACAAAACAAAAATGCACCGCATTGCTGATGTAAGAAATGCCAATGCGCTTTTGCAATGGGATCAGGAAACATATTTGCCACCAAAAGGTGCTAAATTCCGGGGACAGCAAATAAGTACTTTATCTGAAATAAGTCACCAGTTATTCAGCGAAGACGAACTAGGAATTGTTTTACAAGAGTTGTTATCTAAAGATGACTTGACAGCGGAACAAAAACGCAATGTTGAACTTACGTTTGAAGATTACACAAAAAATAAAAAATACACTTCCCAATTTGTACGTGCTTTAGCCGAACAAACCAATAAAGCCTTCCATTCATGGATTGAATCCAGAAAACAAAATTCATTTCCGGCTTATGAAAAAGAGTTGGACAAACTGATCCAATTAAAAAAGCAGGAGGCCGATGTTCTCGGATACAAACAACACCCTTACAACGCTTTAATCAATGAATATGAAAAGGGTTGTACTGTGGAATTACTGGATAAAACATTTTCCAATCTTCTTCCTACACTCAAAGACTTACTTCAAAAAATTTCAGTAAGGCCACAGGTAGATGATTCATTCCTGCATCAAAGTTTCCCAAAGCAACAGCAATGGAATTGGGGCATGCACTTGATCAAACAATTAAATTTTGATTTTGAAGCTGGGCGACAAGATATAAGTGAACACCCTTTCAGTACCAGCTTTAACAGACATGATGTGAGGATAACCACCAGGATAGACGAAAATGATTTCGCTAACATGAGCTGGAGTTGTATTCACGAAGTAGGTCATGCTCTATATGAACAGGGCTTACCCGAAGAGCACTATGGTTTGCCGCTGGGCGAAGCATGTTCTTACAGTATTCACGAATCACAATCCCGTTTATGGGAAAATAATATTGGGAGAAGCCGGCTCTTTTGGCAATATTACTATCCTCAGCTTCAAAGCCATTTTGAAGAGCAGTTCAAAAATGTAAGCATAGAAGATTTCTTCAGAGGCATAAATAAAGTGCAGCCTTCATTGATCCGTACAGAGGCTGATGAAATAACGTATCATTTTCATGTTTATATAAGATACGAGCTTGAAAAAAGACTGATTGAAGGTTCCTTAACAACACAGGAGATTCCTGCTTTCTGGAACGAGCATTATAAAGAACTAATGAACATAGAGGTGCCAGATGATAAACGCGGGTGTCTTCAAGATGTACATTGGAGCCACGGAAGTTTTGGTTATTTTCCTACTTACAGCCTGGGAAGTTTTTATGCAGCCCAATTTTTTGCCGGCGCAAAATTGCAAATAGAAGATCTGGAAAATAGTTTAGCCGCTGACAATGTCTTAGCACTCCTTCAATGGCTTAGAGAGAAAATTCATAAAAAAGGGAGATTTTATACCAGCGAAGAGTTGAGCAAAACTGTAACAGGTAAGGGCCTGGATGTAACTTATTTCGTAGATTATCTATTGGATAAGTACGCATCAATCTATACCTTGTAGGCAAATCCTCTTATGAAAAAGCTTTATACCTTTTTTCTTCTGCTATTCTTTATTAGTTGCAGTAAAGAAGAAATTGTCAGAAACGCTGTTATCAACGCCATGACTAGTGGTCAATGGAAAGTGGTAATTTTTAAAAATGGATCCACGGATGTGACTACCGATTTTGCTCCTTATAAATTTCAATTTAAAGAAAACTTAAGCGTTGATGCCATCAACAATACTACCGTTGAAAAAACAGGTAGCTGGACAGCTGACCCCAATGCAAAAACCATAACTGCCACTTTTACAAACGCAAGTTCCACTCTTAGCTTATTAAATGGCACCTGGCTCATTACTGATAGCGGATGGACTTACGTGGAAGCAAATCAAACGGTAAATGGCGAGCTAAGAATTTTGAGGCTGGAAAAAATAATCTAAACTCGATTTATCCATATTATTTTTGGCAATTATGTGAAGAGGAATAATTTTTGCTCTTTTGCATCGTTTATCTAAAACTACCTTAAGAAAATTGCCGCAGAGGCTTAAATTGAGAAAATTGATACGTAAAAGGACCATTCTTACGCTAACCCTATTGTTCTTAACAGCCTTAACTTACGCACAAGGTCTTACCGCTAATTTTACTGCTGTCACTACATCGGGCTGTTCTCCTTTAGTGGTTAATTTCCAGGATCAATCTAGCGGAAATCCTGCAAGCTGGTTTTGGGATTTTGGGAATGGTGCTACATCAACTCTTAAAAACCCGTCAACTACTTATTTTACCGAAGGTAATTATACAGTAAAGCTTACTGTTACTAACGCCCAGGGGTCTAACACGCTGGTCCGTACAAACTTGGTTACGGTTTATGGGAAGCCTCGTGCGGGCTTTAAGGTAAGTGATAGTGCTGGTTGCTTTCCCCTTCGGGCACAATTATCAGACCTTTCTACTCCCAGCATCGGAACTACTAATACTACCTGGTTTTGGGACTTCGGAGATGGAACGCAATCCACGCAACAAAATCCTTTACATACCTATACTAGCAGCGGTAATTTTGGAGTTACTTTAAAAATCACGAATGACAAGGGATGTTTTAGTGTGTTAACCAAACCTGCTTATATCAGAATTACGAATGGTGTAAAATCTGACTTCACTAATACACAGGCTGCTGTTTGTAAACCACCTTTTTCCATTACATTTAATGCTAGTTCCACTGGATCGGGCTCGCTAACCTATTTATGGGATTTTGGAGATGGCAGCACTTCTACCCTTGCAAACCCTTCACACAATTACACAACAACTGGTAACTACAGCGTACGGCTTGCAACTACAAGCAGTGATGGTTGTTCTGATACTATGACAAAAGCGGGATTAATTAATACTCAGGATATAAACATTTCTTTCAGTGCACCCGATAGCATTTGTATAAAAGACTCAGCTCATTTTATAAATACTTCTACACCAAAGCCCGCGAGTTCCTTCTGGAATTTTGGTGATGGTACAACATCAACTGATTCTGTACCTGTCAAGCTATATCAAAATCCTGGAACATATACAGCTGTTTTATACAGTACTTATAGCTATTGCACAGATTCTTCAAGCAGGAAGATTAAAGTTCTTGCAAGACCAGTTGCCAATTTTACCCAGGACAATACAATAAAATGCAGCCCTCCGTTTACGGTGAACTTCCAGGATCAATCTGCCAATGCAGTAAACTGGCAATGGAATTTTGGTGATGGCACAACTTCCAATCTTCAAAATCCTTCTCATGCTTATACTGATTTTGGTTATTACAGGGTGAAGCTTATTGTTACCAATGCGTCCGGTTGTACAGATTCTTTGACAAAGGATTCGCTTATAAAAATCGTCAAACCTGTAATTACAGTTCCTAACTTGCCTGCCAGGGGGTGCATTCCTTATACTATAAATCCTGTCGCTACTATTAGTACCCTTGATAATGTAACTTCTTATTTATGGGACTTTGGGGATGGAGGTGTTTCCAACT
>DAIQPL010000031.1:0-10502 GCA_036787395.1 Flavisolibacter sp. | reverse complement strand
CTTGATAATGTAACTTCTTATTTATGGGACTTTGGGGATGGAGGTGTTTCCAACTCTCAATTGCCATCCCATACCTATATTAACCAGGGAACATACACGGTTACCCTTACCATAACTACAAGTACAGGCTGTACAGAAGTACTTGTGTTGCCCGGAGCGGTAAAGGTGGGCAGAATTCCTGTTGTAAACTTTAACGCTTTACCACCGATCGTTTGTGCATTTCAACCGGTACAGTTTACCAACCTTACCAACGAATCTGATGAATGGTTTTGGAATTTTGGTGATGGCACAAACTCCTCCGAAGAAAATCCTTTGCATGCTTATTCAGACACCGGTTTTTTTAGCGTGACGATTACAGCTACTAATAATGGTTGTCCTGCCTCACACACAATACCAAATGTGGTAAGAATTAAACCTCCTATTGCCAGGTTTAGCTTTACAGCTAATTGTTCTAACAAGCTGCAATTTAATTTTATTGATGAATCTTTAGGTCCCGTAAGTTGGTTCTGGGATTTTGGAGACGGCACTACATCAACGGCGCAAAGTCCTGTACATACTTTCCCGGGATTCAAAACATATACGGTTACACTTACAGTTACAAATGACACTTGTTCAAACTCAGCATCTAAAGTCATTAAAGTTTTCAATGAGAAACCTGATTTTACGGCAAACCTGACAACAGCCTGCAAGCCCAATGCGATTGTTTTTACTGCCACCAGTAATGATTTAAGCAATTTTGCAGGATTTAGCTGGGACACAGGCTCTGGTACCTACGCCAATACATCTGACCCAACGATTACAAACAATTATACAATATCAGGTACTTATTCTATAAATCTTATTGCAACCGACATATACGGATGCCCTTATACGGTTGCTAGACCAAAGTATATTCGAATAAATGGACCAATAGCAAAGTTTACCGCATCCAATACCAGTGGTTGTAAAGGCATAACTACCACATTCAATGATTTATCTACAAATGACGGGATCAACAATATTAAAAGCTGGAAGTGGGATTTTGGTGATGGGACTGTAAAGACATATACGTCAGGGCCTTTTCAACATACTTATACGACGGCGGGAACATTTGCCGTGAAATTGGTTGTTACAGATGCGGTTGGATGCGTGGATAGTTTAACCGTTCCGGATTTTATTAATTCTACCAGCCCTGTCGCTTCTTTTTCAGTTGACTCATTAGCATGCCCGGGCAGTATATTAAACTTTACCAATACCTCTAATGCAATTAACTATACAAGTTCCTGGAGCCTTGGTGATGGTACTACATCTCTAACAAACTCTCCGGCACATTCTTATACTGATACAGGCTACTATACTATCAGATTGAAAATAGTCGACCAGTATGGTTGCCCCGATTCTTTGACAAGACCCAACTACATAAAAGTTGCCCGTCCATTAGCAAGTTTTACCGTAAGCGATTCTATCAGTTCCTGTGCTCCGTTTGAAGTTCAATACATGAACACATCTTATTTTGCAAGCTCCCTTGTTTGGAATTTAGGTGGAGGTACAACCAGCATTCCGAACCCGGTTCAATACTATATAACCCCCGACACTTACCAGGTCTACCTTGCTGTAACCAGTCCGGGAGGATGTACTGATACTGCTTATAAGACCATAACGCTTTATGATACTATTGGCTCCAGGATAAGATATACGCCATTAAATGGTTGCAAACCGCTAAGCGTTGATTTGAATACTTTCAGTAAAGGGCCTGTAACCTATACATGGGATTTTGGTGATGGTGTTTTACTCAATAATACTATAGACACCGTTAACCATATCTATAACTTTTTTGGAGATTTTATGCCTAAGGTGATCATGACAGACCCGTCAGGATGCGTCTTCCCAATAACCGGTATAGATACCATTCACATTATAGGCACAACTGCTAAATTTGGTTTGGATAAAAAGTTTTTCTGTGATAGCGGACGTGTAAATTTTATCGACTCAACAACGTTTAATGATCCTATAACGTCCTATGCCTGGAGTTTTGGTGACGGCAGTACATCGAATTTGCAGAACCCCGGTTCTCATTATTATACTTCTCCTGGGATTTATACGGTTTCATTAAATGCGCGAACCGAGAGCAATTGTGTGGATACGTTTACATTAAGAAACGTCATTAAAATTGTTGAAAGCCCATTAATTTCTATCGCGGGTGATTCTGTTATTTGTGTAAATGATACCATGCGGCATATTGGAGTGTTTGAACGGGTAGATACTTCTGTTGTTCAATGGCAATGGACCTTGCCAAACGGAAATACTTCAACTCTTCAAAATCCTGCGTTACAAAAATATCCGACGGCAGGAGATTTTGTAGTAACAACCATTGCCACAAATAGCAGCGGCTGTAAAGACACAGCTACAAAAAACATTTTGGTCAATCCATTACCTGTAATTACAATGCCTGTTTCCATCAATAAGCAGGCAGGTTTCCCATTAACAATTCCGGCTACCTATACTTCAAATGTCATTAACTACAATTGGCTGCCTGCTACCAGCTTAAGTTGTGCGCACTGCCCACAGCCCGAAACTACTACCAAGTTTAATACTAGGTATAAGGTGGCTTTTGTTGATAGTAATGGTTGTAGAAATACAGGAGCAATACAGGTAATTGTCGTTTGTCCAAACGCCAATGTGTTTATACCAAATACTTTTTCTCCAAACGGTGATGGTAGCAATGATATCTTGTATGTGAGGGGAAAGGGTCTCGAACGAGTAAAAACCCTGCGCATCTTCAACCGGTGGGGCGAGGTTGTTTTTGAACAAAACAATTTCCCTGTTAATGACGGTTCATATGGTTGGAATGGGAAATACAAGGCCAACAAACCCCATCCCGACGTATATGTATACCAGGTAGAGGTCTTTTGTGAGAATGGCGACATCATTCGCTTTGAAGGTAATGTTGCATTAATACAATAAGTAATGGAAAAAAAAATTCAATATATTATTTTATCACTTCTTGTAGCGTTTGGGTTGAGGCCTCAAGCCATTTCCCAGGACATTCATTTTTCACAGTTTTTTGAAGCGCCCCTGTTACGTAATCCATCATTGGCAGGCATATTTACGGGAGATATAAGAGTTCAAACAGTTTTTAGAGATCAATGGAATAGCCTAACCAATGCTTATAAAACTTTTTCCATAAATGCTGAATATAAAATGCCCGTTGGTAAAGGCTCCGACTTTTTTACTACAGGCATTCAGCTCTTGCATGACAGAGCAGGGACTGTGTCGTGGGTATCTACGCATGTGCTGCCTGCCTTAAATTACCATAAATCTCTAAGCAACGGCAAGAACAGGTACTTATCACTCGGCTTTATGGGAGGCTTTGTACAAAGAAGTTTTGATCGTTCTAAAATGACCACTAATAGCCAGTATGACGGTATGGGTGATGGAGAAACTTTCATAAAGCCAAAGTATACGTACATGGATGCAGCAGCAGGAATGAGTTATAACTCACAGATTGGTGAAAATCCCAATAATAATTTTTTCCTCGGAGTTGCCTATCATCATTTGACCAAACCAAAAAATAGTTTTTACAGAGATGCTTCTGCTGAATTAGAGGCCAAATGGGTAGGATCTGCAGGGATTCGGTTTAGTGTTACTCCAGCCAGTTACTTAACACTCCAGGCAGACCATAGCAGGCAGGGACAATTTCAGGAAACAATTGCTGGCGCTTTATATGGAATCAAATTAGGTGATGACTGGGATAAACCTTTATATACTCTACATGGCGGGGCTTTTATACGTTGGGAGGATGCTTTAATTCCGGTAATCAAACTTGATTATACACCTTTCTCCGTTTCCTTTAGTTATGACGTGAACCTTTCTAAACTAAAAACGTCCAGTTATGGGCGAGGAGGTTTTGAAATAGGCATATCTTATATAGGATTCATTAGCCGTGAAATTGAAACATTGAATTGTCCAAGGTTCTAAATTAATCTCATTATATAAATTGATAAAGCCATTCTCAAAGAGAATGGCTTTATCAATTAGACATTTACATTTAATAAGGCTTCGCCTCGTGTGACTGCGTCTCTGCTTCCTGCACCGCTTCATCAGATTTGGTTGAGCCAATAGGTCCTTTGCTTATATTACCTGCTGCATGGCGTAAGCCATCCGCTACCCGCTGTCCATATTCCGGATCACACTGCGTAAACAGTTCTATCATTTTATCCTGTATATGTTTTGCCGCAGGTTTTAAAGTATTTACCAGGTTCAATACTAATTCATCCTTCTCCCAGCCTTCATGCATCCTCCATCGTTCACCAGCTTGTTTAAAATTGTTTTGACGATCAATTTTTTGACGTACCAACCGAACATTATTATATGAAGGTTCATGATCCTTGCCTGCTTTAGGTGCTTCTTTTAAACCGCCCAGTGTAGAAGGTTCATAGTTTACATGAGGATTTAACCCGGGAACAATATCCTGCCTGTACGCCATCTGTCCATCTCTTTGATTGGTAGCTACCTGCTTCTTTGGAGCATTGATCGGTAATTGAAGATAATTTGTACCAACCCTGTAACGCTGTGTATCAGAATAAGAGAAAGTTCTTCCCTGCAACATTTTATCATCAGAAAAATCTAAACCATCAACCAATACACCTGTACCAAATGCTGATTGCTCAACTTCAGCAAAATAATTTTCAGGATTTTTGTTCAATACCATTTTACCAACCGGTAAAAAAGGGAATTGGTCCATGGGCCAAATCTTTGTATCGTCTAAAGGATCGAAATCGAGCTCGGGATGTTCATCATCACTCATTATCTGTACACACAATTCCCATTCAGGAAACTCTCCGCGTTCAATAGCATCATAAAGATCTTGCGTGGCATGATTGAAATTTTTTCCTTGTATTTCTTCCGCTTCTGCCTGGGTTAAGTTCCTGATACCTTGCTTGGGTTCCCAATGATATTTGACTAAAACCCCTATTCCATCTGCATTAATCCATTTATAGGTATTAACACCAGAACCTTGCATTTGACGATAATTGGCCGGAATGCCCCAGGGCGAAAATAAGAAAGTGATCATATGCATTGCCTCTGGAGTATTGCTGATGAAATCAAAAATGCGTTCACCATCCTGTCTTTGTGTAACTGGATCTGGTTTAAATGCATGAACCAGGTCAGGGAATTTCATAGCATCACGAATAAAAAAAACTTTCAGGTTATTACCTACGAGGTCCCAGTTACCATCTTCTGTATAAAATTTTGTAGCAAAGCCCCGCGGATCTCTTAAGGTTTCAGGAGAATGACCACCATGTATTACGGTTGAGAAACGAACAAAAACAGGTGTTTTCTTTCCTTTTTCCTGGAATAGTTTAGCACGGGTATATTTAGCTACAGGTTCATTATTAACGGTTCCGTATGCTTCAAAATAACCATGAGCTCCCGCACCTCTTGCATGAACCACTCTTTCAGGTATTCTTTCCCGGTCAAAATGTGACATTTTTTCAAGGAATTGGTAGTTCTCTAACGTAGCAGGGCCTCGGTTGCCTACTGTGCGAAGACTCTGATTGTCTGTCATTGGGTGACCTTGTCTGGTTGTAAGGATATCAGGTTGTTGTTCTTTCCCCTTACCATTATTTTGGCCATTTCCGTTTTGATTGGTTGGGCTTTGACTCATAAAAAAGATTTAAGTGGATGAATGCATCAAATATTGTACTACAATAAATTGCCGGCAGTTGCTGATCAAATTTGCAAAACCATCTCCAGCCTGGTAAAGGTCTGTCGTATTTTATCATAAGCAAAAACAATTATTTCTATACTTCCATTGACAACATTATAAACCTGCAACAACTATGTGGTACCCATTTAAAATCTTCCTAGATTTAACTATGGCGATTTAGTTTTGCGAGACACTCAACAAACGATTTTATGCAACTAGAGATTGGACAAAAAGCGCCGGATTTTACCTTGTATGACACTGAAAAAAATCAACAGAGCCTTTCAAAATTTAGGGGACAAAACGTTCTGCTTTTATTTTTTCCTTTGGCTTTTACGTCCGTTTGTACTGCAGAACTTTGTTCCGTAAGAGATAATTTGAAAATGTATGAGACGTTAGATGTGCAACCTTTGGGCATTTCTGTTGATTCTCTTTATACACTTGCCAGGTTTAAAGATGAGCAAAAATTAAATTTTCCCTTGTTAAGCGATTTCAACAAAACAGTGTCGAAATCCTACGGCTCTCTGTACGAAACGTTTGGTTTTGGTATGCAGGGAGTTTCTAAAAGATCAGCTTTTATAGTGGATAAAGAAGGTATCATTCAATATACTGAAGTGCTTGATAATGCTGGAATGCAGCCTGATTTCGAAGCAATTCAGGTAAAACTACGAGCGATAGCGAAGTAGTTTTTACAAATTATTCCCATTTTTTGGCAAGTCCTTTGCACTTTTTGTAAATTCGAGTATTATTGTATTCGGGACCTAAATTTAACATTTGAACAAATTTTTACTTATACTGTCTTTTATTGTTTTCACTACCGCTCACTCACAGGCTCAAAACCGTGAGACCCCTGGAAGTGTAACTGCCAGTATAGTAAGATTCTATCCTAACCCCGCTACAACAGTTATTAATTTTGATTTTCAGAAAGCATATGACAAAGGGTATTCTATACAAGTCTATAGCTTTATGGGCGGCAAAAAGATGTATGAGCTGACCAATATTTCTGATCGTACTACTATTAATATTTCTGATTTCAATCGTGGCGTTTATATTTACCAGCTTCGCGATAAGACCGGAAGATTGGTTGAATCAGGTAAATTCCAGGTTTCTAAATAGCCTCTCATTTGTATTCTCTTTCATTGAACTTTATTTCTTCCTTCACTGTTTTTTCAATCCAAAATCTTGGCCTCCAGCACCAGTAATGCTTATCATCTTTTGTTGTGTCACTCACTTACAGCACTGCAATCATCAGCCTTTGCATAGCGTTATACCAGTGCCAACCATTGAATATTATAATTACGTTTCCTCAATAACGGTCTCCTACCTCTACAATCAAAAATTTCAGGTAATGCGTGTTTTCCATATTCCAATGAATAGGGTGATCAGATGATTGCGTTTGAAAAGTTACCTGGCGTATTCTTCTGCGGGCATCTTTTGCAGCCATATCTATGATTTGCAGAAACAGCTCTGGCCTAACAAGATTAGTACAGGAAGATGTAACGAGAAATCCTCCTGGCTTCACCAGTTTCATTCCTCTCAAATTGATTTCTTTGTAACCAGTAATTGCTTTTTGAATAGTTGCACGACTTTTCGTAAAAGCGGGTGGATCGAGCATCACCACATCATAGCGTTTTTCTTCCCTGGACCATTGTTTTAGGACATCGAAAGCATTGGCTGTTTGAAAGCGAACAACACTTTGTAGCCCGTTTAATTCTGCGTTCATATTAGCCTGGGTTACTGCATTTTCAGATATGTCCAAACCCAAAACACTTTTGGCCCCATAATGTGCAGCATGAATTTCGAATGTGCCTGTATAGGTAAAGGCACCTAAAACATCGGCACCTTGTACTATGTTCCGAATGGCCTTCCGGTTGTCTTGTTGGTCTAAGAAATAGCCTGTTTTCTGCCCATTCTCTATATCAACGTGAAACTGTAAGCCATTTTCATTGATCATAATCTTTGTATCAAAGGGCGCCGACAAAAATCCTTTTTGCTGAGGCAGACCTTCCAGTTCTCTTACAGGCACATCATTTCTTTCATAAATGCCCTTAGGTTGAAATACAGCGTGTAGAGCTTTAACAATAGCCGGTTTCCAACAATCAATTCCAAGAGCTAAAGTTTGTATAACAAAATAGTCATTGAACTTGTCAATAATCATCTGGGGCAGTCCATCGGCTTCCCCAAAAACCAATCGGCAATTTTCTGTGTAGCCTAAATGCTGCCTGTATTTCCAACATTCCCTTATTTTGTTTAAAAAGAAATCGTCTTTGATCTCGGTTTTTTTATCTGTTGTTAACAGGCGTACAACAATCTGTGATTGCTGGTTAAAATAACCTTTACCTGCAAATTTTCCATCGGCAAAATACACATCAACAATGCCACCCGGCTCAGGATTTCCTTCTATTTTGTCAATCTCATTGGCAAAGATCCAGGGGTGGCCACCTGCTATTCTATTAGCTATTTTTCGTCTTAAATGAACTTTTTTCATATCGGGGCCGCAAACTACTTAAATTATGACAAGAGCATCGGCCAAAGCCTTGTTAACAGTACATTAAAGGACATTTTGTCCCTTAAAACTCCGTTGGCAATATTCTTGACAGTGCTACCTTTGCACACAATTTTGTTTTGACCATGAAGAAAAATGACGCACAGGAAAACGGGTTAAATCAGGACAACGACGTTTCCGTTAATATTAATACAGATGAAAATATAGATGGTAACCAGCATTTAAACGATCCCGTAGCTGATGAATCTGAAATTGAAAAGTTGAGAGTCCAAATTGACGAGTTAACTGACCGTAACCTTCGTTTGGCAGCCGAATTTGATAATTTCAGACGCCGCACGGCTAAGGAAAGAATGGAGCTGATTCAAACAGCCGGGCGGGATGTGATTAGTGACTTGCTGGATGTACTTGATGATAGCGAAAGAGCACAAAAGCAAATGGAATCAACAGAAGATGTACAGCAGATAAAAGAAGGCATTCAGTTGGTATTTACCAAATTGCGCAATAGTTTGTCCGCAAAAGGGCTAAAACCCATTGAGGCCCTTAATAAAGAATTTAATGTTGATCTTCATGAGGCCATTACGGAAATTGATGCCGGAGAAGAAATGAAGGGGAAGGTTGTGGCCGAGGTTCAAAAGGGTTATTATTTGAATGACAAGATCATTCGTTTTTCAAAAGTTGTTGTTGGCAAGTAATAAAGAGTGGATTGTTGAACAGAATTGTTTACGTACAAGAGTGCGACGCAAGTAATGGTCAACAGAATTACCAGAGACGACTACATAAATCACAAGTTACAAATTCAAATGGCGAAAAGAGATTATTACGAAATACTAGGTGTAGGTAAAAGTGCTTCCGGGGATGAGATCAAAAAATCTTATCGCAAAGTGGCCATGCAATACCACCCCGACCGTAACCCGGGAGACAAATCTGCAGAAGAAAAGTTTAAGGAAGCTGCGGAGGCTTATGAAGTATTAGGCGACCAGGATAAAAGAGCCCAATATGACCGGTATGGCCATGCTGGAGTAAGCAGTAATGGTCGTGGTGGCCACCCTGGCAACATGAATATGGAAGATATTTTTAGCCAGTTCGGTGACATTTTTGGCGAAGATATTTTCGGAAGCTTTTTTGGCGGAGCCGGTGGTGCAAGAACAGCCGGGGGACAAAGAAGAGCAAGAGGAACAAGAGGCAGCAATCTTCGCATCAAATTAAAATTGAATTACGAAGAAATTGCCAAGGGCGTTACCAAGAGTATTAAAGTGAAGAAATACGTTTCTTGTAACGTGTGTAGCGGTAGTGGTGCAAAGGACAAAGGCAGTGTGCAAAATTGTGGCACTTGTGGGGGAAGTGGCCAGGTAAGAAAAGTAACCAATACGTTCCTGGGCCAAATGCAAACAGTTACTACCTGCCCCACCTGTAATGGCGAGGGAACTACAATAACGGCTAAATGTGGCAACTGTAAGGGTGATGGAAGAATTTATGGTGAAGAGACAGTTACTATTGACATCCCAGCAGGTGTTCAGGAAGGCATGCAATTAAACATTAGTGGCAGAGGAAACGCGGGTGAAAGAGGAGGGATGTCTGGCGACTTAATTATCCTGGTTGAAGAAGAGCCACATAAGGAGCTCCAACGTGATGGTTTAAATGTAGCCTATGATCTCCATATATCATTTACTGATGCTGTATTTGGAACGCAGGTGGAAGTACCTACGATTGATGGTCGCGCCAAAATAAAAATACCGACAGGTACTCAAAGTGGTAAAGTATTCCGGCTGAAAGGCAAAGGCTTTCCTGCTGTTAACAGTTATGAGAAAGGCGACCAGTTGGTACATGTAAATGTGTGGACACCACAACATGTTTCACCGGAAGAAAAAGCTATGTTAGATAAATTGAGCCATTCCTCTAATTTCAAACCTGCACCCGATAAAAATGAAAAAAGTTTCTTCGATAAAATGAGGGAGATGTTTTCTTAGCAATCAGTGGTTAATAAATGAACGGCTTATAACTGATGATATGTTTGACTTATAATGTCAAGTTATTCCTCTCTTTCCTTTTTCCTTTTTTTACCGTACAAAGTCCTGGCGTGTTGTATGAGTGTAATAAATTCTTTTTGAGAGTAATTATCGTTGTCGACCGTGTTTGTTGCTATTTCCAAAATAGAGTTCCAGGTAACATCTTTTGCAAGTTTCGAATTACGCAGCATGGCGCCAAACATGATAACAGAACTGGCAAACTGTTGACATTTGGGAATGGCAGTAAAAGCAACCATATGTATTTTTGGAGTTTCAATTAGTTGGTGCGTCTTACTGTTGGCCG
>DAIQPL010000030.1:10509-22835 GCA_036787395.1 Flavisolibacter sp. | reverse complement strand
CCGATAAAACTCATTGTTTTACCTGCTGTTTTAAAGCGGTAAACCTATATACGTAACAGAGAGAAAGATGGTTTTGGGACTGTATACAGTTAAAAGGTGGTTATTGGTTAGCAAAAAATTAACTACGGTACTCAAGTATTAAATAAAGACAAAAGACCAAATAAATCACTGCTTACGGCTTACTTAAAAAAGCCTGCTAATTTTTGCAAAACTTAAAACATTACCTGTGGTATTGAAGCATCCATTCATAAATGTTCAACCCGTTTTCTTTATAAGAAGGATCTACTGCTCTTGTCCAGGCATCGTGTCCTCCGTAGGACCATAAGGTAAGTTTTGGTGCAACGGGTGGGTTGTAAGACGCAATCTTTGAGATAAATCCTTTTGTCCAGTTAACATTGATCTGCGGATCATCTTCTGAATGAAATGCCCAGACCGGTAGATTAGCAGCAGCTATGACCTGGCATTTGGTTGTGGTGGCATAATCCTGCGGCACGCCCGCCATAGGAACAATTGCTGCAATTTTTAAGGGAGACTCTGCACCTATATTAACTACTTCTACGCCTCCAATGCTAAAGCCGGCAACATAAATGCGGGAAGCATCAATTCTGTAATTTTTTCTTGCATATTCGATACAATCGTTTAGATCACCAGTGCTGGGGAACGTTTTAAACTGCGGTGTGAACACAATTAAGGAAGTAGTGTTGCCATTTACTGTAAAAGTTCCAGGGAAATTTTTTGCGTCTGCAATATGAGTAGGCCCGTCTTTTAATAATAATGGCAGTTCATTTGACCCGTTGCCAAACTGTCCAGCTCCCGCTATAGACAACAATAAAGGAAATTTGTCCGAAATCGAATCATAATCAGACGGAAGTATTACATAATAGCCCCCGGTTTGGTTGTTAACAACAGCAGTCACCGGTTTTAAAACAGCAGTAACATCGGCGAGTTTATTTCTTTGTGGAAGTTTTACAGATGAGTCTTTTTTGCAGGAAGGCAGAAAACCGGTAATCAAATAAAAGCAGAAGGTAAGTGCAACTAGGCTTGCAACGGACAGGTTCTTTTTCATGAGGTCTTTTGAAGGGTTACTTAATGAATTAAACAAGAATTCATAGCTATGCAATTAAGCTTACTCATAAGGATATAAAATTTTAAAAGGAATAAGCACAATCAAGAATAGATTGGGATCTCTAACTAATAGCAAGTGCTGCTCTTTTATTTGCTGTAAAAATCATGCCGTATTGTTGTGTTAGGTTACAGTTAAGGTAAGAAGTCATATCATTGACTGCAGTTCAGGTTGTGACTCCACGTGTTATCCTTCCAGGAAATTAATTAGTCTACTCTGAACCATGGGCGATACTTCTGGCTCGTCCACCCACATAAGAAAATTACAAACCATCATTAATCTGAAATTTTTTTTAGGTATATTTCGTTGCCTCGGCCATTGTTTTATACGATGCCCCATCTATTTCTTTATGGGTGATAATTTCCTAATCAATTATTACCGATCTCTGATTATTAAGTATCTTATTGTCTGAAGACGACCAAGACGACCATGGCCTTATTGATTGTTTTTTTTGCTTTATTGACACTCGTTATTTTGATTGCTCTGTGTAAGGTCAATCCTTTTCTTGCTTTCCTGGTAGTTTGTGTAATTGCAGGATTATTATTAGGGATACCTCTTGTACAGGTTACAAAGTCCGTTGAAAAAGGGATAGGAGATATACTTGGCGCCAATGTCATCATTATTGTGCTTGGTGCCATGCTGGGTAAATTAATCGCTGAAAGTGGTGCTGCACAACAGATAGCTTCCTCGATCATGGAAATTTTCGGGTTAAAATATATTCATTGGGCACTTGCACTTATTGGCTTTATCATTGGCATACCTCTTTTTTACAATACAGGTTTTGTTTTAATGGTACCCCTTATTTTTTCAATTGTATACCAATATAAACTGCCTGCAGTGGCCACAGGTATACCCTTACTGGCCGCTTTGTCCGTTGCTCACGGCTTTTTACCGCCTCATCCTTCTCCATCTGCATTGGTCACCCAGTTTGGCGCCAGTGTAGGTACAACAATGATGTACGGAATTTTAATTGCTATCCCTACTATTATTGTTGCCGGACCACTGTTTTCCAGGAGATTAAAAAATATTGTGTCGCATCCGCTAGAAACCTTCCAGCCCACAAAAATGTCTGCCGATCGCTTACCTAGTCTTTTTAATAGCTTTTTTGCAGCACTGTTACCCGTAGGTTTATTTGCGCTGACGACAGTACTTCCTTTCATTGTATCATCTGATTTGCATAATGTCATTTTTTTCTTTGCACAGCCATCTATTGTAATGATTTTGGCACTGGCTGTTGCAACTTTTTCTTTAGGAGTAAAGCACGGCAGAAGCTTAAAGAAGGTGATGGGCATCTACACCGAAGCAGTAAAAGAAATAGCAATGATATTGCTGATTATAGCAGGAGCGGGAGCTTTAAAACAGATACTTATTGATAGCGGAGTGAGTAAGCAAATTGCTGATTTGTTACAAAATGTTTCTTTATCACCTTTATTTCTCGGTTGGTTAACCGCTGCCATTATCCGCGTAGCAGTAGGCTCAGCTACAGTTGCTGGTTTTACCGCTGCAGGTATTATTGCACCGTTGGTAATTCAAACCCATACCGATCCAAACATGATGGTATTATCTATTGGAGCCGGCAGTCTTATGTTTTCGCATGTTAATGATGCGGGCTTTTGGTTATTTAAAGAATATTTCAACCTTAATATAAAAGACACGCTCAAGTCCTGGTCAGTTATGGAAACTATCGTTTCTATTTCAGGATTAGTAGGTGTGTTGATCTTAGATCTTATTTTCTAATAGTAGTATATGGAACAACTAACACCCGAACAACGGTTTGCCCGGTTAGGCTTAACACTTCCTCCTGCGCCTGCTCCGTTAGGTGTTTATAAGCCTTGCTTAATATCAGGTAACCTTTTGTATGTATCCGGTCATGGTACGGTTAAGGAGGACGGAACTTTGATCATAGGAAAAGTAGGAAAAGACTTAGACCAGGAAGCTGGAAAAATGGCTGCACAACAAGTAGGTCTGGCTATACTTGCTACCATCAAAAAAAAACTGGGAAGTTTAGATAAAATAAAAAGGGTGACCAAGGTATTAGGTATGGTGAATTGTGTACCCGAGTTTGAAAAACATCCTTATGTAATTAATGGTTGCAGTGAATTATTTGCCAATGTATGGGGAGAAGAAAATGGAGTAGGAGTAAGGAGCGCTGTAGGTTTTAGTTCATTACCCGGTAACATACCTGTGGAAATTGAAGCATTGTTTGAACTTCATTAAATTTCTATGTTACTATGAACACTGATAATGATAATGCGTGGTACCTTATAAATAATATTGAGCATACTGACTCACCTGCCTTAATTATTTACCTCAATCGTGTAGAAAAAAATATTGAATTGCTAAAGGGAATGATTGATGATGTGCAACGGTTACGTCCTCATGCAAAAACACACAAAGCCAAAGAACCGGCTTTATTAATGATGAAAGCAGGTATCGGCAAATTCAAATGTGCTACCATAGCTGAAGCGGAAATGCTTGCAGGTATTGGAGCACCGGATGTTTTGCTGGCTTACCAACCTATTGGACCAAAAGCAGAAAGGTTTATTTCTTTGATAAAAAAATATCCTGATACAAAATTTTCCTGCCTCGTCGATAATGTAGATTCCGCACTGCAATTATCTCGAATGGCAGAAAGTGCCGGGTTTAAAATTCCCGTTTATATCGATCTCAATGTTGGAATGAACCGAACAGGCATTACTCCGGATGACAAAGCTATTGAACTGTACGAAAATTGTTTGCAATTAAAAGGTGTGGTTCCAATAGGATTGCATGCATACGATGGCCACATTCATGATGAAGAACCGGGCCTTAGGCAAAGAAGGTGCGATGAAGCTTTTTTACCTGTGCAAAAGCTGGCAGATGCGCTATCAACAAAGGGATTTGCAGAACCTGTCCTTGTCGTGGGCGGTTCTCCTACATTTCCATTTCATGCTAAAAGAAAAAAGGTAGAATGCAGCCCCGGCACATTCATTTACTGGGATGCAGGCTACCGACAAGGGCTTGCTGAACAGCCTTTCGTACCTGCGGCCGTCGTTATTAGTCGTGTAATTTCTCTCCCTGACGATACTACAATATGCACAGACCTTGGCCATAAATCTGTCTCGGCCGAAAATGAATTAACCAAACGTATCAGTTTTATAAATGCACCTGAACTAAAAGCTGTTGGACAAAGCGAAGAGCATTTGGTG
Source organism: Flavisolibacter sp. (assembly GCA_036787395.1). GTDB lineage: Bacteria > Bacteroidota > Bacteroidia > Chitinophagales > Chitinophagaceae > Flavisolibacter. The sequence goes on along the minus strand of DAIQPL010000030.1, from coordinate 18,524 downwards.
GTAAAAACAGCTAAAGGTCATAATTACCAAATAGGTGATGTGTTATATGGATTGCCTTTTCATATTTGCCCTACCTGTGCTTTGTACGAGAAAGCATTTGTAGTAGAAAACGGGTTAATCTCAACGGAATGGGAGATAGTGGCACGGGATAGAAAGATAACTGTTTAATCAAAGCTTACATGTTTACAATAGATGCCCACCTTGATCTTAGTATGAATGCATTGGAGTGGAATCGTGACCTGAGAAAACCTGTTGCTGAAATTAATGAAAGAGAAAATGGGTTAAAGGACAAGCCAGATCGCGGAAAGGCAACTGTGTCTTTGCCCGAATTACGTAAAGGAAATGTAGGATTAGTAGTGGCTACTCAAATTGCAAGATATGTAGCACCGGGCAATCCTTTACCTGGATGGCACTCGCCCGAACAAGCCTGGGCACAAACGCAGGGACAGTTAGCATGGTACAAACTCATGGAGGAAGAGGGAGAGGTGATACAAATAAATAACCTTCAGACCTTAGAAAAACATCTTGCACTTTGGAAAAATAATTCTTCTATTCAGCACAAGCCCATTGGCTATATCTTAAGTTTGGAAGGTGCTGATTCATTAGTTACTGTTGAATATTTAGAGAAAGCTTACCGCTATGGATTACGTGCAGTAGGCCCCGCACACTACGGACCCGGACGTTATGCGCAAGGAACGGATGCAACTGGTTTACTGGGAGAAAAAGGAAAGCAGCTTCTGAAAGAAATGGAACGGTTGAACATTATATTAGACGCTACACATTTATGCGATGAAAGTTTTTGGGAAGCTTTGGATCATTTCAATGGACCGGTATGGGCAAGCCACAATAATGTACGTGCATTAGTAAATCATAACCGGCAATTTAGTGATGAACAAATTAAAGAACTGGTTGCCAGGGGAGCAGTAATTGGTGGTGCGTTAGATGCGTGGATGTTGGTTCCTGATTGGATAAGAGGTCAATCCACACCCCAGGAAAAGAACTGTAAATTAGAAGTACTTATCGATCACTTAGATCATATTTGCCAGGTTGCCGGAAATGCTTTGCACATTGGGATTGGTTCCGATTTGGATGGTGCTTTCGGCAGAGAACAATGCCCTTATGATTTGGAAACAATAGCTGATTTACAAAAGTTCCCAACCTTATTTTCCAAACGTGGTTATTCATCTGAAGACATTGAGAATATTATGCACGGCAACTGGATTCGCTTTTTGAGAAATGCATGGAAACCATAGTAGATGGTACTTTTAGGCCATCGCCTATTTCCCTTCTCCAGACTTTTAGTTTAAAGATTTGTTCTCTTCATAATGAGATGACACCCGAATAGTCCTCAATTGGTTTTCGGTGTCACAAACTACTATTCAAGGAAAAAGAAAGGATACTAATCTTTTTCATAACTTTTGTGGTTATTCAATAAAGCATTATGAAGAAAGGCTTACTGGTGACTGTTACATTATTGTTTATGAGCTTAGCCATTTTTGCACAAACGGATACATCCATGCTTTGCAGAGGCAATTATTTTACAGAAGCAGAAGGCAAAGCAGCATTGGAAAAGTTTGCAACGACCTATCATGATAAAAAAGGCTGGGAAAAAAGAGCTGATCGTATACGCCGCGGCATTACAGAAGGGGCGGGACTGGCAAGATTTCCTTCCTCTACACAATTAAAACCGATTGTACACAGCAAAAGAACATATGATGGTTATACAGTAGAGAATATTGCTTTTGAAAGCTTGCCTGGGTTTTTTGTTACAGGTAATTTATACCGGCCCACAGAAAAACTTTCGTCTTATGCCGCAGTACTAACTCCTCATGGTCATGGTAGTGAGCCAAGATTTAGCGAAGGAGTACAAAAGCGTTGCGCTACATTAGCCCGTATGGGTGCTATTGTACTGGCGTATGACATGGTGGGAATGGGTGAATCAGACCAATGCATTCATAAACATCCGCAGGCACTTGCATTGCAGATTAATAATAGCAGGAGAGCTGTTGATTACCTGCTTGCACTTCCTGAAGTGGATCCAAGGCGTATTGCTGTTACAGGCGAATCTGGTGGAGGCACGCAAACTTTTTTGTTAACTGCTCTTGATAAACGTATTGCTGTTTCAATACCTGTAGTGATGGTTTCTGCTCATTTTTTTGGCGGCTGTATTTGCGAAAGCGGGCTACCTATTCATAGAAGCAAAGATCACCAGACAAGTAACGTTGAAATTGCAGCACTGGCTGCACCGCGTCCTATGTTATTAATTTCTGACGGAAAAGACTGGACAAAAAATACACCTGAAGTAGAGTATCCCTACATCCGGAATGTTTATAGTTTATACCGTAAAGAAGGCCAGGTAGAAAATCTTCATCTTCCAACTGAAGGTCATGACTATGGCATCAGCAAAAGAAAAGGCGCATATACTTTTTTAGCTAAATACCTTGGCCTTTCCTTACAAAAAGTAACCAATATAACAGGAGACGTTGATGAAAGCTTTGTAACCATTGAACCACGGTCAGCCTTGCAGGTTTTTAGCTCAGAACATCCCCGACCTGCTTATGCTGTAAAAGGAGATGAAGCCGTGACTAGGCTATTGGACAAAAAATAATTTCCATGGATGCACTTTCACATATACTGGACAAAAAAATAATTGCTATTGTTCGTGGCGCAGAGCCAGGCGCTGTTTTACAGATGGCAGAAGCATTGTGCGAAGGTGGAATACAACTTATGGAGATCACCTTAAATTCTCCACAGGCATTAGCGGTAATAGAAGAGTTGACAAAAAAAATGGGAGATAAAATGTTGATTGGTGCCGGCACTGTTTTAACTGTTCAGGATGCAGAAAAAGCCATTGCCAGCGGCGCCCGGTTTATTATTTCTCCCATAGTGGATGTAGCCACCATAGAGGTGACGAGACGGCATGGAGTTGTTAGCATTCCCGGTGCATATACACCTACTGAAATTGTTCATGCTCGCACTAGCGGTGGACACATTATCAAAGTGTTTCCTGCTTCTTCAAATATGAATTACATCAAAGAAATACGAGGGCCTCTTCCACATATTCCACTGATGCCAACTGGTGGTATCAACCTGGATAATATTCGTGAGTTCAAGGATGCTGGTGCTGTTGCTTTTGGAATTGGAACCGCCTTAGTAAATACCAAAGAAAATCCAACAAAGCAATACATGCAACAAATAACAGAAAAAGCCAGGGCATTTGTACAGGCTGTAAGCACAGTGGAATCATAAATAATCATACAAGTATAAATAAGCAATGGAGAAATTCCTTAGTTGTGATTGGGGTAGTTCTACTTTCAGGTTGCGCCTCGTAGACGCAACAAACCTCGTTACAATTGAAGAAGAAATAAATCCTGGAGGTATTTTATCGGTTCATAAGTTATGGATACAAAGTGGCAGGGATGAAAAAGACAGGTTATTTTTTTACCAGGATTTTATCGAGGACCGAATAACTGAACTTGGGCAAAAATTATATATCCCGCAAGAAGTAACATTGGTGATTTCGGGAATGGCTTCCTCAGCTATAGGGATGCTAGAACTTCCCTATAAAGAGCTTCCTCTTTGCACAGACGGATCTGACCTGCTGGTAAAAACAATAGAAGCAAACGATCCTATCAAACGCAAAACCGTTATTATATCGGGAGTAAAAATAACTGGTGATGTGATGAGAGGGGAGGAAACTCTTTTGGTAGGCTGTATGCCGGGAAAAGAAAAAACAGACCGGCTTTTTATTTTTCCGGGAACACATTCAAAACATGTTCGTGTAATCAATGAGCAGGTAACAGACCTTAAAACATACATGACAGGGGAATTTTTTGAACTGTTATCCAGGAAAAGCATTTTATCGAATTCAGTGGACGAGGGCAAAGGGTGGGGGTATGCAAAAAACGAACAAGCTTTTGAACATGGTGTAATGCATAGTTTGGAGTCAAATATCCTTCATGCTTCTTTTCGTGTACGTACCAATGACCTGTTTTCAAAATTTTCAAAGGAACAGAACTACTATTATTTAAGCGGACTTTTGATAGGAACAGAACTAAATGATTTAAAAGATGATTTTTCTTCCTGCCAAATAACAATTGTTGGCAATCAAATTTTAAACACCTGCTACGAGGCTGCCCTTAACTTTTTGAATTTATCAAATTTTGTTTCCACACAGGACGCAGATGAAGCCTTAGTACGAGGTCAATGGAAGATTCTTTCACAGCAAAAAAATTGAACCAGCCTTAGCGTCTTCACTGCAGCTTTACCCTCAAAACATACATATCGGCTGTAACGTACAAAGTCTTTTCGTCATCTGACAAAACACAGTTCGACGTTGCCTCCGGAATTTTAATTTTCCCAATGAGTTTACCTCCTTTGTTAAAAACCCAAATGCCACCAGGCGCCGTAGCAAACATGTATCCTTGTCTTGTTATTTTAAATCCATCAGGCCCTCCTTTTTCCGATTTACTTTCAGCGCTTGCATCCCGAAAAATTCTTCCATTGGTTAGTGAATCACCAGGGGAAAGGTCAAAAGCATACCATACCAGTTTGTTGCCATCTGAGTTGGCAACGATCAACGTTTTCTCATCTGTTGTTAATCCGATTCCATTAGGCCTTGTAATAGAATCAGTCAGCAGGGTAACCTTACCGTCTTTACCTACTTTATAAACACCCTGGAAAGGCAGCTCTTTGGTGCTATCCTCCATTCCTTTTTCTAAACCATACGGGGGGTCAGTAAAAAATATATCACCGTTACTACGTATCACCGCATCATTGGGACTATTAAATTTTTTGCCCTTATAATTATTGGCAATAGAAACAAATACAGGCTTTGGCGCATCAAGTGGTGCATTCATAACCGCCACTTGCCTGTTACCATGCTGGCATAATAATAACCTGCCATCGGTTGTGAGTTTTAGTCCGTTCGAGCCGGTTTCACCACCACGTGCAACTACGCCTGTATAGCCGGAAGGAGTTAGATATACCTCTGTACCTTTTTGTTCAGTCCATTTGTAAATGGTGTTTTTGGGGACATCTGAAAAAAGCAGCATTCTGTATTTCTCCACCCAAAGAGGACCTTCTGTCCATTCAAAGCCTTCTCCAATTATTTCAATTGTAGCATTGCTCCTGATAATGGAGTTTATTTCAGGGTCGATTCGTTCAATGCTTCCCAGTGTTTTTCTTTGTGCAGTAATGCATGATGCAAAAAGAATAGCAATTGTAATTCCTAGTAGGTTCTTTTTCATGTTTGGAGTTGAAAAGATTTTTAGCAAGCTAACTACCGGTAAGGTATAAAATATTATTTGGGTAGAGATTGTCTGATTGACTTGTCAAAATTTAAAGATTGTAAACTGTGCGTTTATAAAAGCATTGAAATAATCTTTAATTGTAAACGACGTTGACGGCTATACATTTAAAAAACGCGTTAATGAAATTATTCCGTGCTTGTCTAGTATGCAGTTTATTTTTCTTTTTCACGTTTCTGGCAGGAGTGGTTTACATTGGTTACGTTCTCAAAATATCTTGAAATTAGTTTAGCCAAACTGCTGAATGAAGTCTACCGCAGAGCTATGAAAAAAATTTAATTGTATCCGGAAACCAATACCTTTGTTTTGTCTTTATTTATTTTTCAATCGGTATTACTGAATTTTCGATTGAGTTGTTTAAGGTCTTCTAAATATTGGTTTGTGTCCTTCTAATCAGACCCCATGTATACAGATTTTCTTTCAGCACCTTAGAAAAAAGAATATAAAGTACTTCCCTGTAATTAACCTTTTACATTACCCGCAGCAGTTGCGCTCTCTGCAACTATGAATATTGGATATCACTCCAGGCATGTACCTGTTGAAGCAACATGGATTTACCCGTACTCTGGTTAACGGTTTTGGATAGAACGATTAATCATTCTTTAAACAATATTCATTCATCATTTAAATGTCAATTATTATGGCAAACAAAAAAGCGTATTTAATTACCCGCTCCGACTCAGATCCACGGGTATCACCTGTTGCCGAAATCCTTAACCTTCCGGCTCGAAACATTAAAGACGGGGTTAACCTTTTAGCCACCGAAGCCTTACCTACAGAAGAAGAAATTCTTGAGTATCCTAATCTCGGGATCACTAAAGCACATCTTGACGAGGAAGAGATCAAGACGCTGAAAGAGCATTCAGGCATTTTGGCTGTTGAAGAAGACACTGAAATGCATATACTGGAAGTGCTTAACGGCGGTATTGAAGAAGACCAGTTGATTGAAACAGATGAACGTCCGCAAGGCGAATCTTATCAAAGAGAATTCCAGGATTTTTTCCAGCAATTATTTGAAAATTTCAGGCAATCAAAAGGAGGTTCCGGATTTCAATTCAGCAATCTTTTTGAAGGGGGCGAAATGTATCAGGGCACAAGGACTGCGCAACCTTCGCCAGCGCTTCCAAAAGCCTTGCCGCTGGTTCAACCCATACCCTGGAATATAACCCTTGTACGAGCTCCAAGAGCATGGGCCAGGGGTATCACCGGCGCAGGCATCAGGGTGGCTGTGATAGACACGGGTATAGCCAGTCATCCTGACCTGAATCCTATTTCCGGTGGTGTAAGCTTTGTCCCAGGCGTGGTTAGTTTTAATGATGATAATGGTCATGGTACGCATTGTGCCGGAATTGTAGGTGCACGCAACAACAGCTTTGGAGTGGCAGGTGTAGCTCCGGCCTGTAAACTTTTTGCAGTGAAAGTATTGAACCGTGCAGGAAGCGGAATGTCTTCATGGATCATTGCCGGAATGGATTGGGCAGCCCGCCAGGGGATGCATGTGGTAAGTATGAGCCTCGGTGGAACCAATGCACCTATTGTAGCGTATGCACAGGCCGTGAAAAGGTTGCAAGACCGCGGTACGGTTGTAGCCATTGCTTCAGGTAATTCATTTGGAACAAATTTTCCATGGGTAAATGCCCCGGGAAATTCTATTATCATTGGTGCTCCCAATGCCAGCCCTATTGCTGTAGGTGCTATTAACTCCAACCTACAAATTGCTCCATTCTCCAGCCGTGGTGGTAACGCTCCTTTATGGAACCAGGTAGGTGTTGTAGCTCCAGGTGTCAATATTAATTCTACCATTCTTGGAAATGTATATGGTGTTAAGAGCGGTACCAGTATGGCTACACCTCATGTAGCAGGTGCTGCTGCTTTGGTGAAACAGCGGTTTCCTGGAATCAGCGCTGCTTCTGTCAAACTTAAATTGATGGGCACCGCCAGAGACCTGGGTATCGGTGGCTTTGATCCTGTGTATGGCGCTGGCCTTATTGATTGCAATTTGGCTACGCTTTGATTTTTTTATCTTTATAAGGCAGGCTCGTCCAGCGGCCTGCTTTAATTCTTCTGTTATGGCTTCTATTTCTCCTGAACTTGACCTGCAAATACAACAAAATCCGGCTGAAATTTACGCGGTGCTTATTACATTGAACGGATCATCCCTGCCTGAATCGCTGAAAGGCAAGGGACAATTTGTTTTGGCCGATAAAATTTTTAGCGCCAAACTAAGTGGAGTGGAAATACGTGGTTTGATCCATGACGTAATGGTGGATGCTATTGAAGCCGATACCGAAATGCATATGCTCTGATGCATGAGTGGCACTATCGTTGTTGCAAATAAATAAACATGTTTTATGCAAGGCAGCACTAACCCTTCATCCCTGGTGCAGGACCATCAGGGTGAAAATGATATTTCTATTCTGGAGAAAAATAAAAGCAACGGGAAACCAGTCTCCCTATATGACGTAGCACAGATTATGGGTGGTTTATATGGAGATGGCTTCATTGGATTAAAGGGTGCTTTTAGCAGGGAATGGGTGCAACAATTGCACGAAGACGTTCTGGCTTTATATGAAGATGCATTGAAACGTCCCGGCGGAGCTGTTGGCCGTGGGCCTAAACGTCACTATGTTGAAATTCATCCGGAAGACATTCACGGTTTTATAGACCTTGCAACGCATCCATGGGTGGTTGCTGTTTGTGAAGCTG
>DAIQPL010000030.1:5279-10409 GCA_036787395.1 Flavisolibacter sp. | reverse complement strand
AACAAAGGGCTCAACGCAAAATGCCAATGATGGGTGATATCTCTGCAAGGTCTGCCCTAACAATTCACCGGGGTACGCCTAACAATTCCAATAAGCAGAGGCCAGCACTGGTATTGGGAGTTGATGCTCCAGGTGCTATTAATGCAGAAAGACATGACCTGCAAATCACGAAAAAATTTTATGAAACCCTTCCGGAAAGCCTTAGGCAACACCTTACATTCCGCTTGGTTGACAACCTGGAACCTATTGTACAGGCTCATTCCATCGAAGGTTTAATGATGGGAGAGGCATAGGACATTTATAGGTTGATCTCCTGGCAGTTTTCATTTCTGCCTGTCGCTTTTGAACAGTTCTGATTAATGGGCTATATTAGAACCAAACTATTTTTTTGTCACAACCACCCAATGAATTAAAACGAACGCTCAACTCCGTTATGTTATGGGGCCTTGGTGTTGGCTACGTTATTTCGGGCATGTATTTTGGCTGGAACCTTGGTCTTGAAAAAGGTGGAACATTTGGCCTTGCCATTGCTACTCTCTTTATCATTGTAATGTATGTGGCCTTTACATTCAGTTACACAGAACTGGCTTGTGCCATTCCAAAAGCTGGTGGTGCTTTCGACTATGCCAATAGGGCTCTCGGAAAAGATCTTGGTTTTATAGCCGGCATGGCACAGAATATTGAATTCATTTTTGCCCCGCCAGCAATTGCTTTTGCCATTGGCGCTTATTTCAATTTGTTTTTTCCTCAATTGCCGGTAATGGGCATTGCAATTTTTGTTTACCTGGTTTTTACGGCGCTCAATATTTATGGCGTAAAAGCAGCGGCATCTTTTGAGTTGGTTATTACAATTCTTGCGGTTGGGGAATTGTTATTGTTTGCCGGCATTACAATACCTCATTTTGAGTATTCTAATTTCGAGAAAAATGCCTTTCCTAATGAGTGGAAAGGTGTGCTGGCTGCCATTCCTTTTGCCATCTGGTTCTTTCTTGGAATAGAAGGTGTAGCTAACGTTGCGGAAGAAACAGTGAATCCGCAACGAACTATTTTAAAAGGTTTTGGATCTGCTATCCTTACACTAATCATTTTATGTATCATCACTTTTGCCGGCTCCGTTGGAGTAGCAGGGTGGGAGGCTGTTGTGTATAAAGACGATGGCACTACTTCTGATTCACCATTACCATTGGCACTCGCACATATTGTTGCTAACAACAATCTATTGTATCACCTGCTCATTACAGTTGGACTATTAGGCTTAATTGCCTCCTTTCATGGAATTATTCTTGCGGCTGGCCGTTCTTCTTTCGAGTTTGGCAGGGTGCGATATGCGCCATCTTTTTTAGGAAATATTCATCCTCGCTTTAAAACTCCTGCAAATGCTTTGCTGGGAAATATGGTCATCGGCATCATTGCATTATTTACAGGCAAGACTTCTGAAATCATTACACTTTCTGTTTTTGGTGCACTTACCTTGTATATCATATCAATGATTGCTTTATTGCGCCTGCGACAAACGGAACCTCACCTCGCACGACCATTCAAAGTTCCTTTCTATCCTTTATCACCTATAATCGCCCTCGTTATTGCCTTGGTTTCTTTTATTGCTATGTGCTTCTATAATTTTAGTTTGGCGATCATTTATATTAGCATATTGATTCTTTGTTTTGTTCTGTTCAAATTATCAAGGAAAGAAAAGCCTATTCATTAATTAACGACATGGATACAAAAGAGATCATTCAATATGTAAAAGAACATCCTTCGGGCAAGGTGAAAATAGCTTACAGTGATATCGACGGCATACTGCGGGGAAAATATATCTCCGTTGAAAAGTTTCTTTCGGTGTGTGAGGGTACTACCAGCTTTTGTGATGTGATCTTTGGCTGGGATGCTGCCGATATAGCTTATGATAACGGTAAATTCACTGGCTGGCACACCGGCTATCCAGATGCCAGTTCCAGGATTGATCTTTCCACTTTCAGAAAAATTCCATGGGAAAATGATCTTCCTTTTTTTCTTGGAGAACTGATTGATGAAAAAGGAAAGCCTTCCTATGTATGCCCGAGGCAATTGCTCAAAAAAATTTCTAAAGAAGCACAGGACCTGGGTTTTACACCCTATTTCTCTCAGGAATTTGAATGGTACAATTTTGCAGAAACACCACAATCAGCAAATGACAAAGGTTTCAGGAATATGGTGCCGTTAACGCCAGGTATGTTTGGTTATTCTGTTTTGCGCAGTACGCTGAAGAACGACTATTTCACCGATCTTTTTGAGTTTCTGAAAAGATTCGGTGTGCCCTTGGAAGGACTGCATACAGAAACAGGTCCGGGTACCTACGAGGCTGCGATTTGTTATGCAGGCTTACCTGAGGCTGCAGACAGGGCTTTGCTATTTAAAACATCCGTTAAGGAGATCGCTTATCGTCATGGCATCATCGCCACTTTTATGGCTAAGATTAACGAAAGTCTTCCGGGGTGTGGTGGTCATGTGCACCAGAGTTTATGGGACAAAGCATCGGAGAAAAATCTTTTTTATGACGACGGCGATAAATTTAAAATGAGTGAACTGATGAAACAATATATCGCCGGTCAGTTGTTTTGTCTTCCACAAATATTACCCATGTATGCACCCAATATCAATAGTTATAAAAGACTGGTGGAGGGAGCGTGGGCGCCAACTACACTAACATGGGGTGTGGACAATAGAACTGTAGCGCTTCGTGTATTAAATAACAGCAGTAAAGCCTGCCGTCTTGAGACAAGAGTTATTGGTTCTGATGTAAATCCTTACCTGGCCATGTCTGCGGCACTGGCTTCGGGTCTGTATGGGATTAAAAATCGTTTAACCTTAAAACAGCCAGCTACTGCTGGCAATGGATATAAAGATTTTTCAAACGGACATCTCCCACGCACTTTGCAAGAAGCCACCCAGGCCATGAAAAATTCTGAAGTGGTAAAAGAAATTTTAGGAAATCAGTTTACTGAGCATTTCACCATGTCCCGTGAATGGGAATGGAAGCAACATTTAAAAGCGGTGACCGACTGGGAATACAAGCGGTATTTTGAAATTATATAAACTAGGAATAAATTCTAAGAGCCAAAAAACAAATCACAAGAAGCAAGCTGCAGGTAAAAGAATCCAAAAGGAAACCAATGACAAATCAAATCTACCAATATAACTTTCCAACCATCATTCGATTTGGGGCGGGATCAAGCCAGGAACTAGGCGATTATCTTTTAAAAAATAACCTGCAACGACCATTGATAGTTACCGACCCAACGGTTGCGCAACTTTCTTTTTTTAAAGAGATTACAAAAAGACTGGGACTGAAAAATATTTCCGTTGAAGTTTTTTCCAACATTCATAAGAACCCCGTGAAGTCAGACGTATACAAAGGAACTGATGTTTTTGACGCTACAGCGAGGGATTCTGTAATTGGTATTGGCGGGGGTGCAGCAATTGATGTAGCCCGTGCTATTGTATTACGGGTAAATCACCGTGATGATCTTTTTAAATATGACGACCTGGTAGGTGGAGATGTATTTGTAACCAATGAAGTTCCGCATTTCATTACTATTCCTACAACTGCAGGCACAGGTAGCGAAGTTGGCCGGAGCGCCATCATTGCGGATGATGAAACGCACCAGAAAAAAATCCTCTTTTCACCTAAACTCCTGGCAAAGATTGTTTTTGCAGATCCTTTGTTAACGATGGACCTGCCTTCTTTTATTACAGCCGCTACAGGTATGGATGCACTTACACATAATATGGAAGCCTACCTGGCTAAAATGCCGCATCCTTTGTGCGAAGGAATTGCCTTGGAAGGCATATCACTGATTCACCAATCATTGGAAGGAGCAGTGAAACAGCCGGACCTTGAATCAAGAAGTAAAATGCTGATTGCATCTTTGATGGGCGCCGTGGCTTTTCAAAAAGGTCTCGGCGTAGTGCATTCATTGGCACACCCTCTTTCTTCTCTGCTGGATACACACCATGGCCTGGCCAATGCTATAAATATTCCATATGGAATGGAATTTAATATCCAGGGTTTTGAGCATAAATTTCACCGCATTGCGCAGGCACTTGATTTGCGGGAGCAAACTGGTAAAGCAGTTGTTGAATATTTATTCGAACTGAATTCAAAGATTGGTATTCCTCATCATCTAAAAGAGATTGGTGTAAAAGAAGAGCATGTTGAAACGTTGGCTGATCTTGCTCTCGCCGACTTTGCCCACCCCAACAATCCAAAGCCGGTAAGCAGGGATGATTTCAGAAGCTTATACCAAAGAGCACTATAAACAAGAGCGGGATGAAAAAGAAGATTGGCATCAGTTTTACCACAACTAACTTTCAGAATTATATTAATTGGTTTACGTCCGAAGACCTGGAAGGAATAGAGCTGGTAGTACTTTCTTTCGAAAAAAATAATGTCGCCGACATTTCTGGATGTGACGGCTTTATACTGACCGGCGGGATAGATATTTATCCCGGCTTCTATGGCGGAACAATGCATTACAATCATCTCCCTGATTCTTTTCAAACGGACAGAGATAATTTTGAAAAAAATATTTACTATCATGCGAAGGCGCATGAGTTACCGGTATTAGCAATTTGTCGGGGTTTTCAGCTCATTAATATTCTGGAAGGCGGCAGCTTGATTCAAGACCTTGGTGAAAAAGGAAATGCCGCACACAAAAAGGAAATAGAAGATAAAGAACATGATGTAGAAATTGAAAAAGACACCTTGCTTTATGAGATCGCATTTCAAACAAAAGGATATGTCAACAGTGCACACCACCAGGGGCTTAACCAAAACAATTTAAGTTCTGAGTTACGAGCCAACGCTTACGCTAAAACAGGAATTGCAATTGTTGAAGGATTTGAATTTAAAAACAGGAACACGAAACCATTTCTTTTAGGTGTACAATGGCATCCGGAAAGAATGCGTGGCAAAGAATCAAATCCCCTATCACAAAAAATCAAAGAGCGGTTTCTTGAAGAAATCAGAAAATAACAGTGAAACATGAAAATTATTAACCCGGCTACAGAAGAACTGATAAAAGAAGTAAAGGAGGATACCCTGGATTCCCTACAGGAGAAATTCAATTTGTTACAAGCTGCACAAAAAAA
>DAIQPL010000030.1:0-5179 GCA_036787395.1 Flavisolibacter sp. | reverse complement strand
TTACTGGCTGGCAATGCAGTAATGTACAAACCTTCTGAGTATGCTACCCTTACAGGACTTGAAATTGAAAAGTTATTGAACAAAGCAGGGCTTCCACCCAATGTTTTCACCGTGGCAATAGGCACGGGAAGCGTTGGTGAAATGTTATTACAGCTTTCCTTTGATGGCTATTTCTTCACTGGCAGTTATAAAACGGGAAAATACATTTATGAAAAAGTAGCTTCTAAGATGGTTCCCTGCCAGTGTGAGCTGGGTGGAAAAGACCCTTTATATGTAGCCGATGATGTTCAGGATGTCAAAGCTGTAGCTGCGGGAACCGCAGACGGCGCTTTTTATAATAATGGCCAGAGTTGTTGCGCCGTCGAGCGAATTTATGTACACCAAAACATTTACGAGAAATACATAGAGGAGTTTATAAAAGAGGTGAAGTCATGGAAACTGGGCGCACCTATGGAAGAAGGTGTATACATTGGTTCCCTTAGTCGCAGGCAACAACTGGATGTATTGGAACAACAGGTAGCAGATGCAAGTAGAAAAGGCGCCACTATTTTAACCGGTGGAAAAAGAGCAGGAGAAAAAGGATATTATTTTGAGCCCACCGTGCTTGTAAATGTCACCCACGATATGCAACTAATGCGTGATGAATCATTTGGTCCTGTTATTGGCATTATGAAAGTAAAGGATGACAACGAAGCCATTGAATTGATGCAGGATACAGAGTATGGACTCACGGCGTCGGTGTACAGCAAGGACCAACAACGTGCAGAGAAAATTCTTCGCGAGATAAATGTAGGTACGGGTTATTGGAATTGTTGCGATCGTGTCAGTGCTGCTGTACCCTGGAGCGGAAGAAAGAATTCAGGTTTTGGCGCTACGTTATCGTATACAGGTTTAAGGGCTTTTACAAAAATGAAAGCCTACCATTTGAAGCAATAATTATACTTTTTTAATAGAGTAATAGCTAAACGCGGATCAAAACAAAGGCCTTATCAGGTATATTATCAACAATGAACTTAGTCCCATGATTATAGTGGCTATTGAATAAACCCTAAGCATAGTTTTCATATCCAGGCCCGAAAACTTTGCAATCACCCAGAAATATGCATCGTTGGCATGAGAGATCATCATGGAACCAGCGCCCATAGAAAGCACGGAAAACATTCTGCCATTTTCATTATCTAATCCCAAAGCGGGCAGAAGCGGTAAAACAATGGAAGCTGCCGTAATAATGGCGACCGTAGAAGAACCCTGTGCCGTTTTCAATATAAATGTGAGCAAAAAAGGGAACAAAATTCCAAGAGTGCCCAATGGCAACACCTGGCTAAAATGCTCGCCAATTTTAGTAGCTGCCAGCACTGCACCAAAAGCGCCGCCACCCCCGATAATTACCAGTATGCTTCCAGCTTTTTCTACTCCTTCGTGTAAAAGAAAACCCACTGAAGCTTTTTTCCACGGTCTCATACAATTAAATGCCAGTATCACACCAATGGATAATGCAATCACTGGATCTCCGAGCATAAGAAGTTTGGCAAGTCCGCTTTGATCTGCACCTGCACTTATATCAAAAAAAGACCTGCTTGCAATTAACAGAATAGGAACTATGACCGGTAGAAATGCTTTAACCACGGTCGGCTCCCGTATATTTTTTTTCACAATGACATGTTCTTCTTCTGTAATACCAGAAGAATTTTTACCTGCATACCGGCTCCATACATAACCAGCAATTGCTGCCGGTAAAGCAATGATGATACCTGTGAGAATTAATTTTCCAAAATCAACTCCTAAAAGTCCGGCAGCAGTAGACGCACCCGGATGTGGTGGAATGAGGCAATGAACAGAATATAATCCTGTTGCCAGGGAGCCGGACATTATCGCAAGAGAGATCCCGGTGCGTTTTGCCAGTGATTTGTTCAAGCCACTTAGCACAATATACCCTGAGTCACAAAAAAGCGGCATACCTATAATAAAGCCGGTTATACTCATAGCCAACGCCGAACGGCGCTCGCCAGTTTTTTTTAAAATATAAGAAGCCATCACATTGGTGCTTCCTGTTTGTTCAAGCAATACACCGAGAGTGGTTCCTAAAATGATGACAAGTCCGAGGGACTTCATGATGTTGCCAAAGCCGTCTTTAATGATTGTAATCAGGTTGCTCATTGGGATTTGCACCCCTAGCCCAACAATGAAACAGGCAATGAATAAGGCAAAAAAGGCGTGCACCCTGAACCGTGCGGTTAATACAACAATTACTGCAATACTTAAGAGTAGGCAAATCAGTATTTGAAGAAAGGAGGGTTCCATTCAGGCAGTTGATATTTGGTATTGATAAGAAATTAATCGATCCTTGAAACCTAATGTAGTTGCCTTATTTTATATTCAATTTTACCGCCTTTTCATTTTTACATAAAACAAGTAGTAAAAAGTGAAAGCAGGTCACATAAATGCATTTTCTTTTTTCATCTGCCTTTTAGCATCTGATAATTTTTCAATCAACATTCCTACCAGCTCATAGCCCCGGTTTGTTAAAGAACCATCTTCTCTATATTCTGATTTGCCTTCTGCACAATAGCTGGCACAATGCGACAAAATATCTTCTGTTTTCGTATCAATGATTCCGGCATAATCCATGATGAACCTTGAGATTTGTTCTTCGCCTTTTCCAAAGTTTTTGCCAACTGCTTCCACTTCCTCTTCCACTATACCGATGGAAGGAATAAGGCTGTTCACCAACACTGCCAGTTTCTGATGCGCTTCAATTTTTTTGGGATAACTAGGTTGTATGTTCTTGATTTTTGATTTCAGAACCTGCAGTTCAAAATCATTTGTTTTTCTTAAACGGAGCTTAAAGGCTTCATGATCTTGTTGTAGTTCGGCGTTCAGATTTTCTTTAAAGCGGGCCAGGTCCCTGTCATTTTCGGTTATTATATCGGTTTTAAATTGTTCCAAAAAAATAGTTACTTCTTCACGGGAAGCCACTTTATAGGCCTCTAGTTTATCGTCGTATTCGCGTTTTATAGTAGTCTTTGTTTTCTTAATAACAACCAGGAAAAAGAAAAGTGAAATAATTCCTGCTATAGCAGCAGCGAGAATTAAAGGCGTCAGTAGTTCAGGTATATTCATGGATGATGATTGAATTAAGGCTGAATGTACTATGAATGGTTTAATCCAACAATTTTGATTACTGGTTGTAATTTACTATTGGCTATTCAGCCTTTTATCTGAAGAATAGCTTTTGCCAGGGCTATAGCTTGCGATCGCCTGTGTATTTAGCAGGTTCATTTTATCTACCTGCAACTATCATATAAAACTGTTCGGTTTAATTATAGCGATCGGTAGAATTTGCTTTGCATCCAAAATGTCGCTGGCCCATCTTCAATTCATCTTCCTCCTTTCTCAATTCATTTCAATTTGACTATTAACTGCCATTGCCTTAACAGACATTTGCGTTCCCTCATACCGGGAGGTAACGGGAATAATAAATAGCCTGACTGATGGATCATTTTATACAACAAATAAGCGCAAAAAGAATACTGATTTATTTATTGGTATTATTCATAAGCAGTACCGGATGGTCTCAAACTACTTCTGTCAAAGGCAGTGTCAGGGATGCAGCATCAAAGCTTCCTGTTCCTTTTGCCAGTGTGTATATAAAAGGAGGTGGTGGTGTTGTAGCAGATTCGATGGGACGTTTTCAATTGGCGACAGATCAAAACATTGACGGCTTGCAGGTTTCTTATGTCGGTTACAAACCTCAAACTATTTCCATTCAAAAAGGTAAATCACAAACGATTACAATTGAACTCAATCCCGATGCCTCAAAAGATTTAAGTGCGATTGTTATTAAAAGCAAGAATAAAATAAAGTACAGCAATAAAAACAACCCGGCGGTCGAGTTGATAAGGAAAGTAATTGACAATAAAAACAAGAATAAGCCGGAAAATTATAGTTATGTTGAATATGAAGGATACGAAAAGATTCAACTGTCGCTTAGCAGGCCTTCAGAAGATATGGCAAATAGCAAGCTATTAAAAAAGTACAATTTCCTTCTCCAGGGCACCGATACAACCAAGGTAAAGGGTAAGGCATTGACCCCAATTTACCTGGAAGAAAAATTAAGTTCAAACTATTTTAGTAAAGACCCGAACAAAAGTAAAAAGATCGTAGAAGGAGAGAGGCGGGTCAATTTTGGTGACTTCATCGATAGCGCAGGGGTTAGCTCGTTTTTAAAGAGATTGTACCAGGATATCAATGTGTATGATAATAGCATCTCACTTTTCACCAACCAGTTTTTAAGTCCTATAGCGGACGGGGCACCCACTTATTATAAGTTTTATATTCGTGATACTATCACGGATGCATCAGGCACACAATTGGTAAAACTGTATTTCACTCCCCGTAACACCAATGATTTTTTATTCCGCGGAACCTTGTATGTCACACTTGATCATTATGCCGTTCAGCAACTTGACATGACCATAAGCCCAAATATTAACCTCAACCTGGTACGTGATATGCATATTCACCAGGGTTTTGAAAAGAATCCAGCTGATGGAAGATATCATCTCATTAAAACTGATATTACAACAGATCTCGGTATTACAAAAGGAAAAAGTAATGGTATTTATGGCGAACGTTCGGTGTCTTATAAAAATTACACAATTAATCAACCACACGAACAAGCATTCTATGCAGGCCCTTCAACTTCTTTGGTGATAAATCCTGCACAGTATACCGATAGTTTCTGGATAGCTCGCCGTCATGATAGCTTGAGCACAGCAGATGCAAAAGTTTATCAGAATATCGACAGCCTTAAAAACACGCGTTCATATAAACGCTTTATGGATGTGGCAACCATTCTTTTGGCGGGTTACAAAACCTTTGACAAGTTTGAGATTGGTCCTGCCAGTACATTTTATAGCTGGAACCCGGTAGAAGGGTTTCGCCTTCGTTTTGGAGGAAGAACCACGCCTAACTTAAGCAAGCGGTTTTATTTTGAAACTTATGGTGCGTATGGTTTTAAAGACGAAAAATGGAAAGGCTTTTTTTCGTTTACTTATTCTCTTAACAACAAATCTATTTATGCCTTCCCAGTCAATTATGTAAGAGCCAGTGCTCAAAGGGAGACTAAAATTCCAGGACAAGAACTCCAGTTTGTACAGGAAGACAATCTTTTACTTTC
>DAIQPL010000208.1:0-7531 GCA_036787395.1 Flavisolibacter sp. | reverse complement strand
TATAGCGCAACTAAATCCATTGCAAACACTATCAGAATTTCTCCAAAGTTGGAAGATAGCTTTGCGGTAAATTAGGCAATGAAACTGCTGGTCGTTGAGGACGAACAATCTTTATTACGAAGTATTATGGATTATTTCACAGAGGAAGATTTTCTCTGCGAGGGTGCTGCTACTTTCTCGGAAGCATTACGCCGGATAGAGGATTTTAGCTACGATTGCATCATTCTGGACATTAATCTTCCCGGAGGCAGCGGTTTCGACCTGCTTAACTTCTTGCGTTCAGATAAAAAAGAAGATGGGGTTATCATTATTTCTGCCCGCAATTCACTGGATGATAAATTGGCTGGTTTAAATCTTGGCGCAGATGATTATTTGACTAAGCCTTTTCACCTTTCCGAACTTAATGCCAGAGTTAAAGCGCTCATCCGGCGTAAATATTCCAAAGGCAGCAATTTTATTGATTGTAATAATATACGGCTGGAATTGGACTTGCGTTCCGCTACTTGTAGCGGGCAGCCCCTGATGCTGACCAGAAATGAGTATGACCTATTGCTCTACCTTGTTACCAATAAAAACAGGGTTATTAGCAAAAAAGCCATTGCCGAGCATTTATTTGGCGAACAAGCTGACAACCTTTCTTCTTTGGATTTTGTTTACTCACATATTAAAAACCTGAAGAAAAAATTAAAGGAAAAATGTGCTGGCGAAATGATTGAAACTGTATATGGCGTGGGCTATAAATTATCAACATGAGCAAACACCTATTACAAAAAAATACCCGCTCCTTATTGCTTTGGTTGCCACTTGTCTTGTTAGCAAGTTCCTTGCTTTTTTACGTAATGCTTGGGTGGCATACACACCACATGCAGGAAAAACAATTGCTGCTCAAGCAAAATAATGTATGGACTGCCTTTACTGCTCAACCGAACAATTTCATAAAAACTGTCCGGGGAGAATACGACATTAAAGAAGGAACAATTGATAACAGTATAGCCGGGAATGCGCCGAGAGATACAGTCATTTACTATCAGAACTTAAAGCAATATCTGCCCTTTGAAGTGTTTACCAGCATATATTCCTGGAATGGGAAAACTTATCTCTTATCCACCTATGTGTCTTCCAAAGAAATTCATCATTTAATCATTAAGGTTTTTGTCACTGAAGCTGTGATTTTGCTATTGCTTCTTCTTACTGTTTTTATTGTAAACAAAAGAAGCTCACGTTCTTTATGGACGCCATTTTTCTCCACCTTACAGAAGGTAAGCCAGTATGAAATTACCCGCAACCAGAACATAGACTTACCGCCTTCTACTGGTACGACTGAATTTGATGAATTAAACAAGGTGATTGCTTCCCTTATAGGTAATGTAAACCAGGCATACCATCAGCAAAAACAGTTTGTAGAAAATGCTTCCCATGAAATACAAACTCCTTTGGCTATTATCCGTTCAAAGCTCGAGCTATTGATTAACCAGCCAGAGCTTACTGAAAAAGAAGCTTCACTTTTAAGTGATATTACAGATGCCAATGACCGTTTAAGCCAAATGAACCGCACCCTTTTATTACTTGCAAAAATTGAAAACAACCAATTTCCCGATGTAGAAGAAATCAATATTGCAACCCTACTTCAAAACATCATCAACAATTATCAAAACCATTATGAACATAACTTTCCGGCATTCACTCAAAATACGCCACCGAGTAAAACGGTAATAGCTAACCGTTCGCTTATTGAAATATTGCTTTCTAACCTCGTAAAGAATGCAGTAGAGCACAATCAACCTGGCGGATCTATTATTATGACTTTAAATGATTCAGAACTCTCTATTAAAAATACCGGCGCTGCACCGGAAACAGAGCCAGAGGTTTTATTTGAGCGTTTCAGGAAAGGGTCATACAAAAGCA
The DNA here is from genome assembly GCA_036787395.1 of Flavisolibacter sp. Lineage (GTDB taxonomy): Bacteria > Bacteroidota > Bacteroidia > Chitinophagales > Chitinophagaceae > Flavisolibacter. The sequence continues at coordinate 5,626 of DAIQPL010000208.1, read as the reverse complement.
AAACAACCGGATTGGGGCTGGCTATGGTAAAGCAAATTTGCCTGCTCTACCATTATCCCATTAAATATTCCTATCAAAATGGCTGGCATGAAGTGACTGTTGGATTCAATCCAGAATAGTTATCAGAATTTCTCCAAAATCGGCTGATAGGTTTGCTGTTGAACCAACCAATCCATGTTTCATAAAAAGCAAACCGTTTACGCATTTCTTGTTGGGATATTTTTCTCTGGCAATGCAAAAGCACAAAGCGAAGTAGACTCTTTAGTGAATTTAAAATCGGCTGTTGAAATAGCCGGCCAACGCCATCATGTGTTGAATGCCCGTCGTTATGAAGTGGAAGCAGCAACAAGAAATTTAGATGTAGCCAGGTATATTAAAATGCCTGCTATTGATGCAAGCTATCAGGCAAACATAGCTACTGCAAACAATGTTACAGGGTTATTTTATCCCAATGGAATCTTGCCAATCAGCGGCCCGCCGTCTTCTAAAAATAATTTTACCCCGGTTACAGGAAGTGCTGCCAGTGTGTTATTAAACTGGCAAGCCATAACCTTCGGACAGCAAAATGCACAAATAAATGTATCGGTTGCCGAAGCTAATTCAAAACGTCTTGGTTTGGAGCAGGAAAAATTTAAAAACAAGATAGAAGTAATTAGCAAGTATCTGGATGTGCTGCTTGCATTTGAAAAGCTACGCATTCAAGAGCAAAATATAAAACGGGTTGAAGTAAATCTCAAGCAAAGCAAAGTGCTCTCTACTACCGGCATAAGACCAGGTGTGGATACGGCCTTTTTCTTATCCGAATTATCAAAAGCAAAAGTTGAATGGCTGAATGCAAAAAGTCAATTGGAAACCGAACAATGGCTGTTGGCTCAATTAATGGTTATTGATGTATTGCCGGTTCCAACGGATACTTCGTTTTTAAATACCTTGCCCACTATTAGCATTAGCAAGGATACCTCCTTTACAATGCATCCTTATATTCAATTTGCACAAAGCCAACTGGAAATAAGCAAGTCGAAAGAGCAATTATTAAAAAAGTCGTATTTGCCAAAGCTCACCGTTTTTGGCATCGCTTTTAGTCGTGGCTCTGGCATACAGCCTGATGGTTCAATAAAGACATTTGATGGTTTAGGATTTTCGAGATTTAATTACGGCACGGGCGTGCAGCTTGCTTTTCCAATGATGAAGTACGGTGAAGTCAAAAGACAATTGCAGGTACAAAACCTTTTAACAGAATCGGCAAAAGAAACTGTTTTAGAAAGCAATAGTCAACTTCTTACACAGCAACGTATAGCTTACACTACATTTAGCAGCAGCCTTTCTGTAGCAGCAGAAACAGGACGGCAATTAAAATCAGCCCAATACGCCTTTAATGCGATGCAAACCCGGCATAGCACAGGTCTTGTCAATTTATCCGATGTTGTGCAAGTACAATACAATCTGTTGCAGGCAGAATTGGATGTAAAAACAGCGTATTGGAATGCCTGGAAAGCGTTGCTTCTGCAAGCAGCCGTTAAAGGAGATATGAACCTCTTTCTAAATGAAATTAAATAAGCCAAATGTTCCGACTTATACAATTTGCCCTTCGTAAACCTGTTACCATTATAGTTGCCGTTGTGGCTATCCTGTTTTTTTCAATTCTTGCTATCCGTAAATCTTCTATTGATATTTTTCCTACCATCAATGCCCCTACTATTTACGTAGCACAAACTTATGGCGGTCTTTCTCCTCAACAGATGGAAGGCTATATTACTTCTTACTACGAGTACCACTTTTTATACATCACAGGCATTAAAGCAGTAGAAAGCAAATCCATACAAGGTCTATCGCTTATCAAATTACAGTTTCACGAAGGCACGGATATGGCCAATGCTATGGCAGAAGTTATTTCTTATGCTACCCGCTCCCGTTCTTTTATGCCACCCGGTACACTGCCTCCATTTGTGATGCGCTACGATGCCGGTTCTGTTCCTATTGGCCAGTTGGTGTTTAGCAGTCCAAGTCGTTCACTCAACGAAATCCAGGATTTAGCACTGTTTAAGGTGCGGCCTATGTTTGCATCCTTGTCGGGTGTTTCCGCTCCTCCTCCCTTCGGTGGCAATCAGCGAACGATTGTGATTAAAGCAGACCCCGAGCGTTTAAGAAGCTATAACATTACCCCTGATGAATTGGTAACGGCTATTGCAAAAAACAATACAGTTCTTCCCGCAGGGAATATCCGGGTAGGTGATAAAACGATTATTACTGCTTCCAACAGTGTAGTGGACAATTTTAGTGAATTGGAAAGTGTAACGGTTAAAAGTGTTGAAGGAACACCGATACTGGTAAGAGATTTAGCTACCGTGAACAATGGTGCAGATGTTACCACCGGATATGCTCTTATTAGTGGCAAGCGATCGGTTTATATTCCGGTTACCAAGAGAGCTGATGCTTCTACCTGGAATGTAGTGCAAGCCATTAAAAAATCGTTGCCCGATATGCAGGCCGCCATTCCCGATGATATTAAAGTGTCTTATGAGTTTGACCAGTCGGGTTATGTAATTAACTCTTTGAAAAGTGTACAATTTGAAGGATTATTGGGTGCGATTTTGACCGGACTTATGGTGCTGCTTTTTTTAAGAGACTGGCGAAGTGCTGTGATTGTAGTAATCAATATTCCTTTAGCCTTGCTTACTTCAATCATCTTCTTATACCTCAGCGGACAAACCATCAATATTATGACCTTAGGTGGATTAGCCTTAGCGGTAGGTATATTGGTAGATGAATCTACTGTTACCATTGAGAACATTCATCATCATTTAGAATTGGGCAAGCCAAAGTCAAGAGCCATTTGGGACGCTTGCCAGGAAATAGCTGTACCAAAACTTTTAATCTTACTAAGCATACTTGCCGTATTTGTGCCTGCACTATTCATGTCCGGTGTACCGAGGTCTATGTTTATGCCGCTTTCTATGGCAGTAGGCTTTGCTATGATTGCTTCCTTTTTATTGTCACAGACATTGGTTCCAATTCTGGCTAACTGGTTAATAAAAACAGTGCAACCTGGCAAAGGTGAAAACAGGTTGGTGGGCATCAAACAAAAGCTCTCTGCAGGCATTGAGAAGTTTGGTAAAAAAAGTTCATTGGTTATTCCTATCATTCTTGTTGTTCTATTGGCGCTTGCATTTATTGGATACAAAGGCGCAGGAACTGAAATTTTTCCAAAAGTGGATGCAGGGCAAATGCAAGTGCGCCTGCGTATGCCCACGGGTACAAGAATTGAGCGAACCGAAGATGCTACCAAAAAGCTGTTACAGTTGATTGAAGAAAACACAGGAGGAAATAAGGTAGCAATTACCTCGTCTTTTGTGGGATTGCAACCACCTACTTATGCTATCAATCCCATCTTTCTTTATACAAGTGGTCCTCACGAATCGGTAATTAAAGTAAACCTTACTAAAGATGCGGGAATAAGTATTGAAAGCCTGAAAGAAAAATTGAGAGCTTCTGCTGCTCAAAATATTCCTGATGCTACCCTCTCTTTTGAACCAGCCGATTTAGTTGAACAGGTGATGAGTCTTGGTTCATCCAACCCAATTGAAGTGGTGGTACAGGGGAAAAATTTACAACAGAGCCGACAGATAGCTGAAAAGTTAAAAGGTTCTTTAATAAACATTCCCTATTTACGGGATGTGCAAATAGCACAACCATTGGACTATCCCACCATAAACATTAATTATGACCGTATAAGGGAAGGACAAATGGGCTTAACTGTTGACCAGGCAGGAAGGTCTGTAGTAGCCGGTACTTCTTCCAGCCGGTTAACACAATTAAATTATTGGTTGGACAAGCAATCAGGCAATGCTTATCAGGTGCAGGTAGAATATCCTCAATTTGCCATGAACAGCCCGGAGCAGGTAGAGCAAATTCCAATTGGGAAAATAAATAACAACACTGTGTATTTACGGGATATCGCTTCGTGGAGCAAAGGCAACTCCATTGGTGAATATGACCGCATTAACCAACAACGGTTCATAACTGTCACAGCCAATATTCACCAAAAAGATCTGGGTACATCGGTAGCGGATGTAAATACCGCCATAAAGAAATTAGATTCGCTTCCACAAGGTGTAAAAGTCTACTTACGTGGCCAGTCGGAAGTTTTAGAGCAAACGATTAGCGAGTTGTCAACAGGCTTGCTGTTGGCAATTATTGTTATTGGCTTAATGCTTACCGCCTATTTTCAATCATTCAGACTGGCATTAATTGTACTATCTGTTTTTCCTGGTGTGTTGGCAGGTTCCATGCTGCTTCTCTGGCTTACGGGAAACACCTTGAACATACAATCCTTTATGGGAAGCATTATGGCCATTGGTGTAGCCGTTGCCAATGCAATCTTATTAATATCGAATGCAGAATTATTAAGGGCACGACAAGAGAACGTCTTATCTATTGGAGCTCAGGCTGCTGCCAATCGTCTTCGTCCTATCTTAATGACCAGCCTTGCCATGATAGCTGGTATGTTGCCCATGTCTTTAGGTTTGGGTGAAAGCGGAAAACAAACTGCTCCATTGGGAATAGCAGTTATTGGAGGTCTTGCCTTTAGCACTTTTATTAGCTTATGGTTACTGCCTCTGATTTATGATTGGGCAATTGGTCGCAGACCTACGGTTCGTGCCTCACTTGATCCCACAGACACCAACTCAACTTATTATGACCAGAACGTATAAACAAAGAATAAACATGCGTGTTTTAATACTAGTTTTTTCAGCAATCATTATTAGCGCCTGCAACGACAATACAACTACTACAATAGTAAAAAAACAGGAAACGAAAACTGATTCGGTAGTTGTGTTCGTACTGAAAGCAGATTCGATTAAAAAAGACCTTTCCCTTCCAGGCGAGTTAGAGCCAAACGAAAATGCTCAAATCAGGGCTAAGGTACAGGGCTACATCCGCAAGGTGAATGTGGATATAGGTTCAAAGGTACACAGAGGACAAGTGCTTGCTTTAATTGACGCTCCTGAAATCAATAGCCGTGTTCAGGAAATCAACGCCAAAGTAAAAGCGGCACAGGCACGTTTTCAGTCCAGTAAAGATTATTATGAACGGATTAATACCGCTTCAAAAGCTGAAGGGGTAATAGCTGCCAGTGAACTTCAAAGAACCCATGACCAGATGTTAGCAGATGAATCGGAATATAGAGCCACACTCTATTCGGCCGCTTCTTACAGGCAAATGGGAAAGTATTTAGCTATAGTAGCACCATACAGTGGCATCATCACAAAACGCAATATTGACCAGGGTTCTTTTGTTGGCAATCCGAATGAACAACCACTATTTCAACTGGAAGATAATTCTGTACTAAGATTAAAAGTTGCCGTGCCTGAAGCATATACCGGCGCTGTGTTATCAGGCAATAGTGGCGACTTAACGACACGTTCTTTTCCGGATAAAAAATTTAAAGCAAAACTGGTACGCAAAGCAGGTAGTATTGATAATGCAACCCGAAGCGAACTATGGGAATTTGAAGTCGCAAATCCCAACCGTGAGTTGAAGGCAGGAAGTTATGCCGATGTGAAACTTCATTTACTTCGTTCACAGCCCTCTTTTGTTGTGCCTTCTTCTGCCATTGTTACTACAC
>DAIQPL010000029.1:0-22901 GCA_036787395.1 Flavisolibacter sp. | reverse complement strand
CCAGTATTTAAAACAAAAGGCTGCCTCAGCAGCCTTTTGTTTTATTGAGCATAAACTAATAATTCGGATTTTGAGATAAATTAGGATTTGCATCCCTTGCCTGTTGAGGTATAGGGAATAGCTCTGATTTACCCGGAGTAAACCCAAATGCATATCGTGTTGCCGATGTTACAATAGTAGATTGAATTGAGGAATGTACCCAGTTAACGGCTGTAGTGCCGGATGGTGCCGAAGAAGGCGATGTCTTATAAAGTGAGTTGGCCCAAATGCTGGCATCATCTGTTGTAGCCGTTCTTCTGAAGTACATGGTTTGCGGCAAATTTGCAGGGTTAGCAGCATAGGATGGAGGACCAATCATATAGCTGAAACTTATAGCACCGGTGCGGGTTGACATAGTTGTCATAGCTGTTTTTGCTTCTGCTAATCCGGTTGCCAGCAGGTTCCATCGAATTAAATCATATTTCCTTATACCCTCAGCTCCAAGTTCCAGTGCTCTTTCCCTTACAAGGTATTTAAAGAAATCAGCTTTACTCAAACCGCCTGGAATATCAATGGCAACATCAGGCGTACTGACTGGCTTACCATAACCGCGCCTTCTTACCATATTAACTGCATTGTACGCCGCAGATGTAGGGCCATTAATTTCATTTTCAGCTTCTGCAAACATCAACAGTACATCGGAATATCGAAGGAGCTGCCACTTAATTCCAAAATATTGTACAGCGCTTGTGGGCGAAATGGCTGGGCCTTTAATCCAATCCCTGCGGTATTTTCCATCTCTCAGATTGGTACTGGCCTGACCAATTTTTGTTATGCCATCAGCCGCTACATCATATGGAGCAATGGTCACATCGCGCCTTATATCAGTGGAGTCAAACAAATAGAAATAATGTGGCAAAGGATTGACAAAGCTATTACCCTGGCCATTTACCCTTGGCCCATTGGCATATCCCATTTTGGTGTCGGCTGTACTTCCAGCTCCAATTGCTGTAACCTGAAACATTAATTCACCATTTGGATCAATGACTACGTGTCCACAGACTATATCTCTCCAAAGCGCTTTGTAATCAGGATACAACGAGTGTTGGTTTGAGCTGATGATGTCATTTGTTTCATCTCTTGCAATCTGGTAATAGGTCTGGTAATTTGAACCACGTTGCATGGTTCCGCTTGAACGCAAAGAATATCCGCCACGATACAAAGAAATTCTTGCCCTTAAACCCTTTACAGCTCCCTTGGTTATTCTTTCATCGACAGGATCGCCAACAGAAGACACCTCATTACGCCACGGTACTAAAGTAGCTGCTTGCTTCAAGTCTTCAAGAATATGATCATAGATCAAATCCCTGTCAGTTCTCACCGGGTAAGGATTTTCCGTGGCCTGAAGATAAGAAGGTAAAAAATGTTCAGGCAAGTCGCCCCAGTTCCGAAGCGCTTCAAAATAGAATTGAGCTCTTAATGTCAAGGCCTCGCCCTGCATCCTGCGCAATTGCGCTTTCTGTTGATCTGTCCCATTGCTATACATCTCCATCTTGGGTATCTCATCTATACAAATATTGGCTAATGAAATGCCTTCAAAAAGCTGATTGAATGGACCAGGCAATTCACTGTTCAGAGAAGTCAGGGAATAGTGCGCCATAGCTCTCCTGTCATCCTGGTTACCACTCGGCCCCATCAAAAGATCGTTATCTACAGGATAGTATAAACTGAGGCGGAGTCCATATCCTGCGTCTCCCGATAAACGGCCATAAACACCGGCCAAGGCTTGGAGAGTGGTGTTTACATCTTTGAAAACTGCCTGTGAACCCACTTCCGTTATAGGTTGTTGATCCAGATATTTTTTACAACTGCCCAGCATAAAGACCGACGCAAAGGCAGCGGCGAATATTACTATTTGGTTTAAAAATCTCGAGTTCATATTGCAAGAAGGTTTATTAATTAAAAGGTTGCGTTTACTCCAAAAATGAAACTGCGGCTTTTTGGATAAGCTGAATAATCAAGATTGGGAGTTCTTGCATCAGTTCTGACACTCACTTCCGGATCGTAACCACTATAGTTTGTAATTATGGCCAGGTTGTTAGCTGTAAGGTAGAAACGCAATTTACTCAGGTGTACAGACGTGAATCCTTTGATAGGAAGCGTATAACCAACAGTTAAATTATTGATGCGCAAAAATGATCCGTCTTCAATTGCCCATGAGTGGGGAATGAAAGCGCCATTACTAATCAGCGGCTGCCATATTTTTGCATTTGCATTTAAAGCAGATAACTGATCAGGTGGAATACCGAAAACAGTTGGCACACCATTGACATTTCTTACCCATTGCGCATTTTGACCCGTTGGCGTAACGGTTCTCCAACGGTCCTGCATGATGCCCAACATATTTGAGTTGGTTGAATACGCGTTGGTAAGCTCGATTTTATTGGCATTATAAACATCAAAGTCATACATGAAGTTTACAAACAAGCTGGCATCCCATTGCTTATACGTGAACTGCTGGTTCAAGCCACCAGTCAATTTTGGGTTTGGATTGCCGATAATGGTTCTGTCATTATTCAAATCTATTTTTCCATCCTTGTTCAAATCTTTGAATTTTATGGAACCAGGTTGAATTGTACCAATAATGGCGCTATCCGCAACGGTACCGGGTATTAAAGTGTACTGACTTGTTGTAGCATTGTACGTAAAATCTGAAACGGTATAAAAGCCATCTGTTACCAAACCCCACATAGAGCCTATTGACTCCCCAATTCTCAAAATATAATCGGTAGGTTGACCTGCTACACCCCAACTTCTTGGATCAACAACCCCCCCCACCAATGATTGAGTCTGGTTAGGTCCAAGTTGATCAACCTGGTTTTTGTTGTGTGAAATATTGAAGTTTGCCGTCCAGTTTAAACCGCCAGGTTTTCTTAAGATAGTAGCATTCAGCTGCAGCTCGATCCCCTTATTGGAAGTTTTACCAACATTCTGTTGTTGCGTTGCAAATCCATAAGTGGGATCAATATTAACGTTCAGTAAGAGATTTTTTGAACTATTGATATAATAATCTACACTAAGATCCAACCTGTTCTTTAAGATTGTCATATCCAGACCGAAGTTGCGGTTTACAGTTGATTCCCACGTTAAGAACTGATTGGGAAGTGCTGTGGGCACATAGGCAATAACCGGCTGACCGTTCAAACCATAATAACGGCTGCCATTGTGTGAGAAAATAGTTTGATATAGATAATCTGCAATACGGTTATTACCCATTGTACCATAGCCAAAACGCAATTTCATGTCGTTGATAAAGTCAACATTCTCCATGAATTTTTCGCGTTTCAGACGCCAGGCAACAGAGCCGGCGGGAAATGTTCCCCACCTTCTTTCAGGAGCAAACTTGGAGGCGCCATCCCTGCGCACATTCGCCGACAAAAGGTATTTATCTTTAAAAGAATAACCGACCCGGCCAAAGAAAGACAATTGGGTAAACCGGCTTTCACTGACTCTGGGATACCCCGTTACCACAGTACCTTGTGTTTGTTCTTTAAAAGCATCGTTATAACCAATGTTAAGCGGATAATTTCTCACTTGGGTTGTGTTAATCTTTGTTTTCAAATCATACGTTTCTTCACCTAAAAGGAAGTCAAAGTTGTGATCGTTTTTCCAGCCTTTAATAGAGTAGGTAAAGACGTTTGAGTTGGTGAGCGTTTTTGCTTCTGTTGTATCGAGGCTAATGAGTGGTTTTCTGCCATTCTGAACAGATAAGGGAGCAAGTGTATCGTAAAACTGCCGGTCTGTTCTTTTGTTCCTGTCAAATCCAACGGTCGATCTGAAGGTCAGGTTTTTCAAAATAGTGTATTGTGCATTTACAGTTACATTATATGCATCTGTTGTTTTTCTTCTGTATTCTGCATTAGCCAGTGCTATCGGATTTACAAGAATTAAGCCGTTACCTACATTGGGGTCATTAAATGGGTCGCTCTCATCAATATCTTGTGCCCCTGACAAGAAAGGCCGATACCTGATTGTATTTCGCAGCCTGCTTAGAGAACTACCGCCCTCTGCTGAAACCCCGGCGCCATATACATTTTGTAATGTATAACGGCTGCTTAATCCAACCTTTAAATTATCTGTAACTCTATAATCACCTTTTAAATTCAGCAAGTGCCTTTTATAGCTGGAATTCAAAACAATTGCTTTATCGTCATTGTAAGTATAGCCAAAATTGTATGTAAGTTTTTTACCGCCACCCGAAGCAGTAACGTTATGCGTTTGTGTTCCCCCTGTCTTTCCGAACACCTCTCCTTGCCAATCCATGGCCTCCACATTTTTATATACGTTCAGCGTATCCCAGGTGGTTCCAAAATTTTTTAGGAAACTAAGGCTGTCCTGACCACCCTGTTGCCGTGACCGTTCTGCCTGGTAAAAGACAAATTCATATGGACTTAAAACATCCAGCTTTCGGGCGAGTTTTCTGATTCCTATCAAGCCATTATAACTGATAACTGTTCTGCCCGGCCTTCCTGATTTGGTAGTAATGATAACTACACCGTTCGCTCCGCGGGCCCCGTAAATAGCAGTTGCGGCTGCATCTTTCAGCACATCAATTGTTTGAATGTCCTGCGGTGAAATGGTGGAAAGGCCACTTTCTACCTGCACGCCATCTATAACATATAACGGTTCATTAGAACTGGTGATTGACATGCCGCCCCGAATTCTTATTCGCACATTTGCATCGGGCGAGCCTTCAGAACTGGTAGCGGTAACACCTGCTAAACGGCCATTTAAGGCCTCTGCTGCATTGTTGATGGGAACATCTTTTAAATCTTTAGCACTAATAGAAGAAACGGAGGCCAATACATCTCTTCTTCGCACTGTTTGATATCCTATGACAACAACATCCTGCAGAGCTGCAGAAGTACTAAAAAGCGTTTGATTAATTGTGCTCCTGTCTCCTACGACCACTTCCTGGGCCGCAAATCCAACGGAACTAAAAACAAGCACAACATTATTTCTGTCGGGAATCGAAATTGAATAACGGCCTTCATTATCTGTTGAAGTACCTGAAGTACTTCCTTTTACCGTCACATTCACTCCTGACAATGCCCTTGCACTGTCTGACAACACACGCCCAGTTACCTGGCGTGTCTGACTCCACGCGAAAGCAAAAGATAAACAGGCAAGGAGGGAGAGATAAAATTTTCTTTTCATATACAAGCTTGAAGTTTAGTACTAGATTACTGATTCATAACAATCAGGCGCCACCTGGAATTTAGACAATCCTGGCTCCAAGTGGGCTGCATGAAAACGTTTTTTATAATTTGTCGTAAGAACAAGTCTAAAAAGATATTCGGTGCTAACAAGCGTAATTGAGACATTTATTTACGCAATCGTTACCGATAACGTTTGCAATTGTTGTGACCGGTGAAAATTCAATAATTTTACCCGCCATTGAGGAATCAAACTTACTGATCCAAGCATAATGAAATTTGAAAGTGTTACAATAAAAGATATAGCCAGGGCACTTAACCTTTCCACTTCTACTGTATCAAGAGCCTTACGGGGTAGCTACGAAATCAGTGCAGAAACAAAAAAACAAGTTTTAGAATATGCAGAAAAAATTAATTACCGCCCCAACCCCATTGCTTTAAGCCTCAAAGAAAGAAGAACGCGTGCCATTGGCGTTGTTGTAAGTGAGATTGCCAACAACTATTTTTCGCAGGCAATTAACGGGATAGAGTCTATTGCCTACAATAGAGGATACCATGTTATTATCACTCAAACTCACGAATCTGAAGAAAGAGAAAAAGTAAATGTCCAGCACCTTGCCTCCCGAGGCGTGGACGGGTTATTAATTTCTCTTTCCAGTGAAACCGTAGATCTATCCCATATAAAAGAACTGCATGACAAAGGATTGCCTATTGTTTTCTTTGACCGCGTTACTGATGAAATTGAAACGCATAAAGTAGTTGCCAACAATTATATCGGCGCTTTCCATGCCACAGAGCACTTAATTTACCAGGACTTTAAAAGAATCGCCCATATTACCAGCTCTCCTTATTTGTCTATTACAAAAGAAAGATTGGAGGGTTATAAAGAAGCGTTATCGAAGCATAAAATACCGTATAATGAAAGCCTGGTTAAATACTGCAATCATGGTGGTATGATTGTAGAAGAAGTGGAACAAGCTGTAGCTGATCTATTCAAATCAAAGACAAAACCGGATGCTATTTTTACCGCGGGCGACAGGTTAACAACTGTTTGCTTTGGAGTACTAAAAAGGATGAAGCAAAAAAAAGAAGTTGGATTTACCGGCTTCACCAATTCACGTCTTGCCGACCTTTTCTCTCCTGCCCTAACGGTGGTACGTCAACCTGCTTTTGAAATAGGACAAACCGCTACCGAGTTTTTAATCGGTATGATTGAAAGCAAACGTCCTATTACCGAATTTGAAACGAAGACCCTGGATACCGACCTGGTTATTCGCGAATCATCCATGAAGAAACAACAATAGATTATGCCGCCTGGTAATTTCTTTTTTTGGCACCCTCATATTTTTCCTGAATTACAAGATGCATAGGCTTTTCGTGGACTTTGCTTTCCAGCCATGAGATAATGTCGAGGTAAGCAAAAGCTCTTGTTTCGAAGCGGTTCTTTTCAAGTCCTTTTACTTTATTCAATAATTTTTCAAACTCCGGTTTCAATTTTCTTGGAGATAAGTGAAAGGTATTCCGAATAAATGCAAAAACTTCCTCCTCTATTACAGTAAGGTTTCCCATCTTAAGCATAAATCGATAAACCGATTTTGATAAGTATTCCATAATGTCATAATTACCTAACTCATAATGTGCTAAGAGGTGCATGAGCCTGGCATAACATTGCAGGTCGTTTCTGAGATCTACTTTCCAGTTAATGATCTTTTGCAGGTAGTCGATACAGGTTTTATAATTGCCGGCCCCAAAATAAAGTGAAGCTATCTTGTAATAAAAGACCAAGATGCGATGCCTATCCAGATATAAGGAATATTCGTCCAGTTTTTCTTCAATATATGACACCAGCGAGAGTCCTTCTTTAAACGTTCCCAACATAAAATGCTGGTTCATTTTAGCTGTGTTGAGATAGACAAAGGTTTGAATACGATTATTGTCATTGTGACTTACCGTTTCGGAATCTGCAAATTTTTCAAATCTTTGCAATGCCACAGCAAATTGCTTGTAATTTCTCAGATCAAAATGCGCATTTAGCAGGTTGTGCATACCTTTTATATAGTGGCCCGTCTCTACTTTAATCATTTGTGGCTCTGCATGAAAAAGATCAACCCATTTTTGAGTATATCGGTAATACATCAAAAAATCCTGGCGTATAAAAGCATACCAGCAATAACTTTGGTACAAGTACAATTTTTCATAAAACCCTTTTTGCAGATGAGCATTTCTCGGCAAATTTTCTTTGAAAAAGGTCCTGACTCCGACTTCATCGGCCTCATTTCTTGCATGACCGTTTTTAATGTACCAGCTATAGAGTTGTAAAGCAAGGTTAGAAAGCTGGGTAATAATCCGTCTCTTTTCGTTCACTTCATTGGCTTCATACGCCAGGTGATCGGCCCTGTCCTGCATACTACGCGTTATATGCAAGGTTTCAATTTTTTTCTCGAGCGAGATGATCTGAATAAGAAAACTATCCTGGTTATAAGAGTGTGTCAGTTCTTTTAGTTTATCCAATATTTTCAGGCTTTGAAGGTATAGGCCTTTGTTATATAAAATGCGTGCATGATCCAGTTGCTCGTGTAGTTGCATGTCAATGCTTTCTTCACTTTTAAGTAACCGAAGGCTAGACAACACTTGCTTATAAAGATGTGCTTTGATATTAGACAGTTGCTGCTTTTTAACAGCGGGTATTTTTTTTAGCAAACTGAGTTCATCATAGTCATCCATCTTATCTAAAGCGTCGAATAGCTGTGTAATTTTAAGATCTTTGTTTGCAGAGTTTCGTTGGATATATAGTTTGAAGTTTCGCTTCTCTGCCTTTTGCATGGATCGGATTAATTGAAATAAGGGATCGGTTGACCGGTTGGGCATCGTATACAATTTCTTATGAAACTCAATGCAGTAAAGGCTCCTATAAACTGAAAGCCAATTTCAGCATTGTAAATCGCTGGTTATTTTATTTGACTTGCGAAAATAACACATCCTATATTTACAAAAGACGATACACAATCATTGATTGTGCAGAACATTGTTAAGAAATTACTCAACACCCGACTTAAGTTTCTCTATTCATATAGCAAGCAATCGTTAGCGCCCGCTGTTTCTACAGTGGGCTTTTCATTTTCTTTAACAGCTAATAATTTGTAGAGTGTGAGAAAGCCAGGATAGCTTTAAGTTGCCTACTTACAAAGTAACAAATCACGTATAGATGGTATCATTAAGTATCCCCTGCATTAGGACTGTACAAAACAAAAACAGGAAAAGCGTTTAACAGGGACAGTTGAGCCGGATGAATGAATAGCAAGATGATTAGCCAGGCTTGTATTTCACGAAGGGTATGCAACGATAGGAGCCAGCGCAGATATTTACTGCTTAATTATAAGCCCTGGTATCCGCCACCATTGTCATCAAAAGAGTAACGTCTTCCAACTTTCAAAGTTTCTTCTTTTGCTTTTAGAGCAAGCAGATCTGAAACAGAATAAGTATAGCTGTCAGACGCAGATTTTTTATATGCCACACGCAGAGTGTCTGGTGTCAAAGTCATTAGCTCTGTACTGCTTTCGGAAGGTCTTTTATTATTTTTCATAAATTTCAGTTGATGATCTTTTTGAAATGCGCTAAAGTTCAAATAAAGTCCACTGTGGAAACAGCGGACTTTCTAACGATTGCTTGCTATATGAACTAGAAACTCTTTATCGGGCAGTAGATATCTTTGACTTGGCTCTCTATTATTTCCACCATAAAATTACATGTGCTATACCACCGTCTTAAATCAATATAGTATAGAAATTACTATATCGAAAAAGCAATGGATAAATAAAAACCCTTGCCAGGTAAGGGTTTCAAATAAAAATGTTACGATGGCCAACCAATATTAGAAACTTCTGATTAATAATTTTTTAACAAAAAGCGCCCTGAAGGACGCTTAAAAAGTTGTCATTTGATGAGCTATTTATAATCAGGCAAGATTCGCCAGCATGTTAATCCCGTTCTGTCAGGGCGTCCTTGCGTTGTTGTTCAGCCGTTGCTTCTTCTTCCGGCGTTTCTTCTTTTGTTTGTTTGCCTTCTGCATCCTTAAAAGGATTGTGGGCCTCTTTGTTACTTACGTCTTTTGCAGCGTTATCATTTTGATCGTTCGTAATGTTGTTGCCTTTTTGCATTTTAAGAATTTAAGTTGATAATTACCTCATGGACGAAACTCGTAAAACAGGCCAAATTGCCAAACCCTGTTGTTTACTTTTCCGGGACCTTTGGCAATATCACTGAGACCAAGGTTATACCGGGCATCCAGGCCAAGGCCTGAATTTGCCAGGAAACCAATGCCGAACGCCCATCCAAAATCGCTCTGCTTAAACCTGTTTTTTATACTGTATTCATTGTCTTCATTGTCCTCAAACTTTGCAGAGACCAATGCTCCTATTTGCGGCCCTGTTTCAAGCCGCAACCCTCCACGTCCAAGGTATTGAAGTAAAACGGGGATGTTTATATAATCAACTTTATCTACCCCGCTATTAAAGTCAGCTCCTTGTTGTGAATAAACGATCTCCGGTTGAATGCCTAATCTCGGATTGATTGTATGTATGTGAGCTAATGCGCCAACATGCAACCCTACTCTTGAGTTCCCATTTATATTTTCGTTGTAGTTAGAAAGGTTCACACCTCCTTTTAATCCAAGTTGAACGTTTCTTCTTTGAGCAAATATGGCTATGGATATGATTCCACAGAAACATAGGAGGAATAGTTTGATCATAGCAAATATTTAGTTTTTAAACTGCAATTTTGATACCATAGCAGTAATAGTTCAAACAATCCTTCTTTTATATCGATATTTATATGCATATTTCGCCACTATATTCCCAAAGACCCAGGGTGCCCCTGATTGGTACAGTCTTTTCAAATTGAACGGCTTCCTCCAATATCCATACATACCGTCCGGGTGTGTAATCGCCAAATGCTCTCTCTTCCAGTGAAAGTTGATTGATTGTCTTTTCAGATAATTGAAGCTGCTCTACTTTTACAATATCAGTCAGAATAACAGAACCGATAATCGCACCTAAAGGCAGGTTGTTAAAATCATTTATGTACCGGGAGAATGGAGGTTCAGAAGATAGTAATGACCCAGCTTTTCCACTGCTTGCATGTATCAGTAAGGTTCCGCGGTAATTAGTGCTCCAGGAACGTGTTTCAAGTCTTTTAGCTCCCATAACCACCAGGCTTGCCCAAGGCTGCAAAAGACTTAACGCTTTCATTTTTCTTACTGTTTGTAACCGTTAGTTGTGCCGAATGAAAACGAAGTGCATAATTACTTACCAAAAATATCATTCAATAAACCGGCAAGCCGAACACCGCCTTTTAATAATTGCTGGTTTAACATCTGCACATGCTTGAAATTATATTCATAACTCAGTCTCGGATTCTGAATTGTGATCTCATCATGTAATTGTTGAGAAATTGTATACGATTCAAATAGCCATTGGCTGACCGGCTGGCTTTGCCAGCTTTTGCGTTGGGTGGCAGTAGTAAAATTAATCGCCTTAGTATATTCTGTATAACCCAATTGCTGGTATTCGATAAGATGTTCATCCCAAACCCTATGAAGGTTAGAAGCTGTGTTGAACCAATTTAATTTTATGTCATTGCCACCGGATGTGCCTTCTACACTTACGTGCAAGGGTTGGCTAAGGTCTCCTGCAATGTGAATTAATAATCGCAGGTACATTAGTTTTTTATCTTTTGCCAGCGATTTTTTCTTTAGCTCTTTGATCAGAAAATTCAGCCTTGTATAGGCATCAACTGCAGTGTCTTTTGCCAGGTAAGACTGCATTTGTGAATAAGTAGTACCCTTTTCAAAATCAATATAATGCCACTTATTTAGATACCTGTAGTTGGTATCGGACTTTATAAAGTCAGCCCAATTACTGGCCATCGCAATAGATTCAGTTCCTAATATCTTTTGAATTTCAGCCTTTGCTTTGGCAGTTAAATAAGTAGAGGCAATTTCGCCTACAATCCTATGCCCCAGCATACCCCAGGCCATAGATGGAAAAGGCAGGTGAAAAAAGACGAGTATACAAAAAACAGGTATAACAAATTTTTTACGCATACGTAGAAATATAGAATGCGCAAAAGTAGAAAGATTATGTAAGCTTATGATACGTTTTCTTTCCTGGTGAAAACTAATTCCGCACCGTGTCTCTGCATGCTGCTGTTAGCACGACCGATAAAACTAAAAATTCAGGCGCAGCAGCAGAGAACGGCAAGGAACAAGTTGATTACAATTTGGTAACAACTACGTCTTCTATTACACGGCTGGTAGTTGAGATGTGGAATACCTGGTTCTGTTTTTCATTCTGTGCTGTCAGGATAAAAGAAACACCAGAGTTGCTCAAGTCAGATTTGTAAAAACGGAACTGTTTAGAAAATTTTGCGTCGTTGAATTTACCATTATACAAAATATTTCCCTGGTCGTCTTTTACCATGATATAAAAGACTGCTCCTTCTTTATTATCATAGCTTAACTGGAATAGCACCTGGTCTTCAACTGAACCAATGTACTTTACTATTGCAGGATTGTTGGAGCGGCTGCTGTCTTGTTTGAAGGCCCATGATGGCATTGAACTTACTGACAAAAAAAGAAATAAAAATAGAACGGCTTTGATTTTTACTGCCTGGCTAAGGTTGGCGATTTGCTTTTTCATTATTGAATAATTAATAGTTAATAAATTTCCTTATTCATGAAAAGCAATCGTAGGGCGCAAGCAAGGATTAGATGAAAACTATTCTGTAGTGTTTTTGAATAATTCCTGAACAAAAGTAGACGTCAAAATATGGGAATCAAATTCAACTTATATACTGTTTTACTACGGCAAACTAACTGTAAGATGGCTGGAATTCAGGCCTGCATTAGCTTTCAACATCCATCTCTCATTATAGCCAAAACAAAATCAAACTACATTTAGGAAAAATAAATCCAGGTTTGACTTGATGAACTACATAATCGGGCAATGAATTTTGCTTACGATGTATGTCTTCAATAAACTTAATTTTAGCGATTTAAAACAAGGGAATGACGCAAGTTCCGCAAGAGTTCCATAAGAAAGATTTTATTCAGCCCAAACAACGGTTAAAAGCCATCATCGGCGGATCAATAGGTAACCTGGTAGAATGGTATGACTGGTATGCTTATGCAGCGTTTGCCATTTATTTTTCCCCCGTATTTTTTCCTAACACCAGTTCTACCGCGCAATTGCTAAATACAGCCGGGATTTTTGCTGTTGGTTTTTTTATGCGTCCTATTGGCGGTTGGCTGTTTGGAAGCATTGCTGATAAAAGGGGACGGAAAACAGCAATGACAATTTCTGTATTGCTGATGTCATTCGGTTCTTTATTGATCGCCTGCATCCCTGGTTATAATATTATTGGAATAGGTGCGCCTATTCTTTTAGTTACCGCAAGGCTGATACAAGGATTAAGTGTAGGTGGTGAGTATGGTACATCTGCGACTTATTTAAGTGAGATGGCCGCAAAACACCGCCGTGGTTTTTACTCCAGTTTCCAGTATGTAACCCTGATTGGAGGACAATTGTTGGCGTTGGGCATACAAATGATCTTGCAAAAACTTTTATTAACCGAAGAACAACTTCATGAGTGGGGCTGGCGCATTCCTTTTGTAATAGGGGCCCTGTTATCTGTTGTAGCTTTCTATATCCGCAGCCAACTGCAGGAAACACAAGCTTTTCAAAATAATAGAGCTGGTGAAAACAAGGGAACCTTACGGCAATTGTTTCAATACCCAAAAGCCATAGCCCTTGTTATTGGCTTAACCCTGGGCGGCACTGTTGCTTTCTATACTTATTCTATTTACATGCAGAAATTTTTGGTAAATACCGTGCACCTAACAAAAGGTCAGGCTACCAGTATTTCGTTTGTTACCTTATTATTATTTGCCCTCATTCAACCGTTGCTTGGCCTTGTGTCCGATTTTATCGGGCGAAAAGCTCTACTTCTAACCTTTGGCCTACTTGGTACGTTGCTTACCGTGCCTTTGCTAAGTGGTATAAGCAACACGACTTCGCAAAACACAGCCTTCCTTTTGATTATGGCAGGGCTGCTCATTGTGAGCGGTTATACCTCTATCAATGCAATAGTAAAGGCAGAACTGTTTCCGAGCGAAGTGCGTGCGTTGGGTGTTGGCCTTCCGTATGCATTCACGACTGCTCTATTTGGTGGCACAGCCGAATACGTGGCCCTGTGGTTTAAAACCAAAGGCCATGAATCTTATTTTTATTGGTATGTAACCGGCTGTATTTTTATTTCTTTACTAGTATATACAATGATGCCGGATACAAGGAACAACTCATTATTAGAAAAAGAATGAAACCCTTTGCAATTAGTGCACCACATGCACCAGGCTTAAAGTATCGTCACATAATAACATGTTATTACAATTTAAAACAATGCAATTCATACGTGGTTTGTAACAATTCATCCCTTCGAAGATTCAACTAGCAAGGTAGCTAAAACAGTAAGGCAGTAAAGATGTTAAATTGTGAATCAATGGCGTTTCATGTTGATATTCCAAAATACAGCAACAAGGACATCCCTATCATGGTGGGGACTATGTTTCCGATGACCCTATTGATGAATTATTTTCTTTTTGGCAGTCGTTACTTTAAAGAAGTAAGCGTTTTTATTTGGGCCACTTTGGTCACCTTTCTCCTGCTGTGTATTGCCTTTAGCATCTATGGGTTTGTGGCTATTTCTTTACGCAGAAGGTTTCCCGGGGACCATGAATTATTTAAACGTTTGGCTATTTGCATCACCATCTTTATAATAATGACAGGGGTCTATCTTTCTATTGTATGCCGGGGATATGACCTTTTCAACTTTATGGGATATGAATACGATGAAAGAAACTTTGCAAAATGCTTTGTCACCTTTGTGGTGATGAATGTATTTCTGACTTTTTTAAATGAAGGTGTTTCAAGATTTGAAAACTACCGGGCAACACATACTGAAACTGAACAGCTGAAAAAAGAATACATGCAAAGCCAGTTGTTGGGCTTGAAAAGCCAGATGAATCCTCATTTTCTTTTTAACGGGTTAAACACTTTGTCAAGCCTGATCCAGGAAGATGCGGAAAAAGCAGAAGACTTTCTCGACCATATGAGCAAAGTTTATCGGTATCTGCTTCGCAACAATGAGGAGCAACTGGTAGAATTGCAAACCGAAGTTGGCTTTATCAGGTCATACTATTTTTTATTAAAAGCACGATATGGAGACGGTTTAAGCTTATTAGTGGATATCGACAGCGTGTATTATCACCACCGGGTTCCACCTCTTACGTTGCAAATGATTTTTGAAAATATTTTAACCCTTAATACTATAACTAAAAACCGTCCTTTAGTAATTGAAATAAAGACAATGGATGGGAAACTGGTTATAAAAAATACCGTACAGCCCAAATTAAACTGTAGTGACTGTTTTGACCAGGGCATTGAAAATATCACCAAAAAATTCAGGCTTCTTTGCCAAAAAGAAGTTATGATTGAAGAAACACCTGAAGAAAGAACCATACGGCTGCCATTAATACCTAGTAAAGAACTGATTGAAGCATGAAGAAGTGGATAAATCCAAGCAAAGTTGAATGGAGGTCGCATTTTGTAATGATGCCTTTCATATGCTTATTGGTGAATTATCTTTTGTATGGAAACAGGATATTCCATGACGCTGAGTTATGGCTTTTTTCCTTCCCTATCATTTTCCTGGTGGGATGCGTTTCGTGGTATATCCAGATAGCAATTATGAAGCGGCTCAGGACCCGGTTTCCCCACATCAAACAAACGCGTACACGTTTAATCATCTTAGGTGTAGCTCATTTCCTAATACGATCTTTAGCATTCAGTTTTATATTCTATTCCTTTGATGCCATTCATTTTTTAGGCTATAATCTAAACACTGATCAACTTGAAATTGCTATCTATTGCAGTTTGGCTCTTACCCTGATGGCTACGTCAATGTGGGAAGCTGACTATACATTCCACCAGTTGAAAACATCGGCTAACGAAAAGGAAAAGCTGGAACAGTTAACCATTCAGCAGGAGTTTGAAACCCTGAAGAGCCAGGTGAATCCTCACTTTCTTTTTAATTGTTTTAATACGTTGTCGTCCCTTATCTCGGAGGACCGGAAACAAGCAGAGGTCTTCTTAAATGAATTAAGCAAGGTCTATCGTTATCTTTTGCGAAATAACCAGGATGGACTGAGCACCTTGCAAACAGAGATACGTTTTATTGAGTCGTATTATCGCCTTCTAAAAACAAGACACGGGGACGCCGTCCAAATAGAAATAGAGTTCGATAAAAAATACGAAAATTATCTTCTCCCTTCGCTAAGTCTTCAGCTATTAGTTGAAAATGCAGTAAAGCATAATGCACTTTCTAAAAACAAGCCATTAGTAATTGATATTTTTACTACTACTGGCAACAAATTGGTAGTTTGCAATAACCTGCAAGTAAGAAAGATCAAGGGACCATCAAATAAAATTGGTTTGGATAATATAAGGAGTAAATATGAGTTGTTGAACCAGCCGGGATTCCAGGTATTAGAAGACGTTACCACTTTTAGTGTGGTTTTACCTTTAATATGGAGTAAGGTTTCGGATCAAAAATTAGTCACTATCGAACCACTATAAATCAGGCATATGAAAATTTTAATTGTTGAAGACGAAGAACTAGCTGTAAAAAAATTAAAAAAGACCTTACTAAGTGTAGACGAATCGGCAACTGTAGTTGGTGAAGCCGATAGTATAAAAAGTACGGTCAGTTGGTTGCAAAGCAACCCATCTCCGGATCTTATCCTTATGGATATTGAACTCGCGGATGGACAAAGCTTTGAGATTTTTAATCATGTACAAGTAAAAAGCCCGGTCATCTTCATCACGTCCTATGACGAATATGCATTAAAAGCTTTTAAAGTAAACAGTGTTGATTACTTATTAAAACCGGTACAAAAAGAAGACCTGCATGCTGCGCTTGAAAAATACCGGGAGATGAAAAAAATATATACCCCTGAGGCAGGTACACCGCAGATTCTCATTGAAGACCTGGTAAAAGAGCTCCAACAAAAATTACAGACAAAGGAATTTCGCAAACGCTTCCTGGTAAAACATGGACAAAAACTGGTTTCTGTTGAAATAGATGACATAGCCTATTTCTTTAGTGATGGCCGGCTCAACTTTTTTAAAACAGTAGACAATAAAAAGTACGTAGTGGATTATACAATGGACGAATTAAATGAAATGCTTGACCCAGACAAGTACTTCCGCATTAGCCGTTCCTTTTATATTTCCGTGAACAGTGTTTCGCAAATTCATGATTATTTCGGCAATCGTTTGTTATTACATTTAAAACCGGAAACTGAAAAAGAAGCCATCGTAAGCCGCGAAAAAGTAACAGAGTTCAAAACCTGGTTGGGAAAGTAAGTAATCGAATAAACTACGGCAACAAGAGTTAAAATTCCGGAATAACTAAATCCTTAAAGGGATGCAAAGCATCTTAAGACTGCATGCCTTTAAGGATTTGTTATGTAAAATAGTAGCAGAAGGCCGCTTATTTTATCTCCTACCTATCATCACCTTAGGTTCACATACAAAACCACAGAAAAGCTTTTATTATCTGCTATTACATCCATAGTTGCACCTAGTTCTACTGTTCTTTTATGAATTGTCTTCTGAAACTTATTTTTGAATTCTTCTGTCATCTCATCACACTCAGAAAGTATCTCGATCATCATTTTAGACTTTACCTGGTTGATGTTCACGAATATTTGTCGGCAACATATATTATCAAGAAGAAAGGTCATCGATTCCTTGTAAAAGAAAAAAAGGTCATGCCTGAATTTCATATCCAGTTCAAGGGCTTGCACTTTATGATCAAGGATCAGGTCTATATCCACATCATAAGAAGCCCTCATCCCCTCTGTTAGTTCTTTAATACGAAGCACTGTTTTACGCATGCTGTCGTTCTGTGGATCAATGCTCCACAGCATGTCATCCATAGCTTCCATCATATACCGACTTTTGGTGCTGATCTGGCCTATAAATTCTTTTGACTGCTCAATGTTCTTATCTGCTTTGATCTTAGCAATTTCGCTTAGCACATTAATGTTATTGAGTGTATTGCTTATTTCTGTATGCAGGTTCGCTGCAATTTCTCTTCGCATTTCCCGCAGGGAGGTTCTCTTGCTTATACGCTCCTTATCAATTACGTAGAGTATAGTTACAACTAACAAAATAACCAGGCCGTAGAACCACCAGGTATTCCAGAAGGGAGGCCGTACTAAAATAGGAATAGAAGCAATTTCTTTGCTGGTAATTCCATCTGTATTTTCACTTTTTACTTTAAAGGTGTAGTAGCCCGGCGGTAGATAATTATACGTTGCTTCAATAGGGCGATCGGTGTGAATCCAATCTTTATCCAGGTTTTCCAACATATAATAAAAGTGCACTTTAGTTTGCTGTAAATAACTTAATGCACTAAAATCAATACCAATAGCTGTATGATCGTAACTAAGAACTACCCTGCCAGACCTAGAAAGTGAGTCTATGGACAGAGGTTTACCTCCCAGCATAAACGAAGTAAGGTAGGGTTTTGGCGGAGTATGCTGTTGCCCAAAAGTTTCCGGATCAAAAACAAGAAAATTATGCTCCGTAAAAAAAACAAGTCGCCCGTCTTTTAATTCCTGCACGCCAGTTTTAGAAAACTTATCGTACGCTATTCCATCCCTGCGGTCAAAATAACTAACCAGTCTTTTTTGCAGGTTTACCCGGCAGATTCCATTTGTCATGCCTACCCACAGTGTTCCATTTTCATCTTTTTCTACAGACTCCGTTGTGTTAGAAGGAAGTCCATCCGCCGTTGATATATAGCTTATTTTGTTGGTTTTGGTATTGACAATATTTATGGCGCCTGCTGTAACAATTAAAGTGCTGTCATCATAATAAGTCATGTCCCCGGCAATATTTGAGAACAGCCGTTCGCCTGGTGCACTGTCTTTAGTAAATTTTTTTACAACCTTATTTGTGCGGGTGTCGATTTTCAACAAACCTTCTGCCGTGCCGGCCCATATATAGCCCTGGTATTCGTAATGCACTTTCAGTACCGTTGCTGTCTGGCAAATAAGCTCATACCCCATGGAAGGATCATTGGCTGCTTTTTTATAATTCCATTTAATAATTTTTCCACTTTGTGTACCAAACCACATATTGCCAGAAGTATCCTCGTCTATTTGCCTTATCGTGGACATTCCAAAAATTTCAGGATAAAGTTCTTCGCCCCGATTAGTCTTAGGATCATAGACTACGATGCCACCTCCCTGTAATGCTATCCATAAGTTCCCGTTCTTGGGATGCACTGCCATATCCCAAACTGAATAATGTTTTCCTTTTTCACCAAAACCTGATGGTAAGGGTAGCGGTTTAAATTTGTTGTCATAACAATAGATGCCGCTGGAACCCCAGGTACCTATAAAAATCTTTCCATCTTGTGTCTGCGTAAGAGAAGTTACAGGACGCTCCTGCGCTGCTTTATCACCCGGCCGTAAAAGACCATAGGTATTAAATACCTGGGCGTCCGGGTTAAAAAGATAAACACCATTATCAGTCGACATCCATACATTGCCTTCCCTGTCTTCGAAAGCATGATATGCATAATCATATTTAATTCTTGGTTCGTCGAGGTTTTCACCTGATAAAAGAACAAAAGGTTGTTTTTCATCTGTCCATTCCATAAAAAAAGGCATTCCATAAACCCAAAGCCTTCCATTTCTCTGTAGCAAAATACCCGTTATCTCGTGGTAGCCCAATTGAGGCGACAAGCCAAATGTTTCCGGTTTTCTTGTCTGATTATTATACCTGACAATAACGGGAGCGCTTGTCATTGGCTTCCAGTAAGTGAAGACCAGGTCACCCCTGCTATCGGTCAGTACACGAAACGGATATCTCTGCTCTGTAAAGGTTTCAATGATTGGATCTTTTTCAATATTGTGTCCCCTGTAATTGACATGTTTTGTAACCGGATCAAATTGCACTAATCCCGAATCGCAACTGATCCAGTATTTTTTGCGGGAAACATCCCAATGAACTGTATTGAGCTTCCATTTATCTGGCAGTGGAAACAAATCATTGACTGGTATAAACTGGTTCTTCGTTTTTACATACCGGTACAACAAACCATTAGCTTTTAATAACAATTCACCGGTTGGTAATTCCTGGAAGGCCACCGGATCGTAAAAAGGTTTCCTGCCGGTTACAGGCACTTCCTTAAAAAGAAATTTTTTAGTATCAAATATACCGGCCTTGTGATCATCGCCTAACAGCCAAAGATTTCTGTCCTTATCAACAAATAAAGAAATAATATGCGTAGAGGGAATAGAGAATGGGTTCTTCTCGTCTGAACTGAACGTAATAAAGCTATTGCCGTCATAACGTTGAAGACCGTTTACAGTAGCCAGCCATATATAACCGTCGCTATCCTGCACCGCGGCGCTTACGGTATTTGAAGCCAATCCGTTTGAAACAGAAAAATGTTTGAATGCATATTGCTTTGCTTGCTGGGCACAAGCAGGAGCAACCACCAATAAAGAGAGAACAATCTTTATAACAATTCGTATCAAAGCACTGAATATTAAAGCATTCAAATTTAGGCAGAGCGGCTGTGAAATCGGGACATTTCATTCAGCGCTAAAAACATTTCATCCATTCTAACTATCACTTCATCTTTTTGCCTTGACAATTTAAGGTCAAAAACAACACGCCAACTCATTCTTTCAATTTTTCACTTCATGCATAATGGTATTTAGATAGGGCAAACTTAGAAGCAGATTTGTACTGTCATTAACGCAATTAAAGAAGTAAACCAATTCAAAATCAACATTCATAAACGTTCCAATTATGCCACGCGTAAACATTTTTAATCAAATCCATAAGGGACTCAGGGCAGCCCTTTATGATGCAGCTATTAGTTTACAACAAACCGATTTTACAATAGAAGCCGAAGCCGAAGAAGTTTTTTCAAAAGTAAAAGAGGTGGTCATGTTGTTTGATGAGCATGCGCACAGGGAAGACAAATTTATTCTTTCTGCAATTTCGCAGTTTGAGCCTTCTGTAGTGGATGCTTTTGAACAGGAGCATGTAACTGACCGTCGCTTATCCGGCCAGTTGAATACATCAATTGATGCTTTTGCTGGTTTCTTAAAAGCAGAAGTCAGGGCGGCTGCCGGCAAAAGGATCAATGTTGAATTTGTAGCTTTTCTTGTTTTTAACCTCCAGCATATGGCAAAGGAAGAGGATATTCTCAACCAGCTTTTGTGGCGTTATTACACAGATGCAGAGATTTTGCAGATACAACAACGTATTGTGCAAAACACCCAGCCATGGCACCAGGATTTTTACTCAAAATGGATGCTCCGCGGCATCAACAATGCAGAAGCAGCTACCTGGTTACGTGCCGTTGAAAGGTCGGCGCCGGAAGTTGTGTACAAAACATTATTTACAAAAGCAAAGCGGGAATTACCAAAGTCACGCTACAACAAACTGGTAGAAACTTTACGTGAAACTGCTGTATTAAACTAACCTCCGCGCTTTTTAAAATTAAAAGAGTAACTCTCCTGGCGGGTATAATAGCTATAATAATAACATCAGCAATAATTGCTTACAACAATGATAAAAGTCCGTCAACCAACACAGAAGGCATTGCAGAAGCAAAAGGCCTTACCTCTGTGTAAGCGGAGCGTTTTTTATGGACGGATTTTATAACCGTGTTGAAGCGTGTGGTTTTTGAAGCGCCATCGCATCCTTGTTTAGAATTTAATCAGCATTGTATACGTTTCCTTAAGTTATTCTTCATCTTAAAAGCGCATATTTTTATACTCCGGGTACTAAAAACTAAAGCCAAACTTAAAAGGCAAAAACTCAAATTATCTTTTTGGAAAATCTAAGAGAGTAAACAAAATGGATAAATGTTATTGCGGTTGGCGGTAGTCGCAAGAGGCAGACATGGTTACTTACGATAAAGCTAAAAAAAGGCTAAAAGGCTTTCAACAGGCCTTTTTAGCCGTTCAAAAGGGCTATAATTAAAGCTGAAATTAAGGTGAAAAAACTATCTTTGCCCACTCTTAAAAAAACCCGTGTATGCAATCTAGAGGCCCAAGCCGTATTTTGATTAGTGTTTTTACAATTCTCCTTGTCCTTTATTCCATTTACATGCTATCCTTTACCTGGGTAGTACGTGGCCACGAACGTAAGTACGAATCAAAAGCTAAACAATACGTGGCTGTAACGTATCCAAACGCTAACCAGATAGTGAAGGATTCTGTTTATAAAGCCCGCCTCAAAAGATTGCTTGACAGCACAAAAGATGTAACAGTTCATTATGGTACTACTGGCGCTATCAGCTACCAGCAGGCAAAAGAAAATGAATTGAATCTTGGCCTTGACCTTCAAGGTGGAATTAACGTTACTATGGAAGTTGAACTGGCCGGTCTTCTCCGCTCCATGGCTAACAATTCAAAAGACCCTAAGTTTTTAAAAGCGCTTGAGAATGCCCAGGTGAGAAAGGCAAACAGCAGTGCTGATTATGTTACCTTATTTAGAGAAGAATATGAGAAACTGAATCCAAGCGGTCGTTTAGCCTCCCTGTTTGCCAACGGTAACCAGGATCGTATAAAAATTACGGATGACAATAATAAAGTGGTAAGCGAAATTCGAAAAGAAGCTAATGATGCTTTTGACCGTACTTTCCGCGTACTGCGCACCCGTATTGACCAGTTTGGTGTAGCACAACCCAATATTAATCCCGACCCCACTCGTGGTATCATTACTGTTGAGTTACCAGGTGTTCAGGACCAGGAACGCGTACGTAAATACCTTCAATCTTCTGCCAACTTACAGTTTTGGGAAGTTTATAAAATTGAGGAACTGCAAAATTCTCTGGTGGCTGCTGACCAGGCTTATAGCCGGTTGGTGACGGGGAACTCATCCTCTCCTACACCAGTCACTGCTGATACCAGCAAAGGCACGGTGGACACAAGTAAAAACAAATCCGACACTTCAGCTGCCGCGATATTATCAAATGAAATAAAAAACGATACTGGTAAGAAAGCTTCCGACACAAGCCTGGCTGGAAAAAGATCTTTAATGCAGGACTTCTTCAAGCAAGGATTAACTGTAGCTGTAAAAGATACTGCTGCTTTAAGAGAGTACTTAAACAAAGAAGAAATCCGGAGCACTTTTCCTGCTGACGCGATGTTTGCTTATGGTATACCCAACCGGGACGCAAAGGGGAAACAGCAAAAACTGGTTCCTTTCTATGTATTAAAAACGAACGGGAACGAAAAAGCACCTATGGAAGGTGAGGTGGTAACTTCTTCCAGGGCATCATTTGACCAGTTTGGTAAGCCCAGTGTTACCATGACAACCAACACCATCGGCTCTCGCCAATGGGAACAGCTTACAAGGAAAAGTTATGAGCAAAAAAGACCAATAGCGATCGTATTAGATGATATTGTTTATTCTGCACCTGTCGCCAATAACGGCCCTATCACCGGTGGTAATACAGAGATCTCCGGGAACTTTACGCCAGAAGAATCAACCGATCTTGCCAACATTTTGAAAGCCGGTAAATTGCCCGCCCCCGCTAAAATTGTACAAGAGC
>DAIQPL010000028.1:0-23039 GCA_036787395.1 Flavisolibacter sp. | reverse complement strand
AGAAGGCAAAGTAGCAAAATCTGTAGATAGAGAACTATCAGGGAGAAGTAAAAATAAGACGCATAGATGACAACCATTACCAGGTGCATCGTTGCGTTTTGTGAAAAAAATTTTCTTTGAATTTCTAAGCGTTACGATTGATGCAATTAAGGTCATCAAAAGCAATCTCCAGTCGTTTGGAAAAACTTTCTTCTGCCTTGCGCAACCAAACCCGGGGATCGTAATATTTTTTATTGGGTTTATCTTCTCCTTCAGGATTGCCTAACTGCCCTTGCAGATAACCTTCATTCTTTTTATAAAAGCCTAATATACCATCCCAAAAAGCCCACTGTAAGTCAGTATCAATATTCATTTTAATTGCGCCATAGCTGATTGCCTCCCGAATTTGATTTTGAGGAGAGCCGCTACCGCCATGAAAAACAAAATAAACCGGCTTTTTTTCAGTTTTGAAATGTTGTTCAATATATTCCTGGCTATTGCGTAAGATATCAGGACGAAGCTCCACATTGCCTGGTTTGTAAACCCCATGTACATTACCAAATGCAGCAGCAATGGTATACAGGTTCCCGATTTTTTTTAGTTCTTCCCAGGCATAAGCAACTTCTTTGGGTTGTGTATACAATTTATCGTTTTCAATTCCACTGTTGTCTACTCCATCTTCTTCGCCACCGGTTACACCCAATTCTATTTCTATTCCCATACCAAGAGGCGCCATTCTCTTAAAAAATTGAACAGAAGTTTCTATGTTCTCTTCTATGGGTTCCTCTGAAAGATCCAGCATGTGGGAGCTGAATAATGGTTGGCCCTTTTCTTTAAAATACTGTTCGCCTGCATCAATCATTCCGCTTACCCATGGCAACCATTTTTTTGAAGCATGGTCGGTATGCAACACAACAGCTACACCATAGTACTTTGCTACATTATGGATATGTAAAGCGCCTGAAACAGCGCCTGAAATGTTTCCCTGCAACTGGTCGTTTGGCATTCCCTTGCCGGCAATGAATTGCGCCCCACCGTTGGAAAACTGGATAATGACAGGAGAGTTGACCTTTGCTGCGGTTTCGAGTGTTGCATTGATGCTGTTAGTGCCAATAGTGTTTACAGCTGGTAAAGCAAAGCCCTTGTCTTTGGCATCTTTTAAAAGTGCTTCCAGTTCTTTTCCAAAAAGCACACCGGGTTTGTATTTTTTCATTTGTAATTCTTTCGGGGTTTGTTGTTTAATGAATTCCCAAAAGCAGGCAATCGTATAAAAAGGCGCTAAGATAAGGCAGATGGTAATAATAAATGGATTACATAATGAATCGCTCAGTCTATGATTTTTCCAAGATTGCGTTGAATTCGGGAAAGATGCGGTTTAAGCGTATAGCGTAAAATCTGTTTTACTATTTCTCCCATGGTCTTACACCGAAGGAATTGTTTGTTTCCAAAATGTTCTGACAGCTCCTGCCTTAGTTGTGTTCTTTTTTCATCTGTGGAAATAACATCCTTTGTCATAATATCCAAAAGATCTTTGATGCGGTAGCGGGATGCTGCCATTCGATAAGCAATCAGGGTTCTTTCTTCTGCCTGGTATTGTTCAATAGAATCCTGGTTCAGATACTTTAATGTCAATTCTACCAGATCAATGTTTTCTTTAAAAAATTGAGGTAGATATAAATTCTTTTTGCCTTCGTAGCATTGCTGGTCAAAATCAATAGCACGGATGCGGTACTGGTAATCTTCAATATCCGGAGTAATGTTTACGACAAAGTTGTAACTTCTCATGTCTCCTAATAAACGAATGAAACAGCGTTCATTAAACTTTACAAATTCCTTGGCCAACCTGATCTTGTTTGTTTCGGAACGGTCTAAGTAGTCTTTAATAAAAACATCACCGGGCAAGCCAGGAATATGCTCTTCCACTAATGTATCCTTAGCAGTTAAAAATGTAATACGGTTGGGTGAAAGCAGGTGCTCCAATTCCAGTCCATACACTCTTGAAGCATCTTCTTTTTTTATGTAATAATGATCGTAGTTGTCATTATAACGGTTAACGATCCTGATCCGGAAAGGGTTGGAGTTTCCAAAAGTGCAATAGTCAATTCTTGCTACATCAAGGTGTTTGGTGAAACTATAATCACCCTCCGTTTTTAATAGTGCATACAAATTGATAAGGCCTTCTTTGATGAACTCCCAGTCACGCATATCATACAAAGCCTTTTCCCATAGTGTGTCTTTGCCATCTTTATCTTTTAGAGGAACGGAAAACGTTATTTTAAGAAGGTCCTTATACGAAACGGGCAAGGCTATTTCACGACCATGCGTTTTTAAATAGGTACGCAGACTTTTATTTATCGGGTAGAAGGTTTTTTTTCGGGATGGCTGAACGTTTTCCTCCATCATCTAAAATAAGGATAAAGCTTCTATTTCCTGCCTGATCTGGTGAAAGTAAGCAGGTGCATTTACCAGGCGACTGCCATACCAACTGAACATTTCCCCGTCAACCAACATGATCTTTGTGTCAGGTAAATTTTTTTGCAATTCATCAACATGCTTTTGTTGAAATGGATAGGGCTCTGATGAAAGAAACAGGAATTGACAATTAGCAGTTTGGAGTTGTTCAATAGTTATTTCCGGATACCTGGTTTGACCGGCAAAAACATTTTCAAAACCGGCATAACCCAACATGGTGTTAATAAAAGTATCGCCTCCAACGGTCATGTACGGGTCTTTCCAGATGAGGTAGGCAGTCCTGAAGTTGGTCTTTTGAGTTGGATGTGGAAGTCCCGAAAAGTTGGTTTCAATTTGTGTAATTAATGATTGAGCTTGTTTTCGTTTGCCTGTTATTTCTCCAACAGTGGTTATCATCTCCAAAGCATCCTTTAAATTATTTATATCGCTGACCCACACAGGGAAGTGTTTTGCAATGGCTTCAACCTGTTCCCTCGCATTTTCTTCCTTGTTAGCAATGATTAAATCGGGCTGTAATTCTTTTATTTTGTTTAGATGTAATTGCTTTGTGCCACCAATTCTTGTTTTAGTTCTAAACCATTTTTCGGGATGCACACAAAATTTGGTGATGCCAATAACTTCCGAATCAAGACCTAAATGGTACAATAATTCTGTTTGTGAAGGCACTACTGATACAATACGTTTGGGCGGTTTTTTAATTTCAATCAGTCCTCCCAGCTGGTCATTATAAAAAGACATTATGCAAAGTAATTAAAAGCTGCAAAGTGACGAACAGAGTTACAGAATGTATAAGTGAGTGACACAACGAAAGACGATAGGAGCAATACTGATGGTGACAAAAAGAAGAGGAAAATAAGCGTTTACAAATTAACTATCACCTTCCTCCTGCTTTACCTTTAAGGTTAAGCAGGAGAATGGATGATCCTTACAATTTCTTCGGTAGAGGATAGTGATAGATTACAGTCATCTCGTTGGAACGGCATTCAGAGGACTGGACGGTTTAAGAGGATAATTGGAACTTAAAAACGGGTTTTTCGAAATGGGTGGCTTTCACAGGACTTTTCCTAAAAAGGAGAAGTTGATTGATATTGGATTTTTAACCGTTGGTTTTTCAAAAGGAACGTTGGACAATTTCTTTTTGGACGGTTTTAGTTTTTTCAGATACTGGACAGATAGGATGTTGGTTTTGGTCTGGCTTTTTGCTGGATATTGGATTATTTATATCAATCAACTTCTGACACAAAACTAACCGGTTGCTACAGTCTTTACAATTGCATATTTGCCCTTTTTTGTGTCTATGGTAATTACTGCTGGCATCGTAAAGACTCGTATTTGTGCTTCGCAAAAAGCACATATATCAATAGGAAGTTTACGATAATTGAGTTTGTGCTTAGGCTGAAATTATAATGGTAGGCACTTAAGAACCCTACTGATGAGTTCTTCGCTTAAATATTTTATACGCCATTGGGAGGTTAAAAATGGCTTCTAAGCAAGTGCCTGGATAACGTCGTACTTGGTAACAATGTGGTAGTTACCACTTTCATCTTTTGCCAAAACAGCACCATTTTCTTTATTGATTAAGGTACTTAGCCTTTCTACAGCCGTGTCAAAAGCTACTACGGGGAATGCCTTCTCCATCACGCGTTCTATTTTTTCTGTTTTAATCTCCGGATTGCTAAACACTTTTTGAAACAAACCGTTCTCGCTTATAGAACCAATAAGGTCACCCCCGTTCTTTACAACCGGGATATGTTCAATATCATATTTTTTCATCAGCTCCACAGCGTCAGATACAGATTGCGTAGGTTCCACTGTAATGAGTTTTTGTTTGGCTCTTGCATTCACTACATCTTTGAAACTCTTCACATCAAAGAAACCGCGTTCGGCCATCCACTGATCGTTGTATACTTTAGCTACGTATCGGCTTCCATGGTCATGAAGAATTGCAACGACCAGGTCACCCTTCTTTAGTTTGTCCTTCAATTGCAATAGGCCGGTTATGCAGCTGCCCGCGCTATAACCGCAAAACAATGCCTCTTCTTTTGCCAGTCGGCGGGTCATTACAGCCCCATCCTTATCTGTTACCTGTTCAAAATAATCAATAACACTCATGTCATAATTCTGCGGAACGAAGTCTTCACCAAAACCTTCTGATATGTATGGATGTACTTCGTTCATATCTATTTCTCCGGTACGGAAATACTTTGTAAGCAAAGAACCATATACATCTATGGCCCAGATCTGGATATCAGGATTCTTTTCTTTTAAGTATTGCGCTGTTCCGGTTACTGTTCCGCCGGTGCCGGCCGTTACCACCAGGTGCGTGATTTTTCCGTCTGTCTGGTTCCATATTTCCGGACCTGTGCTTTCATAATGCGCCAAACGATTCGCTAGATTATCGTACTGGTTCATCAGATAAGAATTAGGTATTTCTCTTGCCAGCCGAGCAGCAGTTTGATAGTAACTCCTCGGGTCCTCAGGCTCAACATTGGTAGGACAAATAATAACTTCGGCACCCAATGCACGCAAAATATCTGCTTTTGATTGTGATTGTTTATCTGTTGTGGCAAAAATGCATTTATATCCTTTCACAACTGCTGCCATGGCCAGCCCCAAACCTGTATTGCCCGATGTACATTCAATGATAGTTCCGCCGGGCTTTAATTTTCCTTCTGCCTCGGCCACCTCTACCATTTTAACTGCCATTCGATCCTTTATAGAATTTCCAGGGTTGAAATACTCCACTTTTGCATACACATCGCAAGGCAGGTCTTTGGTAATTTTATTTAAGCGTACAAGCGGTGTGTTGCCTATCGTTTCCAGTATGTTATTCTTAACATCCATTATAATCACTTATTTGATGACAAAAATAAGGCTTTGGTTTTTGGGGTTCAGCATGGCTAAAGTATCACAGGTATTGGATTAATTTACCGGGCTAAAGCATTACTATCAACTTTCGTTGTGTCACTCTCTTGTACATTTTCAATTCTATTCTGCATAATCAATACATAAAGAATAACAGATCTGAACAAAATTTCAACGTCCCTAATTTCTTCTCAGAATAACCGGTGCCTAAAAGATCAATATTTTAGCAATAAATATCGTTTGCTATGCCTACTGAAACATTTACCAGATATGATCCTATAAAATATAAAACCCCGACCGGCTCGCAATTAAGTTGCAAAGGATGGATCCAGGAGGCTGCATTAAGAATGTTGTTGAATAATCTTAACCCGGAAGTGGCAGAGCGGCCCGATGATTTAATAGTGTACGGCGGAAGAGGAAAAGCTGCACGCAACTTTGAAGCCTTAGATAACATTATTGCTGCGTTGAAAATACTCGAAAATGATGAATCACTTTTGATACAAAGTGGTAAGCCAGTTGGCATTTTAAAAACACACAATAATGCCCCAAGGATATTGATCTCTAATTCGCAATTGGTCCCTAACTGGGCTAATTGGAAGCATTTTGACGAACTGGAAAAAAAGGGATTGATGATGTATGGCCAAATGACAGCCGGTAGTTGGATATACATCGGTTCCCAGGGAATTGTGCAAGGCACTTATGAAACCTATGCCGCTGCAGCTAATAAACATTTCGGAGGAAGCTTAAAAGGTACTTTGAATGTAACAGCAGGTTTAGGCGGTATGGGTGGGGCACAACCGTTAGCTATAACTATGAATGGAGGTGTTGCCTTGATTGCAGAAGTGGAAGAGTGGCGCATCGATAAACGCCTGGAAACAAAATATCTTGATGAAAAGGTAATCGATATTGATGAAGCTATAGATCGGGCGCAAAGATACAAAGGACAAGGAAAAGGGATAAGCATTGGTGTGTTATGCAATGCTGTGCATTTGTTAGAGCGTTTAGCAGAACGAAACATTATTCCGGATACACTTACTGATCAAACTTCTGCCCATGATCCGTTAATTGGCTATTGGCCTCACCAAATTTCATATGAGCAGGCAAAGGTTTTGCGTGACAAAAACCCCGAACAGTATCTTGACTATGCTTATAATTCCATGTGTCGACATGTTCAATTGATGCTAGAATTGCAAAAGAAAGGTGCTATCACATTTGATTATGGGAACAATATCCGTGCAAGAGCTAAAGAAAAAGGGTTGCAAAATGCTTTTGATTTCCCAGGCTTTGTTCCAGCCTATATACGCCCGCTTTTTTGTGAGGGAAAAGGGCCATTCCGGTGGGCAGCTTTAAGCGGTGATCCCTCTGATATTGCTGTAACAGATGAAATAATTGCCAACATGTTTCCGGAAAACAATTCCTTACAACGTTGGTTAAAACTGGCAAAAGAAAGAATAGCTTTCCAGGGATTACCGGCCCGTATTTGCTGGTTGGGGCAAGGAGAAAGAGAAAGAGCAGGACTTGCCTTTAATGAATTAGTCAGAACAGGAAAGGTACAAGCACCAATAGTTATCGGCCGAGATCACCTGGATACTGGCTCTGTTGCTTCTCCTAACCGGGAAACAGAATCTATGATAGACGGAAGCGATGCAGTAGCTGACTGGCCTATATTAAATGCATTGGTTAATACGGCTGGTGGCGCCAGTTGGGTAAGCCTGCATCATGGAGGCGGAGTTGGTATGGGGTACAGCATCCATGCAGGAATGGTGATTGTAGCAGATGGAACGGAAGATGCAGCGGCAAGATTGACTCGAGTGTTAAGGAACGATCCTGGGATGGGCGTAATACGGCATGCAGATGCAGGTTACGAAATGGCAAAAGAAACAGCAAAAAAGTTTGATTTGGATATAGAGAAAAGATTGCAATAAATAAGAATACGACATTCAGCTGTACAACGGAACATAGGCGCTCGTATAAACCCTTCGTACAATAACGCCAATTTAAACATGAAAACTACTTACTTGTATTTTACTTGATTGTATAATAATTTGTGCCTCATTAAAAAGCTAATAAACAATATCCTTTAAACTTTAATATTGGGTGGCAGTCTATCACCCAACATTAACCGAAAAATTAAAACGAACCCTATGCAACTAAACAGCCGCTTTATGTCAGTGCTTGTACTGACGCTTCTAACCACTTTTATCGCCTGTAAAAAGGATTCAAGCCAACAGGAAGAACAAAATCCTCAATTAGCCGCTCATACAGAAGATCAGACCCGTGTGTCCAGCGAGATGGATGCCGTGAACTTGGACTTGAATGTGGCCCTTGAACAAAGTAATTCTATTACCGGTAGGTTAACTGGAGATAGTATTTGTGCTGCTACTATCGCATTTGATACTTTAAATGCCACAAAAAAAATCACGATCACATATAATGGTGCAGATTGCGGTGGCTTACACATACGTACAGGTGCCGTAATCATCTCAATGGCTTCTGGAGTTCATTGGAAAGATGTAGGCGCAGAATTGACCGTTACTTATCAAAACTTTAAAGTCATTCGCAACTTTGATAAAAAAAGCATCACTATTAATGGAACTCATACGCTTACTAATGTAAATGGTGGCTTATTAAGGGACTTGTTGACTGGTCGTCCAAATATTACACACGCTATCAATAGCAGCAACATGTCTATTACTTTTGAAGATGGTACACAACGTACCTGGCAGGTGGCCCGTAAAAGAGTTTATACGCTTGCGGGCGGAGGAACTATTACCATTTCAGGAACACATACTGATGGTTTAAAAACTAACATTGCAGAGTGGGGGACAGACCGTTTTGGAAATGCCTTTACTACAGCAATTACAGAACCTCTTGTTATTAGTGCCAATTGCCAGTTTCGCTTAACATCTGGCCAAATTCAACATAATCGTTTAGCTGCAACAGCTTCTGTAACTTTTGGATTGGATAAAGATGGCAAAGCAATTTCCTGCCCTGCAGGTAATTATTATTACAAAATTGTTTGGACCGGTGCCGGCGGCACTTCACTTATTTATATGGCTCCTTATTAATCTTTCATATAGCAGAACCTTAACCGTGGGCTTTTGGCTCACGGTTTTTTTATTTAAACACTTGTTCAACAATGTCTTTATCAATCTTCTTAGGCCTGGTGGTCTGATTTTTGGTTAATTGTCACTGCTAAGGCTTTATTTATGAGCAGATTGTTGATTATTTCAAACAGGTTACCCTTCGCTATTGATAGAACCGGTGATAAGGTAACAGTGCGGCAAAGTTCAGGTGGATTAGTCTCTGCCATTAAGAGTTATTTTGAAAAAAAGGGCCCGGAAACAAATACTTATTCTGAAAGAATATGGGTTGGGAGTATGGATGCAGCTGAAGAGGATTGGAAAGAAGTACAGAAAATGGATGCAGCGGATAAGGATTTTAACATCATCCCCGTATTTCCTGATGAAGAAGTCTACGAGGATTATTACAACGGTTTTTCTAATTCTACATTATGGCCTCTTTTCCACTATTTTCCTTCTTTGGTAGAAAACAAAAAAGAATATTTCGAAGCATATAAAAAGATTAACCAGTTTTTTGCGGATAAAATTCTTGCGATTTTAGAACCTGATGATGTCATCTGGGTGCATGATTACCAACTGCTCTTATTGCCCCAAATATTACGGCAGCAGGTTCCTGGTGCTACTATTGGATTTTTCCTGCACACGCCCTTCCCATCTTACGAAATATTCAGGCTGATGCCTTCAGAGTGGAAAAAGGCGATATTGGAAGGTATCTTAGGTGCCGATCTTGTTGGCTTTCATACACATGACTATGTGCAACATTTCATCCACTCCTCTAAAATGATTTTAAAAGCAGAAAGCCAGTTTAGTAATATTCAATATAATGATCGATTAATAAAAGCGGACCTGTTTCCCATTGGGATAGACTACCTGAAATTCAGAAAAGCTTGTATCGATGAGGATGTTGTGGGTATTGCTACTAGCCTGGAAGAAAGGTTTTACAACCAAAAAGTCGTTTTCTCTGTTGACCGTCTCGACTATACGAAAGGACTAAATTACCGTCTGGATGGGTATGAACAATTTCTTACAGATTACCCCGAGTGGATTGAAAAAGTTGTTTTTATTTTAAACGTCATCCCTTCCCGTGATGCTATTCCAACCTATATTGACCGAAAAAAAAGTATAGAGGAAAAAGTAAGCACCATCAATGGAAGATTTTCTACACTCCATTGGCAACCCGTAATGTACCGCTATAATCATTTAACTTTTGAAGAGCTATGTGCTTTATACCAGGCTGCAGATGTTGCCTTAGTTACTCCATTAAGAGACGGAATGAACCTGGTAGCCAAAGAGTATGTTGCCAGCTGCATTGATAAAGGTGTATTAGTGCTAAGTGAATTAACAGGTGCAGCCAATGAGCTAAATGAAGCTTTGTTAGTAAATCCCACAGACATTGATGAAGTCGCAAAAGCTGTTGATACTGCTTTATCAATGCCATTGATGGAGCAACGTTCACGCTTGTCGTATATGCAGAGACGGTTGGCCAACTATGATGTATTTAAATGGATGGGCGACTTTTTAAATTGTTTGATGGAAACTAAAAAAGAGCAGGAGGCATTAAAAGTGAACTTATTAAAGGAAGAAACAATCGAAAAGATACAGAACGATTTTAACAGGGCAGCGAGGCGATGTATTTTACTTGATTATGACGGCACGTTAACGCCTTATCAAAAAATGCCTTCTCTTGCTACTCCAAGTGATGAGTTGTTGCAGTTGTTGAAACAGATGGCAGATGATGAATCAAATGAAATCGTGATTATTAGCGGAAGAGATATTCAAACGCTGGATAAATGGCTAGGCCACTTGCCCGTGACATTAGTAGCTGAGCACGGAGTCAGTGTAAAACATAAAAATGACGTTTGGAAAGACCAGGTAAATATAACTACAGAGTGGAAAGACCAGATCCGGCCTCTTATGCAATTGTTTGTTGACCGCTGTGCTGGTTCTTTTATTGAAGAGAAAAAAAGTACGCTCGCATGGCATTACCGCAACACGTATCCCGAACTTGGTTTTTCAAGATCAAGGGAACTGCGCAATAGTTTGTTGCAGTTAATTACCAACACTTCCCTCCAGGTGGTTGATGGAAATAAAGTATTGGAAGTAAGAATGACTGGAGTGGACAAGGGCTCTACAGCAATGAGCCTTCTGGGTCATCTCAATCCTGACTTTGTGTTGTGTATAGGTGATGATACAACAGACGAAGACATGTTCCGGTTGTTACGTGAGAAGGGGTACACTGTTAAAATTGGTCGCGGAAATACTGCTGCTGAATATACTATTGTGTCACAAAACGATGTATTTCCTTTCTTGGAAAGATTTTTAAGGCCTGTAAAAGAAGAAAAGTATAGTTATTCTCAAAGACTCTGATTTCTTACACAAGAAGAACAGTGGTATTTTAGTCTTGTTATGGCTATTTTGATCACAAACATTCAAACACTGGTTAATGCCAGGGAAAAATATCAGTTGTTGCGTGGAAGAGAATTGGCGGACCTTCCCTGTATAAGCGATGCATATCTTATTATTGAAGGTGATCTGATTGTTGATTATGGCCAGATGGAAGACCTAAAGTTCCAGCTTTCAGATTTTCCCTTGCATTATTCGGCAGCCGGACAGTTTGTGTTGCCCTCATGGTGCGACAGCCACACACACCTGGTTTTTGCAGGAAGCAGGGAATATGAATTTGTAGATAAGATCAAAGGTTTATCGTATGCTGATATAGCTGCAAAAGGCGGGGGTATTTTAAATTCAGCAAAAAAACTCAATGCTACTTCGGAAGATGATTTATTTAGACAATCTTATACGCGCCTGGAAGAAATGATCAGGTATGGCACCGGGGCCATCGAAATAAAGAGTGGATATGGATTGACTGTAGAAGGAGAGCTAAAAATGTTACGCGTCATAAAGCGGTTGAAAAACGCTTCGAGAATTCCTATCAAAGCCACTTTCTTAGGTGCCCACAGTTTTCCTGAAGAGTATAAAAATAACAGGGCAGGTTACATCCAATTAATCATTGAAGAAATGCTTCCTGTTGTTGAAAAAGAAGGACTAGCGGACTACATCGATGTTTTCTGTGAAGAAGGCTTCTTTACACGCGAAGAAACAGAAAGAATTTGTTTAGCAGGCAAAACATTTGGATTGAAGCCTAAAATACATGCCAATCAATTGCATGTTTCCGGCGGCGTTCAAACAGGTATAAAATTGAATGCGCTTTCTGTTGATCATTTGGAAAGTATGGATGATGATGCAGTGATGTCATTAGCCGGTTCATCTACAATCGGTACACTATTGCCTACAGCTGCTTTCTTTTTACGAATGCCTTATCAGCCCGCAAGAAAGTTAATTGAAAGCAATTGTGCAATTGCTTTGGCTTCTGATTTTAATCCTGGCTCGTCCCCATCTGGTAACATGAATTTTGTAGTAGCGTTAAGCTGTATTCAAATGAAGATGCTACCCGAAGAAGCTATCAATGCGGCCACCATCAATGGTGCATATGCTATGGAGTTACACAACCAGGTAGGTAGCATCACAAAAGGCAAAAAAGCAAACCTGGTCATCACTAAGCCTGTTCCTTCTCTTGCTTATTTGCCTTATTCATTTGGCAGTAATCTAATTGATAAAGTAATGCTGGCGGGAGAATGGGTTTGATGCATTGATGTGTTTTTTCCTAATTTCAATTTATGGGAATGAACACGGAGACACTTCTTATCTTGCTATGTAGTCTCATTGTTTTATCTTATTTATTTTCTATAATCAGCCGGCATATTAAGGTTCCCTCTGTGCTATTGCTTCTATTTGCAGGAATTGGATTCCGGGCTATAGCAGATGCTAACAATTTTTCAATCCACATACCTGAAATCATTGTAGAAGGGCTTGGCGTTGTAGGACTTATAATGATTGTTTTAGAGGCGGGGTTGGATTTAAAGATTACCAAAAACAAACTGCCCCTTATAAAGGGCTCTTTCTTTGCTGCACTCATCATCCTCATTTTTTCTGCGGCTATTATTTCTACCATCCTTTATTATTGGTTGCACGAGGAAATCACGAGGTGTATTATATACGCACTGCCTTTATCTATCATGAGTAGCTCTATTGTATTACCCAGCATTCATCATTTAACACGAGACAAGAAAGAATTCCTGATTTATGAAGCTTCCTTTTCTGACATACTCGGTATTTTATTTTTCAATTATTTCGCCGCCAGGGAAATTCTTACGGTTAGATCTCTCGGCCTGTTTGGTGCAAGTATTCTTATTGCCGTGATACTGTCACTGGTTATTTCCTTTTTGCTTTTCCTGTTGCTGACAAAAACAAAAATGAATATCAAGTTCTTCCTCATTTTTTCTTTACTGATCTTAATTTATTCAGGTGGTAAGCTTCTGCACATTCCTTCTTTACTGGTCATACTCATATTTGGATTGCTGATTAATAATTGGGAGTTGTTACCGTTTCCCCGCCTGCTGAAAAAGTACCCCCACGAGCAAGTGGAACCGTTGCGTGAGTTACTTCACTCGATCACTGCCGAATCGTCCTTTCTGATTCGTACTTTTTTCTTTTTGCTGTTTGGCTATACTATAGAACTAAGTTTGATTAATAGCAGGGAAGTAGTACTTATAGGGAGCCTTATTGTAATCGCTTTATTTGTGGTTCGCTATTTGTATCTCCGCTTTTATTTTCATACCAGGGTATTTCCGGAAGTATTTTTTATTCCACGAGGGTTAATTACAATTGTTTTATTTTATAAAATTCCGTCTTATCTAAAACTTACTACATTTAACGACGGCATTCTGTTTTTCATCATTTTGTCAACGGGTATTATTTTGTCTATAGGAATGATATTCTACAAAAAGGAAAATGACGAAATAATTGAAGATCCCCAATTCATTGAACGAAAAGAGCTATTATGAACCTGACACATTTTAGGACATATACAAAACAGGATATTCTTTCTTTAGTAAAGCTTCGACGGTTTGAAACCAAAATGGGTGAAAGAGTGCAGGTATTGGGAGATACCGCGGATATTGTCAATTCTATTAAAAGCCTTAGTACAAAATATGTAGTGATTGGAATTCCTGAGGATATTGGCGTTCAGGCCAATTATGGAACTGCCGGCACCAGCACTGCCTGGCTTTCTTTTTTGCAGGCTTTTCTTAATATACAAAGCAATGATTTTTTTGAAGGAAGTGAAGTGGCCGTGATAGGTCATTTTGATTTTGGAGACATACAATTTGTGATAGATAAAAATGCTTATACCGACGAAGAGAAAATTGCTGCTTACCGCCATGCTGTAAATACTATTGATGAAGAAGTAGAAGGGCTGGTTAAACAAATTACATCACACGGAAAAATTCCTATTGTAATTGGCGGGGGCCACAATAACGCTTACCCCTTGATTAAAGGTGCAGCCAAAGGATTACACCAGGCGCAGCAGGTTCAATTGCCGCAAATTAATTGCATCAACCTGGACGCACATACGGATTACCGCCCGGCGGAAGGAAGGCATAGCGGTAACAGTTTCCGATACGCGGAGGATGACAACTTTATGCAGAAATATTGTGTTATCGGTATTCATGAAAATTATCTTCCTCAAAACGTGTGGATGGATATTGTGAATAATCCATTCCTGGACTGTATCACTTTTGAAGACATTTTCATTCATGAGAAAAGAAGCTTCAGACAGGCAGTTTCCCATGCTATTGAATTTACGGATGACAACTTCAGTGGTATTGAATTAGACCTAGACTGTGTTGAAAATGTATTAAGCAGCGCCTGTTCGCCCAATGGAGTAACACCTTTACAAGCCAGGCAATATGTGAACCTATGTGCAGCCCATGTAAAAGCCGCCTACCTGCATATTTGTGAAGGCGCTACAAGATTATCTTCCGGTAAAACAAATGATTCTACAGGAAGATTAATTAGTTATCTGGTTAGTGACTTTATTAAAATGCATATGGCTTAAGCAGAAAGCTCTTCCTCGAGAAGCATGATCTTTTCAAACACTTTTTCATATTCAACATTGGCTGCACTTATTTGTTGCTGGATTTGTTTATACGCCACTTCTGTTTTTTTGAATTCATCCGCATTGGCATAAATGTCAGGTTGGGCTAATTGTTTTTCCAGGTCCATTTTTTTCTGGTTGAACTCTGCCAGCTGTTTTTCTATTTGCTGAAATAAACGTTGCTGTTTTTGTAATTCTTTCTGCGCTTCTTTATTGATTGGTTGTTTTTCAGCTTTAACAACGGGTTTTGGTGGCTCCTCTTTTTTATCGGTTGCAGTTGGTGCCTTAGCACCTGCAGCATTTTCTGTGCGCCTGGTTCCAGCCAATTGTGAATTTCGAACCGCTGAACGTTCTTTCCACTCTACCCATTCTTCATAGTTGCCTTTGAATTCCTTGACCTCCTTGTCAACTATCTCCCAGATCTTATTGGCTGTTTTAGAAATGAAATAACGGTCGTGGCTAACAAGAATAAGACTTCCTTCATACCGGTTTAGCGCATCAATCAGCAATTCATTAGAATGAATGTCAAGGTGGTTGGTAGGTTCATCCAGTAATAAAAAATTAGCCTTACTGATCATGGTTTTTGCTAAAGCAACCCTTGCTTTTTCACCGCCGCTTAACACTTTAATTTTCTTATCTGCGTCATCACCACTAAACAAAAAACAGCCAAGCAAAGTTCTTAATTCCAGTTCTGTTTTTTTAGAACCCGCTTCTTTCATTTCGTCTAATATGGTGTTATTGACATTTAGTGCTTCCAATTGGTGCTGAGCATAGAAGGCATCATCTACGTTATGCCCCCATTTACGTTCCCCTTCAAAAGGTTCGGTGCCTGCAATAATGCGTAAAAGTGTTGACTTACCTTTTCCATTGGCACCAATCAAAGCAATTTTATCGCCCCTGTCAATTTCGGCACTTGCGTTTTCCAGTATATCAATATTTTTAAAATGCTTCGAAACATTTTTCAATTCAACCAAAACTCTTCCGGGTGTTTTGTCAATGTTGAAATTGATTTTGATATTGGGGCGTTCGATGGCAACATCTTCTATGCGCTCTAACCTGTCCAGTTTTTTTATGATACTTTGGGCCATAGCTGCTTTGCTGGCCTTCGCCCGGAACCGTTCTACCAGGCGTTCGTTCTGCCGGATGTAATCCTGCTGGTTTTCGTAAGCTCTTTGCTGCAACTCTATTCTTTGCTGTTTCTCTGTTTCGTAAAATTCATAGTTGCCGTTATAGATATGCAATTCTCTTTGATACAACTCTACTATTTTCTTTACCATCCGGTTTAGAAAATATTTGTCATGGCTTACAAT
Source organism: Flavisolibacter sp. (assembly GCA_036787395.1). Taxonomy (GTDB): domain Bacteria; phylum Bacteroidota; class Bacteroidia; order Chitinophagales; family Chitinophagaceae; genus Flavisolibacter. The sequence goes on along the minus strand of DAIQPL010000028.1, from coordinate 7,335 downwards.
AACAACGGCGCCTTTGTAATGTTGAAGGTATTTTTCCAACCATTCGATGGAAGGAAGGTCAAGGTGGTTGGTAGGTTCATCCAGCAATAAAAGGTCAGGTTGTTGAAGGATCATCTTGGCGAGTAATACCCGCATTCTCCACCCTCCACTGAACTCACGATAAGGCCTTTTCAGGTCGTTATTACTGAATCCAAGACCTTGCAGTACTTCTTCGGTTCTGTGTTCGATTGTATAACCTCCCGCTTCTTCAAATTCGTGAAGTTTTTCACTATAAGCATGTAAGAGCTCGTCAGTAGATGATTTTTCAATCTGCTTTAGAATTTCTTCCAATTCTTTTTCAATGCGTTTGGCTACATCAAAGGCGTGAAGTGCCACTTCCAGAATAGATTCGCTGGTATCAAAGCTTAACAGGTCCTGGTGTAAATAGCCAATGCTGGTAGAGCGGCTGCGTTCTACAGTACCGCCAGAAGGCATGTATTCGCCGGCAAATAGTTTTAAAAGGGTAGACTTACCAGTTCCATTATAGCCAATCAATCCAATTCTTTCATAGGGATGAATATGCCAGGTTGCATCCTGCACAATAGTTCTTGCCCCAAAGTCAAACGTAACATTTTGTAAACCCGCCAGCATAGTACTCAAATAAAGCCTGCAAAGATAATTGCTGACGGCACAGGTACGCAAAGGATTTTATTGATAAGCTGATACGAGGCAAAAGTTTATAAACAATTAACATCCTGGGACATATTATTCAGGCGGTCTGTTAAAATCCCTGCCATCTGTGGTTTACTTTTATCGAAATTTTGGAAATGCATAAAATTTCTCAATTCCTGTTGATACTGTCGCTCGCGGCCTGTAATTCTTCAGATGAGAATAGTGCAAAAGAAGTGGCTTTACCACCAAGTAAGCATAGTGATACATTCAATCACTCGGTACAAGTAGCAATGCAAAACTATTACCACTTAACCGAAGCTTTTGTGAATTGGGATTCCGTTTCCCTTACTTCGGTTGCCTCTGAGCTAACTATTAGCTTAAACAATCTAGCGCTGTCGGAATTAAAAGGTGACTCATCTGTTTTCGCTTCATATATTGTTGCTGCCCATACTGATTTAAATGCTATCCGCAATAATGATTTAAGTATCGCTACCAAGCGGCTTGCTTTAAACGCCTTAACTGATCACCTTTACGGATTTTTGAAAACTGCACAATACGACCGTCAAAAGTTGTATTTGCAAAAATGTCCTATGGCATTTAATGATGAGGAGCCCGGGGTATGGTTAAGTGAAGCAGACTCTATTCGTAATCCCTATCTTGGTCTACATCATCCACGTTATGGAAAGGGAATGCTGGAATGCGGTGAAATAAAAGATGTAGTAAACTTTACAGGAGTAAAATGATGATAGCCAGGTTTAGTGTTTTAATGTTGTTCTTGTCTTTTCAACTCTCCGTATTTGCACAGAACAAATACACAGTTAACGGTTATGTCCGCGATAGTGTCAGTGGTGAATCTATTATTTCGGCAACCATCACCATCGACGGTAAGGCTGTCAATAGCAACCAATATGGATTCTATTCACTTACCCTTCCGGAAGGAGAATATGATTTTGGCGTTTCTCATGTATCGTATCTAACGGCTTTTTACCGGATCAGTTTAAAACAAAATCTTCAGCAGAATATTTTACTGGTTCCAAAATCAGCTGCATTAAACGAAGTAGTTGTTTACAGCAGGAAAAGAGATGCGAATGTGCGGAACGCACAAATGGGTAAAATTGATTTATCTATAGGCCAGATAAAAAGTATTCCTGCATTTATGGGTGAAGTTGATATATTGAAAGCGATCCAGCTATTACCCGGAGTGCAAACAGCAGGCGAAGGCAATTCTGGCTTTTATGTTCGTGGAGGGGGGCCTGATCAAAATCTTATTATACTCGATGATGCCGTTGTTTACAATACCGGCCATTTGTTTGGATTCTTTTCTATATTCAATTCAGATGCTATTAAAAACGTTTCTCTTATCAAGGGAGGAATGCCTGCACAATATGGCGGGAGATTATCTTCTGTACTGGATGTAACCATGAAGGATGGCAACACCAACAAGTTCCAGGTGGAAGGTGGAATTGGATTGATTGCTTCCCGTTTGTCTATTCAAGGACCAATAAAAAAAGACAAGGCTTCTTTTATTGTTTCGGCCCGCAGAACCTATGTTGACGCTTTGGCAAAACCTTTTATAAGTTCAGAAAGCAATGCCTACGGTTCCGGCTATTATTTCTACGACCTTAACACAAAGATTAATTACAAATTTTCTGAAAAAGATAAATTGTTCCTGAGTGGGTATTTTGGAAGAGATATTTTTAACTACAGGGACAAAAAACTTGCCTTCAAAGCAGATATTCCGTGGGGGAATTCAACCGGTACCTTACGATGGAATCACGTATTTGACAAGAAGCTATTTGCCAACACCACCCTTGTTTACAATGATTACAATTTTAGTTTCGGCGCAGCACAAAATGACTTTGAGATCAATCTTGCGTCAGGCATCCGGGATGTAACTGCTAAGGTTGACTTTGATTATTATCCTTCCGGGAAGCACAAAATAAAATTCGGAGGTATTTCTACTTACCACAAGTTCATTCCTAATGTTACTTCGGGCCGACAGGATACCGTTATTTTCAAGCCAAGTAACGACGGAGAAAAATATGCACTGGAGAATGCCTTGTATGTGCAGGATGACTGGGATGTATTTGATAAATTAAAACTGAATTATGGCCTGCGTTGGAGTGGCTTTACTCAGATTGGCCCTTATACAAAATATGTAAAAGATGCCAACCAGAATAAGTTGGATAGTACAACCTATAAAGACTTTGAAAAAGTGAAAGCCTATGTCGGTTTTGAACCACGGGCTACGCTACGGTATGCAATCAATAGTAAAACTTCCATCAAGGGTTCGGTAACAAGAAATCTTCAATTCATTCACCTGGTTAGTAATGCAGGAACAACCCTTCCTACAGATCTTTGGGTTCCAAGCACTTTTCGTGTGCAGCCGCAAACCAGTTGGCAATATGCCACTGGCGTATTCAAAAACTTTAAGGATAACGAATACGAAACTTCCGTTGAGCTTTATTATAAAAGAATGCAAAACCAAATTGAATACAGGGAAGGGTATTCGCCATCTTTAAGAGATCCTGAGGAAGAATTTGTATTTGGAAAAGGGTGGAGCTATGGCTCAGAATTTTTTATCAACAAAGCACGTGGCAGGCTAACAGGCTGGATAGGGTATACCCTCTCGTGGACGTGGAGAAAATTTCCGGAATTGAATGCCGGAGAAAAATACCCGGCCAAATATGACAGGCGCAATGATCTTTCTGTTGTAGGAACCTATGAATTAAATAGCAAATGGAAATTGGGTGGAGTGTTTATTTATGCCACCGGTAACGCTACCTCGTTACCTGAACGCTTTTATGTTATTAATGGTATTCTTACACAAGAATACAGTTCTATCAATAAATACAGGTTAAGTGCATATCATCGCTTAGATATTTCTGCTACTTATACGCCACAAAGGAAAAATAAAAAGTTCAACAGTTATTGGGTGTTCAGTGTCTACAACGTGTATAGTCGAAAGAATCCTTACTTCGTTTATTTTAACCAGGAAGGAAGTCCTTATAACGGTGGTTTGAAAATCCAGGCAAAGCAAGTTTCTTTATTTCCAATATTGCCTTCCGTTACGTGGAACTTCAGATTTTAATGTTGAATTGGATAAATTGGTATCTTCTCGGCTTAAACTATACACATGAGAAAATTGTTTCTTGCTCTTTGCCAAATCCCTGTTTTATTTGCTTTCGCGCAGGAAATGCCCGACGTTTCCCTCATAAATAAGATTAAGCAGGAAGCAAAGCAAAATTCCAAAGTAATGGACATTGCTTTTCATTTAACTGATGTAAGCGGTCCGCGATTAACAGCTTCTCCCAATTTTATGAATGCTGCCAATTGGGCAAAGACTACTTTATCTGGCTGGGGCCTTGTCAATGCTAACCTGGAACCATGGGGAGAATTTGGAAAAGGGTGGCAGCAGGAACGTTGTTATGTAGCGATGACAAAACCTTATTATGCTCCTTTCATTGCAATACCAAGGGCCTGGACAGGAAGCACACCCGGTAAAAAAACAATCGCAGCAAATATCTTACTAATCAAAGCAAAAGACTCCGCTGAATTAATGCAATACACCGGGAGGTTGAAAGATAAGGTAGTCATGCTGTGGGTAGCTGATACGTTAAAACCATCTTTTGAATCTGATGCGGAGCGTTTGGCTGATACCAGCCTTGTAAAAATGGCAAAGGCAGAACCCCGGCAGGGTGGAGGACAGAGACCTCAAATAAGCGATCAACAACGTCAGCAATTTGCAACAAGGCAGGCGTTTCAAAGAGTCCTAACTAACCTTTATAACAACGAAAAACCGGCATTGGTTTTAAGCGCCAATACCAGGGGAAATGACGGAACTGTATTTGTTCAGGGTGGTGGACAATATACGAAGGATAGCCCTGTATCACCGGCCAACGTTATGTTGTCCAGCGACGACTATCTTCGGTTGCAACGATTAGTAAATGCCGGAATAAATGTAGAACTGGAAGCAGATGTAAAAACAAAATTTTTCGACAAGGACCTTAAGGGCTACAATGTAGTGGCAGAAATTCCTGGCAGTGATCCTAAATTAAAAGATGAAGTAGTTATGTTAGGCGGGCACCTGGACTCCTGGCAGGGTGCAACAGGTGCTACCGATAATGCCGCAGGGTGCTCAGTAATGATGGAGGCTATCCGAATTTTAAAAGCTTTAAATGTTCAACCACGTCGTACAATAAGAATTGCGTTATGGAGTGGTGAAGAGCAGGGTTTGTTTGGCTCGCGCAATTATGTAAAAAACCATTTAGGCGACCCAGCTACAATGCAATTGCAACCTGAGCAAGCAAAGATTTCTGCTTATTACAACCTGGATAATGGTACCGGCAAAATTCGTGGTGTTTACCTGCAAGGTAACGAAACTGTGCGCCCTTTGTTTACAAGCTGGCTGCAACCCTTCAATGACGTGGGCGCTGCTACTATAACCATAAACAATACGGGAGGAACAGATCACCTTTCTTTTGATGCTGTAGGTGTCCCTGGTTTCCAATTTATACAGGATCCCATTGAATACGACACCCGCACGCATCACACTAATATGGACACATACGATCATTTAATCGCAGAAGATTTGAAACAGGCTTCAATGATCGTTGCAACATTTGTTTACAACACAGCTATGCGTGACGAAAAGATCCCGCGTAAGGAATTACCGAAACCAAGAGGAGAACAAAGAACATTTTAATAAACAAAGTAGAAGTACGAACTATAAGAAAGGTTCGTGCTTCTTCGTTGTTAATTTGTGCTTAGTTCGGTCTTTCATAAATGAACCGCACCTGTGCACTTTTTTGTTTATCTGACGACAAAAACAAACGGTATTTTTTTTCTGCCGCTGTAATAATTAACATGGCTGTGTTAGGAGGAATTGTCCCAAGGTTATCCGCAATCATGGTAACTTCCTGTTCCGGGTGATCCAGGTCTACTTTAATTTCAAGGGAAATGGGCTTAAGCCCTAATCTTTGATGAGATATTAAAACCCTATTGTTTAATGTAACGGTCACAGAATCGCCGTCTATTTCGGCATTATCATAAAAATCAAGACGGATAATACCTGTATCCACTTTAATTTCCTGGATATGGTTGAAATCAGATTTTGTTACCCTTTGCAAAACAATTCTCCCTGGTGTACAGGCAGCGCTTCCATTCATAACCACGCCACCCCAATCGCCGGCTAAAGTTTCCTGGTTGTCGGCTTTATTATAAGCCAGTGTGAAATAGCGGATGCACGGAGTACAATCCTGTGGAATATGAAAGGTGGTTACACGGTGCTCTTGTATGTTGATAGTTTTTGTAGCTGCATTATATACACCCGTATAATTTTTCTTTACATAATTAAGCACATCGGAATAATGATAACAAAATCCGGCCACCTGGCCGTTGGCTATATTCACCTGGAGCTCCACATTATAAACAGGAAAACAACCTCCCGGTTGTTGTGTTAGTGTGCCTTTCCATATACCATTTATTTGCTGCGAGAAAGCAAAAGCATGTGTAAGGATTAAAATAGTAGTTAGTCGCAGCTTCACAAATGGAAAATAATGGTTTTAACCAGCACTGTTCAAAAAATTATATAGATGGTTAGCGGGAGGGCTCATAACGGAACCGTACCATGGCATTTTTTTGTTCAGTTGAAGTAATGCTGACCTGGTAACGTTTTTCTCCATCCTGAACAATCATTAATGACGTGTTTGGAGGAATTCGTCCTAAATTCTCTGCTACCATTACTAAAACATGCTCAGGATTATTTGCATCCATTTTTAATGTATAAGTGATAGGACTAGCAGACAATCGTTTGTTCGACAAAATAAGCTGGCCATCTAAATATACACTTATGGTGTCTCCGTCAATTTCACCATTATCGTATATTCTTATTTTGATTTCTTCGCTGGTTACCGTTAATGCCTGCGCCAATTCGTTTTTTCTTGACCTGGTAACTGTTGGAATTGTTATAGTGGGCCTTTCTGCCGGCTTTTCTATAATGATAGGTCCTGTGGTTTTTCTTCGGGTCGTATCTGTTTTAGGGTTTGTAAGTACAGTTGTCGGTTTTTTAGCAGGAGATTTGGCCGTCGTTTTAGCAACCGGTTTTCCCTGTGGTTTGTTACCGGGTTTAATGGAAGTTTTTGGAGCAGTTTTGGGAACTGCTTTGGGAGTGGTTTTGGCAATTAAAGTGTCCGTTTTTTTGGGTTCTAATTTATCACGTAAGAAGGGCTCTACATAAAAGTCGGAACTTATGACTCTTCTAAGAAACACGGTGCCCCCGCCACAATCGCCCCATTTACCATTATTCTTTGGATTTTGACGGTCTTCGGATTTACCAAGATAAGTTCCCTCCAAAAATTCTTCTTTTCCTGATTTTGCATAAGAAAATTTATAGTTCATAAGGCAGGTGGAACCGCCGCCCATGTTTCTTACTTCCACCGTTCTCAATTCCTGTATAGTAAACGCATTATTTTTAATTGCAAAATTTCCGGTCATGGTTGCCTTACCGTAAAAGCGGGTATCGAGATAAGAATAGGACACCCCGGTTACCGTTTTTGATTTCGCTTGTTGTACCTGGAATTCCAGGCGGTACTGATCACCGGATTCTGTTATGAAATAGCCCCGCCATATCCCGGTTAAACTCTGGCTGATAGCTAAGACAGGGGATAGAAGAAATAGAAAAAT
>DAIQPL010000449.1:0-2529 GCA_036787395.1 Flavisolibacter sp. | reverse complement strand
AGCCAGTTCCATGTCATCAACCCAATTATCTTCAGCATAGATATAAGGCGATAAAATGGAGACAGTTTGTGTAACTCCGGGCTTCTTCAGAGCGTACGAGTAAGCCGAGGACACCTTTTGGGCTAACCGATCGCTGTAAGCCCTGTCACTTCCTTCGTAAATTTTTGCACCTAAAGCAAACGCACTTGCAAATTTTGCAGCCGTGGAGGAGGTTCCTTTTGTATCATTCATGAACTTTCCTCTTTGCTGTGGCTCACCTGTAATAAAATATACAGGCCGCTCATAACCTCTCTTATATTGGCTATCCTGTTTCGGTATTCGCATTGAAATATGATCCCTGTCGTCTGCAATCTGGTTGAACATCCAATTATCCCGGGGATGCATTTTTAGCAACCAGTCCAGTCCCCACCTGGCTTCATCCAACACATCGGCCACCCCGTTTTTCCCATCTAATCCATTGGATAATTTATCATCTGCAAAAACTTTTTGAAAATCCCTGTAAGCCATCAGTAGATGATAAGTAGCATTGGCTGATGTAGTAGCATACTGCAGGTAATCACTCGCATCATGCCACCCTCCCACTACGTCAATATGTGTACTGTCCTTCATGGGACCGTACAATGTATAACCATCACGTGTGTGACAACTGTCCTTCAAAAACGGGTTAAAGCCGGTGCGTTGCTGGCGCATATAACGGAGACAAAAATCAGCACTGCCTTTGTACACTTCTTCCCCAATTTGAAACTCCGGCGATTTTGCGCCGCCAGCCTGTAAATAATACCGTCCCGGCTTTTTGAAGGCGGAAAAATTAAGACGATACGTTTGTTTGAAAGGGCCATAAGATCCAAATGCTTTGCCTGCACTACCGGAATAAACAAACTTTTTTGTAGCAGCATCTATTATTTGAAATGATTTTACAACCACACTGTCCTTACTGCACCATACAGCCACTTTTACACCACCAGGGGTATAGCCTAATTGATTGATGCGAATCCAGGATTGTTGTTCCTGTTTATCGAAGAAAGAAAAAAAGCTAACAATAAAAATAAAGCTGGAAAAACTTAGCAGCAGTCGCATGCGTCCAAATTACAAATTTGACAGGAATGAAATCCGGGTACATGAGTTCTATAAAATACAAAGACCTTCCGAAGAAGGCCTTGTATGAACCTAAAGTACAGCAGCCTAACCAGCAAAAGCCACTGTTAGTATAACCATCATCAAGATCAATGTAGCGGCCCATATAAAAAAGCCAATGCAATTAATAACAAGTGCTAAAACAGGATTGTGTTTATAGAGTTGGAGGATAATTTTCATAGGTTAGCTTAAGGGTTATAAAATTGGTTAGCGATTCGAGGTCAAAATAGAATGCAGAATCGGAAACAAAAAGCAATTGGGACAAAATCATGCGTGTATACAAACAAATCCTAAGTGAAACTGCGAGTAAACTAAATACAATCAACGTATAAACTCCGTATCATCTAATATTTTAATTATTTGAGACAATTTTTTTTCATTAAAGACAGCATGCATAATTTTTTATATAATGTTTCTGCATTGTTTTCTGAGATCATTAATAATGGAAATTGCTGTCTATCTTCATAAGCATTTCGCGTTGAACAGCGGGTCAGATTAGCCAATGAAGCCTAAAAATTGTTTACTCTTTTTTGTGGGACTTGTTTTGTTTTGCTCAGCCAACGGACAGCTTTGCCAGGGAAGTTTGGGAGACCCTATTGTAAACATAACATTTGGATCAGGCAGCAATCCGGGGCCCTCACTTGCCGCTGCTTCAACTAACTATAGCTTTAAGTCCGGTGATTGTCCTGATGACGGGTATTATTCTATTGTAAACCGTACAAGCTCCTGCTTTTCCAATTCCTGGCATTCGCTCAATTCAGATCACACAGGGAACCCCAATGGTTATTTCATGCTTGTAAATGCTTCCTTTCAACCGAGCGCATTTTATGTAGATACTGTTGATGTGCTGTGTAATAATACTACCTATGAATTTGCAGCCTGGATTATGAATGTGCTCACTGTAACCCGCTGTTCAAACAACCCTATTCAACCAAACCTGACATTCCTGATTGAAAAAACAGATGGAACAATACTGCAGAAGTTTGATAGTGGTACTATACCTTCTGACCCTGTACCTACCTGGAAACAATATGGTTTTTTCTTTACCACACCCGTTGACGTAAGCAGGGTGGTGGTACGTATTATCAATAACGCACCGGGTGGTTGCGGAAACGACCTGGCCCTTGACGATATCACCTTCCGGCCGTGCGGGCCGTTGGTCAACGCTTTTTTGAATGGCAGTAACGCCGGAAAAGAAATGTGTGAAGGCCAAACAGCGCAACTGAATTTTTCGTCTACTGTTTCGGCCGGATTTACCAATCCCTACCTGCAGTGGCAACAAAGCGTAGACGGCGGTACATGGACGGATATTCCGGCAGCCAATTCTACAGCACTTACTAAAAATGTTTTGCTTACCACCGCACCGGGTGTTTATCAATACCGCATGTCTGTTTC
>DAIQPL010000207.1:0-7628 GCA_036787395.1 Flavisolibacter sp. | reverse complement strand
GGCTTAATAAATTCTTTCGGTTTTAATTACAAGTCTGAAAAATCTGCCGGTGTTAAAAATATAATTTCTGACTTCGAAACGTTTTTCTGGTACTCGGGCATAGATGATAATTGCTTCCAGGTAGGATTGCTTCCAAAAGTTTTCCAGTGTTCATCTCTTGATGCTTTGTTTTCAAAAGAGGTCATGTACATCAGGTTGGGCATCCGGCTTCCATAAAGAACCTCGCCATAAAAAACAGCATTAAATCCTAATCTTTTAAAGAGGTCAATCTCACCTCCCTGGTTAAACATCCGGACTTTATTCTTATAAATTTTTTCTGTATATCCTTCGTAGCTCCGCAGTTCATATACCCTCTCGCTTCTAGGGCCATTCACGCCCGACGTTGCTACTTGCGGCATTAATTCAAAACTTTGCAAAAGAATCGTTTCATAGCGTTTGTACGGAGCCTTGTCATACGTAGCATTTAAATAGGCACTTCCTTCTTTTTGATATTGTTGATCCTTCTCCAGTTTAGCAGCCAATCCTTCTATTTCTTTTAAGGAGGAATAGGGTATCAGCACATACACCCTTTTATCAGTAGCCGTGTCATTCCCGATTGCTGTAAACACTCCCACTTTCCGAATACCTTGCTTATGTAAAGCCGGCACAAGGGCTGATTGCAGAAACCTGGTAATAGTTCTTACCTGTACTGAATCTGACGCATGATAAACACGAAGCTCAATATACTGCCGCGGCGGCGCCCCTGACGCATTGCAAACAATTAAAGAAATGAAAACCAAAAAAAAGGAAGAAAGTAGAATTGATCTTTTCATACAGCTAAGATTTTTGTAAATATAAATAACAGTATTATTCGTTGTTCATACAATAACCTAATGCAACACTGTGATGTTGCGACCAAAGGAAGGTGTTTGCAATCCATTGACCTTATCTTTGGCGCATGCTTAAGATTGGAGTATTTGGTACAGGACATTTAGGTAAGTTTCACTTGAACAATTGGAAAGATATCCCGGGCATAGAGCTGGTTGGTTTTTATGATCCCAGCGACGCCATTGCCCAGGAAATTGTTTCCAAATACAATTTAAAACGATATACAAACGAGGACGAACTTATTGGGGCAAGCGATGCTATTGATGTAGTTACTCCTACTCAATTTCATTTTGCCATTTGCGAAAAAGCGATCAAAAAAGGCAAACACGTTTTTGTAGAAAAACCCATGGCCAATACTATGGCCGAAGCAAAAACATTAGTAGCCCTGGCCAAAGAATCAAAGATTAAATTCCAGGTAGGGCATGTAGAGCGGTTCAACCCCGCCTTCCTGGCGGCAAAAGACATGGATCTCAATCCAATGTTCATTGAGGTACACCGCCTTGCCCAGTTTAATCCACGGGGTACTGAAGTAAGCGTGATACTGGATCTTATGATCCATGACATTGATGTTATACTTAGCCTGGTAAAAAGCGATGTAAAAACCATTTCTGCCAACGGCGTTGCAGTAATGACCGACACCCCGGACATAGCCAACGTTCGCATTGAATTCGATAATGGTTGTGTAGCCAACCTTACATCCAGCCGCATCTCTATGAAGAAGATGCGAAAGATCAGGTTGTTCCAGAAAGATGCTTACATTGGTATTGACTTCCTTGAAAAGAAAACAGAAGTAATTAAGTTGAAACAAGAAGATGACCAAAACGTTTTTGCTTTTGATATAGAAACCCCTAATGGCACCAAAACAATAGCCATCGCCAATCCACAGGTGCCGGAAGTAAATGCCATCAAAAGAGAATTGGAAGAATTTGTATCCGCCATTCAAAACAATACACAACCTATAGTAAACGAGATTGATGGGTACAGGGCTATGGACGTGGCGCACCAGATCTTGCATAAAATCAACTATAATCTTATTGTGTCATAGCTGAATGCCACCAAAACAACATATCTCTCCCACCTGGTATGCACTCACTGATTATCTCACAGCTGCTGTTGCATGGTGTACTTTTTATTTTGTTCGGAAAGCAATACTAGGTGAAGCGTTTGAAGTGAACTACAAGTTTTGGCTTGGTGTTTTTTTTATCCCCGTTGGATGGCTCCTATTGTATGCGGTGGTAGGCATGTACCATTCGGTTTATAAAAAATCCCGTCTTAATGAAGTGACTAAAACCTTTGTCTGCAGTTTCATTGGTTGTATTTTTCTTTTCTTCTTCTTCCTGCTCGATGATGCCAAGAATGATTACAATTATTACTACAGCGCTTATGGAGCCCTGTTTGGTATCCATTTTTTTGCGACGCTCATTGGGAGGCTAATCATACTGAGTATTGTCAAAACTCAACTGGAAACAAAAACAATCCGGTTTAAAGCAGTTATAGTAGGGAAGTATGAAAATGCACTGAAAATTTATAAAGAAACAGAGAAAAAACTGGAGCTCGAAGGTTATTATGCACAGGGATATATACCAGTGACAAACATCCACGATGCTTTTACAAATAATACGTTGCCAAAATTGGGAGAGTTAGGAGATCTTGAAAAAGTGATTGACCGGCATAAAATAGAATTGGTAGTAATTGCTATTGACAAAAAAGAACATACCCTGATTGAAAATGTCATCAACCGTTTATCGGAAAAAGATGTGGCGATAAAGATCCAGGCCAATACCCTGGATATTCTTGCTGGTTCGGTAACCACCACAAACGTTCTTGGAGCGGTATTGATAGACCTGCATACGGGCCTGATGCCGGAATGGCAACAGCATATTAAACGAGTGGTGGATGTAGTTGTTGCGTTGATGGGTTTGATCTTCCTGTCTCCTCTCCTGCTTTATATTGCCATCAAAGTAAGGCTATCATCACAAGGGCCTATTTTTTACCAACAGGAAAGAATAGGCTTTAAGGGCAAACCTTTTATCATGTACAAGTTCAGGTCTATGTATGTAAACGCAGAAGAGCACGGCCCTGCGCTTTCATCTGATCATGATCCCAGAATCACTCCGTGGGGAAAAACAATGCGTAAATGGCGATTAGATGAATTGCCCCAGTTGTGGAATATTCTTTTAAATGAAATGGCGCTTGTGGGTCCACGGCCTGAACGCCGGTTCTATATTGACCAGATTGTGACACAGTTCCCTTACTATAAGTACTTATTAAAAGTGAAACCAGGGCTTACTTCCTGGGGGATGGTTCAATACGGCTATGCTGAAAATATAGAATCCATGACAGAGCGGAGCAAATTTGACCTCGTGTATATAGAAAACATTTCCCTCCTGCTTGATTTTAAAATATTGCTTCATAGTTTACGTATTATTTTCCTGGGCAAAGGCAAGTAATAACTATAATTTCCAATTTGCCATTTCAGATTATATTTTTGACGAAACATATTTCCTTTGCAAAAACTATTTCTTCTGCTTGTGGCTTGTAGTCTAAGGTTTATAGCTCCCGCACAGTACTGGCAACAGCAGGTCAATTATGTGATTGATGTTTCTTTAGATGACGTACAAAAAACGATTGACGGATTTGAAAAGATCAGTTATACCAATAACTCTCCCGATACACTCACTTATATCTGGTTTCATATTTGGCCTAATGCGTACAAAAACGATAAGACAGCTTTTAGTGACCAGTTATTGCAAAATGGCAATACAAAATTTTATTTTTCAACCCCTGCACAAAAAGGTTATATCAATCGCCTGGATTTTAAAATAAATGGAACTACAGCCAAAACAGAAGACCCTCCCCAGCATATTGATATCATAAAAGTTATTCTTCCAAAACCTTTACCACCTACAAAAGAAATTACGATCACCACGCCTTTTCATGTAAAGCTGCCTTTTAATGTTTCACGTGGTGGTTATGATGGGCAAACCTTCCAGGTGACGCAATGGTACCCCAAGCCTGCGGTATATGACCAGCAAGGCTGGCACGCTATGCCCTACCTTGACCAGGGAGAATTTTACAGCGAATTTGGAAATTTTGATGTGCGGATAACAGTTCCGAAAAATTATGTTGTTGGAGCGACCGGTGAATTACAAAATCCCGAAGAAATCAACTGGCTGAAAACAATGCCGAGGCCCGAAAACAAACCCGGTCCAAAACTGCCTTCAGGCAAAACAAAAATAAGTGCAGCAAAAAAGCCTTCCACCACTTCTAAAAACCAAACCCGTGTTAAACCTGCTTTGCCTGTTCCGGTAGAAACAAAAACAATAAACTACAAGCAAAACAATGTGCATGACTTTGCCTGGTTTGCCGACAAAAAATTTATCGTTAGCTACGACACTTGTCAACTATCATCAGGAAAAGTTATTGACGTTTACACTTATTATACTCCTTCACAACAAGCCGTATGGAAAAACAGTATAAAATATGCTAAGGATGCTGTTCATTTTTATTCCACCCAAGTGGGTGAATATCCATATAATATAGTCAGCGTGGTACAGGGGCCTAATAGCTTTGGCGGCGGAATGGAATACCCCACCATTACTATTATTTCTCCTACTTCTTCTGATGAAGAACTGGACATCACTATCACCCATGAAATTGGCCACAACTGGTTTTATGGAATATTAGCGTCTAATGAAAGAGAACATCCCTGGATGGATGAAGGGATTAATACTTTTTACGAGAACAAATACACCGAATTGAAATATGGCAAACAGTCAAAGGAAGAAGAAATTCTTTTTCAAACAAAAGCTTTAAGAAAAACAGACCAGCCTATTGAAACGCCATCGGAACAATTTAGTGAAAGCAATTATGGATTGGTTGCTTATCATAAAACCTCGGAGTGGATGCGTTTTTTAGAAGACAAGCTGGGGGAAGATAACTTTCGAAAAATGATGCAGGACTACTTTGAACAATGGAAATTTAAACATCCTCAACCACAGGACTTTAAAGCCCTTGTTTCCAAAAACTCGGATGCCGTAGCAACCGAAAGTTTTGCTTTATTGAATACAAAAGGCATTTTACCAAACCATGGTTTCACTGGATTCAAAGTTGTTTCGCCTTTTAAGAAAAACTCTATCAAAGGGTATATAAACAATCCCACAAAAAATGCGCTGTTCATTTCACCTGCTGTTGGCATCAACAGCTATGATAAGTTCATGATTGGAGGCCTGATTACAAACTATAAGCTTCCGCCAAACAAGCTCCAGTTCTTAGCGATTCCTATGTATGCTACCGGCTCTAAAGAATATGTTGGATTGGCCAAACTGAATTACACCATAAGTTCTACCCACGCCATCCGTAAAGCGGATTTTTTTGTGAACGCCGCTCATTTCTCCATGAATGAATTTAGTGATACGGCTAACAACAAAATAAAGATGCAGTTTAGAAAGATAGTACCGGGATTCAGGTTAACCTTTAAGGAAAAAGACGCAAGAGCCACTATCAGCAAGTACCTGCAATGGAAAACATTCTTTATCAGTGAAGAATCAATAAAACTTACTGACGGTGCAATTGTCAACGGTCAGGACACTGCTCTTGTTACTTATTACGACACTCCACAGGAAAGCAGGTGGCTGAACCAATTGCAATTTGTTTATGAAAACTACCGGGCTCTATATCCCTTCGATGTTACGCTGCAGGTAGAACACGCAAAAGATTTTGTCCGCCCAACTATCACCGCCAATTACTTTTTTAATTATGTGAAAAATGGCGGGTTAGAACTAAGATTTTTTGCCGGCAAATTTTTCTACCTGGGCGAGAGAACGCTTACAAAAGAATTTGACAATGACCGGTACTTTCTGAATATGACAGGGCCAAACGGTTATGAAGATTATACCTACAGCAATTATTTTGTTGGCCGCAATCGCTTTGAAGGAACAGAAAGCCAGCAGATCATGATTCGTGATGGTGCTTTTAAAGTAAGAACAGATCTATTAGCCGACAAGATTGGAAAAACAGATGACTGGTTGATGGCATTGAATCTAAACTCAACCATTCCTCAAAACCTTAACCCGCTTTCTGTATTGCCTGTTAAAATTCCATTGCGCATTTTTCTTGATATAGGCACCTATGCAGAGCCGTGGAAAAAAGGTTCTGAAGAAGACCGCTTTTTGTTTGATGCGGGACTTCACATACCCTTGTTTAGTGAAACGCTGAACATCTACATTCCGCTCCTGTATAACAAAGTTTACGGCGACTACTTTAAATCAACCATTCCAAAAAACAGGTTTCTCAAAACCATTTCATTCAGCATTAACCTTTATAACCAACAGTTGAAAGAACTTAACAGGGAAACCGAGTTCTGATGCCACAGGAAACCACAATACAATATCTTAGCCATAGTCAAATTGATAAACCAGCCTGGGATAAATGCATTGCTAACGCTTCAAACGGCTTGATCTATGCCCATAGTTATTACCTGGATTATATGGCTACGCATTGGGATGCTCTTGTGCTTAACAATTATGAATATGTAATGCCCTTGCCCTGGCGAAAAAAGTACGGCATCTATTATTTGTATCAACCAGCCTTTGTTGCGCAATTGGGTTTGTTTGGCAATAACATCACCAAAGAACTTCTGCTGAATTTTTTAAATGCTATTCCAAAAAAATTCAGGTATTGGGATTTCTCTCTCAATCATGATAATTTTTTTGAAATAGAACGATATCCGTTACACCAGCGGAGCAATTTTGTTTTGTCCCTTCATTCATCTTATAACTTCCTTTACAGCCAATACAGGGAAAACAGTAAACGCAATATCAAAAAAGCACAAAGCTATGGTTGTTATATAAAAAAGGATATAGCCATTGATGCAGTTATCCAACTGGCAATGCAACAGGTACAACAAAGTAAAACAACGGAAACTGACTTTAAAAACTTCGTGCAGCTCTATAGCTTTTTATACCAGGCTTCTAAGGCCATCAGTTATGGAGTATGTTCCAGGGAAGGCGAAGTTCTGGCCTCCTGTGTTTATTTTTTTTCTCACAACAGGGCTTATTACATTTTAGTAGGCAACCATCCCAATGGAAGAACCCTGGGCGCTTCTCACCAGTTGATAGATGCCTTTATTAAAGATCATGAAGAACAAAACCTGCTGCTTGATTTTGAAGGAAGCGACATCCGCAACCTTGCCTTTTTTTACAGCAGTTTTGGAGCAGTGGAAGAAAACTATCCGGCTATACGATTGAATAACCTGCCATGGTATGCAAAGTGGGTTAAAGACTAAAAGCAGGTTTTTGTTGTGGGAAGTGGCCGCCGCAAAATAAGTTTTGCAGGTCCGAAGCTTTAACTTTGCAATATTCAACAGGGCGAAGTATGAAACGAAAAATTTTTATTCTCCTAATCCTGTTTTTGTTTGTCTCTTCCTGTTCAACAACACGGAGTAATAAAGAAGTGAAGACTGCACAACAGCGTCCGCCGGTAAAGTGCATGGAAAATTCTCCCGAGCGCCGTGGAGAGGAGGGCTGTACGATCCTGGCGAATAGACCCTTGCTTGGTTCTCTGGCAAAGACTGTGTACTGGCATATCGACCGCTTTAATTCGCTGGAAGCTGCGAAGCAAGCAGCCGGTACGGACGGCGTAGCGGCGGAGGCACATGGCTCCTTTTGGCTGATGAGTGTAGGGGCTAAGACTGAAGATCATCATGGGGGTCATCACGTTGCCTGGACGGATGCCCTGGTGTTGCCTGCCGCGGATAGTTA
>DAIQPL010000027.1:4246-23142 GCA_036787395.1 Flavisolibacter sp. | reverse complement strand
AGGCGCTTCAAATATTGAAAATAAAAAAGAATCGCATTTTACTGCAATTAAAAAATACTAACACCACTTATAAAATTTTCAAGAATGCCGTAAATGGCTCGCTGGAGCAAGGCAAGGATGCTGTAAACTTTGAAAAATGGGAGGAGGTAGGTGCACAAGCGTCAAATGAAAGAGAGAAAGAAGACCTGTTGTTTGCTAATCTTGTTTGTAAGCATTTAAAATCAAATGCCATTGCTTTAGTAAAAAATAAGCAACTCATTGGCAAAGGGTGCGGACAAACCAGCCGTATTGATGCGGTGCGCCAGGCTATTGAAAAAGCAAAGCAATTTAATTTCGACCTGAATGGCGCCGTAATGGCTAGTGACGCTTTTTTCCCTTTTAATGACTCTGTAAAAATAGGGCACGAAGCAGGGATTACTGCTTTTATACAACCTGGTGGGTCTATCAGAGACAAGGATAGTATTGATTACTGTATAGGAAACAATCTTGCGATGGTACTAACAGGTATAAGGCATTTCCGTCACTGATAGAGAGTGATGATAGGGAATTGGTAAGGACTTAGTTATCACTGTTCTTTTGTTAGTAACCTGGATATAATTATAGACCTCGTCAATTAACCCACTTATTATTAAGATCAAATAACCTCTTTTGCTATAGAGCTAACAAATTCCTGGTAAACTTCTTTCCAACCTTTTACCTGGGTGGCAGTACCCAAAAAGCTATTATGCCAGATCGTAATCAACGTTCCGTCAACTTCTTTCACAACCTGATGGTAATGCATCATTTCGCGTAAGGCTTCTTCTGGGCTTTGCTTTTGCTCATAAAAAGAATTAGCGTCCATAAAGCAAAAAGGATGAATCAGCAATTGAGTAACTTCTTCATTTTTTAAGTCATACCAGTAAAAAGAGGAGGCAATAGAAGCTCTGAAACCATTAATACTTCCATAACCCATAGAATAATCGTTTATAATACCAGCCTTCGTTAATTTTCTGTAGGTATAAGGTAATTGAAACCGGATAAAATGTTGGCGTGATAATTCTATAGGTTGTTGAATCAAATGTTCCAGCCAACTCTTTTCTTTTGAAATCAAGGATGGCACATCTCCGCTCGCCCATGAAGGATGTAATCCCACTTTGTATGTTGCAGCAATTTCTTGTATCAACTGCCTGAACTCTGTGTTGCCAATATCAATATTTCTATCGTATTTACCTTTTTGCTGGGCTACTAAAAAAAAATAAATAGGTTTTAGTTTATGGTGGAGGTGCAATTCTTCCATCCATTGATAGGCATCAAAAGGATCTTGTTTTTTTTTACGCAAAACACGCAGGCGGCTCTGTAAATTAAACCACCTGCCTGTGAAAAATAAATATAAACTGGCTCCTACATTTCTTTTAAAACCTTTGTTACGATAACTCCAGGCGATGTCAATATCATAAGTGGGTACAAATGAGAATTGAGAACCCCGGGACGAAAATTGAGCATTTCTTTTAGACAACAGATTTCTAAAATCTTCTAACCACATATTAACTACTGGTTGGTTGAGAAATCCTTGTTTAAATGCCAGCGAACTTTCATGTGCATATCTTCCGAAAGCATCTTTTTTTGAAGGGAGGTATTCTTCGTAGCGGCTAATAAGATAAAACGTAGCTGCCAATAAATCAAAGGTGGTATCCCCTTCTGTTTTAAAAAATGCTTTATAGGTGTTGTGTTGGAAGCATTCAATTTTTACGGGGTGCACAGCAGATTCAAAAAGGAGGGCATGTGGATGTATCCAGATTTCTGCTCCGGTAATCCGGTGATAACTGTAATTAATTTTGCAGGATATGTCTGACTTTAAATAGTTTTCTTCATCACTGGTAAACCGGAAAGGCAATTCATAATAACGTGCCAAAAAATCTCCGATATATTGTAAGCGTGGCGTAATGCTATGACTAAAGATTAATGCCGCATAGGTCATTTGAGACTATTTCTTTCTTTCCACAATTGATTGAAGGATTTTTTAGGGAAGTCTAGCTCACTCCGGTTTTGTTTCCAGCTTTTCACAAATGAATTCACCACCCAACTTTTTATCTTCCCCGAACCCATATTCATCATTCTTCTATTTAACATAGCCCTCTTCCAGAACTTCCACGCCACTTTTTCTCCAAACGAGGATGCGCCATCTTCTACTGCTTCATTCCGGTTTTCCAATAATAATTCATGCAGATTAATTTTTACTGCACACACTTCAGTACAATTGCCACAAAGGGAAGAAGCGTAACTCAGGTGCTTCCAATCATCCATCTCTTTCAGGTGAGGTGTAATAACAGAGCCAATAGGACCGCTATAGGTAGTATTGTATGTATGCCCACCAACGTTTTTATAAACAGGACAGGCGTTCAAACAGGCGCCGCATTTGATACAATATAATGACTCTCTTGCCTTTTCATTTGCTAAAAGATTGGTACGTCCGTTATCTAAAAGAATAACATACATCTCTTCAGGCCCGTCATTTTCATTCACTTGTTTTGGGCCTGAAATAACAGAATTGTAAACTGTAATCTTTTGCCCGGTTCCATACGTTGCTAACAAAGGCCAGAATAATGCAAGGTCTGTTATCGATGGAATTACTTTTTCAATGCCTGTGATTACAATATGTGTTTTAGGCCAGGCACAGCTTAACCGTGCATTGCCCTCATTTTCAGTAATAGCGATGCCACCAATATCAGCGACAATAAAATTGGCGCCTGTAATTCCAATTTGTGCTTGTGTATATTTTTCACGAAGCTTTTGACGGGCTATTAAGGTTAACTGACTGGGTGAAAGATTAGGTGCTGTTCCTAATTTATTAGCAAATACTTTGGCAACATCTTCCTTGCTCTTATGCATAGCAGGTGTAACAATATGGTAAGGAGCCTCGCCGTCTAATTGTTGTATGTATTCACCCAGGTCGGTTTCAACACTTTCAATATTATTCTTTTCCAGAAACTTATTCAAATGCAATTCTTCGGTAACCATGCTTTTGCTCTTTACAATAGAGGAGCAATTTTTTGCCTGGCATATCTTTAAAATTTCGTCCAGGGCTTGTTCCGCAGTTTCGGCCCAGATAACTTTTGCACCTTTTTTTGTAATCTGCGATTCAAAAGTTTCCAATTGTTTATCTAAGGTCTCGATGGCTCGCCATTTAATATTTTTCGCTTTTTCGCGGGCGAGATGTACGTCGTTGAACTGTTGTTTACCTGCCGGCACCACTGCATTGTAGCGGGCCATGTTAAAATTAATCTTGCGGCGATGCTCCCGATCGGCAGCTTTAATGGTGCTCTTGGCAATAAACACAGACGATTGCTCGGACATGATTACTTCTTTTGTTCTTCTTCTTCAAAATGCTCCGCGGCTACCTGGTGTAACGCATTATAAAAATCAGTTCCAAACTTACGAACAATGGCCTCTTTCAGAAACTGGTATACAGGAAGTTTTAGTTTCTTACCTAATGCGCAGGCAGGTTTGCAAAGTGTTTCCCTGGGTTCGTAGTTAACCATTATATATTCTTTGCTCCTGGCTATTCTGATTGGATAAAGGTGACAACTGATCGGTTTTTTCCAATCCAGCTTCCCATCGTTATAAGCTTGTTCAATACCGCATTTAATTATGCCTTGTTTATCACGAAAGCCATATGCACATATTTTACCATTGACTGTTGGTGTAACCCAACCATATTCCCTGTCGTACGTGTATTTTCCTGTGCGTTCTATTTCCTTGAGTCCTTCTTTGGTCAAATACGGTTTAATGACATTTATGTTTTCATCTAAAATTTGCTTTTCTTCTTTTTGCAGCGGCGCTCCGGCATCGCCATCATCACAGCATCCACCCTTACATTTATGCAAGTCGCAAACAAATTTGGCTTCCACCACGTCATCGCTAATTAAAACATTATCAATAGCAATCACAACTTCACTTTTAACAAAGGTAACAGCAGATAGGCAGCATTATGTGAGATTAACGGGATATTTATGAGTCCACTCAATATAAAACTGTTTACCTCCATTGCAAAGTATTGATGAGGTGCTGTAAGTCTTCTTTCAAAAAATTGCTAACAGGTGCCAGGGAATCTTCGTTAGGCGTAACACTAAAATACAGTGCACCCCTTAGAAAATGTTTAATTGTATCTGTGGCAAAAAACTGGCTGGTGGTAGCTGCATTTCCCTTCAGTGTAAAAAAAACACCTTCCACACCGCTTGGCGTAGTAAAGGGCGCAGGTTGAATTGCAGAAGCCCGATATGTATGCTGTTTATAGGAGAGTGTGTACGCATCGTTAACGAGAGAATCAAATTTGTTTTTGCCGATTTCTTTATAACTAATGTGTATTCTTCCATTAAATTGAGGAAAGTCAATGTTAATCCAGTAAGGATTTTCAGCTTGCTGATCAAAAAAGAGAGAATCTTTTATAATGTGTCCGTACGTTGGAAATTCGAATGAGTAAGGATAGCCCAGTTGGTCAAACTTTTGATAGCTTTTTGGTGGCAGGTCAACCTTAAAATATCCCCTTGGCTTTTGTGTGTAATCGCTATTACAGGCAAAGACAAATAAGCAAAATATAATAAATAGGGCCCTCGATATGCTATGCTTCATGATGAATAAAAATCTTTACTGTTTTAATGCGGTTCTTTTCAATTTCAAGAACAGTAAAATCAAAATCTCCACTACTCAATGTTTCATTGACAGATGGAAATTCGCCGGCGATTTCTAAGACCAAACCTGCTAAAGAATCACTTTCTCCCTTTACCGTATCAAACGTATCTATATGCAAGCCCAGTGCCCTGCACAAATCATACAACATAATTTTAGCCTCAGCTATATAAGTAGCTTCATCTATTTTCCGAACCGCATTTTCTTCTTCGTCAAATTCATCCCTGATATCTCCAATAATTTCTTCCAAAATGTCCTCCATGGTTACAATGCCGTTAGTTCCTCCAAATTCGTCCACTACAACTGCAAAGTGAATGCGCTTCGTTTGAAATTCATTTAAAAGATCCTTGATCAATTTTGTTTCAGGAACAAATAAAGTAGGACGTATTAAACTATGCCAGTCAAAATGTGTTTCTCTTAAATACGGAAGAAGGTCCTTTGTGTTTAGCATTCCAACCGTGTCATCCAGACTGGTTTTAAAAACCGGCAGCCTCGAATAGTGCAGTTCTTCTACTTTTCTAATCAGGTCAGGCAGACTTGTATTATAATCAATGCCATTTACATCCAGTCTGAACTTCATGATCTGCTTTACAGTAATATTGCTGAACTTAACTATGCCTTTTAAAATGTTTTTTTCTTCGACAGAGGTTTGCACATTGTTGATTTCTATGGCATCATCTAATTCTTTCAGACTGGCCGCTTCGGACTCATTAGCACCACTGGTTTCACTAATCTGATCAGCTATAGCAACCATGCGTAAACTAATTCTCCGCAATAACAAATGCAATCCTTCCACTACAGCAGATGTACTATAAGCAAATCGGAGCGTATTTTGGGTAGCCCACACTTTTGGCAGCATCCGTCCTGCAAAAACAATTACGAAAGCAATTATTACGATTTTGATCAGCATGTCAATGTTGATAGGTATAAAAGTGTGGATAGTGCCGATATGTAAAATAGAAGAAAGCAAAAAATTAGCAAGAATAATGATGCTGATGTTAAAAACGCCGCCTGCAATCAATAGGGAAGTATAAACAGCTTTTCGTTCTTCCAATAAATTGGTAATACGCCTCGCGGCTGCATGCTGTTTTGTTTTCAACATGTTTAAGTCCCTATTTTGAAGAGAGAATAAGGCTACCTCAGCTCCGGAAGTAATAAAACTCAACAGTAAAAGAACAAGTAATAAAACCACAAGGAAAACGCTGCTTTGAGGATTGGCAGCTAAAATAATATGAGCCAGAGAATGTGTAAGATTATAGACCGACGAATGATCCAATTCAAAGGTTTTGGTGAACAGATGTAATCACATGGGCAGGTCATAAGGCCTGCCCATTATTAACTGTAAAAATAATTGATTCTTTAGAATGAAAGGTCAGAAGGTTCATCAATAGAAGTATCCGGCGCAGTGAAACCTTCAACGCCGGTATCAGCATGTCCTCCCGCAACATTACTGGCGCTTCCCCCATCTGAACGCTTATCCAGCATAATTAAGTTGTCGCCCACTACTTCAGTGGCAAACTTGCGGTTGCCCTCTTTATCTTCCCAACTTCTTGTACGAAGACGGCCTTCAATGTAAACAAGACTTCCTTTATGTAAATACTTTTGTGCCAGTTCGGCCAGCCCGCGCCAAAGCACCACGGTATGCCATTCCGTTTGAGAAATTAGTTTTCCTGAGCGATCTTTAAAAGTTTCTGTTGTGGCCAGCGGAAATTTTGCTACGGCAATATTTCCTTCTAAAAACTGTACATCCGGATCCTTACCCAAATTACCAATCAACATTACCCTGTTTACTCCTCTCATAGAATTAGAATTTATCTTGTTTATAAATCATCCTAATGGCTCTTCTAAGTAAATTTAAAAAAAGATAATCAAATTTACTGCCAGCATGTGGATTAACATCACCCCAGGTTTTCAGTTATAAACCGCTTTATGGTTCTGGGAAATGCAAAGTGCTCGATACCAGAGAGCGGTGTCCAAAAGCAATTCTCGATTTTGTCCTTCTTGTTGAGCTCAAGCATAGTAAAGGTGAAAGAAAGAGATTGGTGAGAAAGTTTCTGGGTAGTTTCTGTAAAACTTTTGACGTGTTTGTAAGAAGAAATGCCGTACTGTTTTTCAAATTGTTTGAGAACCTGTTTCAAAGTGCTAGGCCTGGCTGTTTCTATTAGTACAAATTCAAACAATTGCTCCCAGATGTCTTTTACTGTCCTTTGATGAATGGCAACTTCATTTCTGTATTTGATCACTACATAGTTTAACCACCTCTGTCTGATCTTAATCTTTTTCTCTTTTACTGGTAGGAGCTGTTGCTTACCTTGCAAAAAAGCCTTACAATTTTTTTGAAAAAAGCAGATACTGCATTCAGGCACTGGTTTACATATAACAGCGCCAAAATCCATAATCGCCTGGTTATATTCACCGGCTTTAGAAAGTGGTAAAATACTTTGTGCCAGTTCATAGAACTCCCTCCTTCCCTCTGTAGAGTCAATTGGAGTTTCAATGTCTAATATCCTGGATAAAACCCTGAAAACATTGCCATCTAACACAGCATAAGGTAAATTAAAAGCAAAAGAGCTGATGGCTGCCGCTGTATATGTCCCTATACCTTTGAGTTCTAAAATCGAATCGTAGTCGCAAGGAAAATTACCTTTCAGATCGTTTGAAATGTAACGGCCTGTTTCAATCAGATTTCTACACCGCGAATAATAACCCAGTCCTTCCCAATGTTTAAAAATCTGTTCTGAAGGCGCTTTAGCAAGGGTATGAACATTGGGGAATGCCCTGATAAAATTTTCATAATATTTCATTCCTTGTTCTACCCTCGTTTGTTGCAAAATGGTCTCGCTAAGCCATATTTTATAAGGATCTTTTTCGCCCTTCCAGGGCATTTGGCGACTATTACTTTTTTTATTCCAGTTAAATAAGCCGTTAATAAAAAGACTTCTCGTGTTTTTACCGCATTCTGATTTCACAAAACATTCTTTAAGCGTTCTCTAAAATAGGGAACAAAATAATCCAAGAATATTTCTATTTTATTGACAATCATTAGATATTGTACTATATTGGCTTTAAATAAGCCTAAAACTTTGCTATGAGAAAAGCAGATTTAGTCAATCAGATCTCAGAAAAAACCGGTATTCCCAAGGTGGATGTTCTGGTTACACTTGAATCCATGTTCAAAGAAATAAAGGATTCACTTTCGAAAGGTGAGAACATTTATATCAGGGGCTTTGGCAGTTTTATTACCAAAAAAAGGGCTGCTAAAATTGGCAGGAACATTAAAAAAAATATAGCTGTTCATATCCCGGAGCACTTTATTCCAGCCTTTAAGCCAGCTAAAGAATTTGTAGCTGAAGTGAAGAAAACCACTGCTGTCGAGTAACTTTGCCAACCCTGCGATAATTCAGGGTTTTATGAAAAGAGCTCAGTGGATCACTATCGGTATTGCTTCTTTGTTGGTTATTGGTTTATATGCTGCTACTCAAAAACAGCTCTTTGGTGAAAAAAAACGTATAACTACAGCGTCATCTTCATCCGCTTCTGTCACCATTACAATTGATACTATCTTATTTCACGCTAAAGAAAGTCTTTCAAGAGAACAAGTTGCCCGATTAACTCAATTGGAAAACGGCATTTCGAGAGGAGATGTAGCAAATCAAAAAATTCATGTTTATCACCAGTTAGCCAACTTTTGGAAAGATACTGCCCGCCTCTTTGCACCTTTTGCCTGGTACACAGCTGAGGGAGCAAGGTTGGAAAATTCAGAAAAAACCCTCACATTTGCAGCCCGCTTGTTTTTAGAAGGTCTCAAAAATGAAGAGAATCCCGAATTAAAGCAATGGGAAGCTTTTCAGGCGAAAGATTTGTTTGAGCGTTCTTTGAAAATTAATCCGGTTAATGATTCATCAAAAGTGAATTTAGGTGCTGTATATCTGTACGGTGGAATAGGTTCTCCTATGGATGGTATCAGTATGATAAGAGGGGTAGTAGAGAAAGACTCAACCAACATACACGCACAAATGACGTTAGGTGAAGCAAGCATGGTTTCAGGTCAGTTTGATAAAGCGTTAGAACGCTTTAAAACTGTTGTTCGATTGGAGCCCGAAAACCTTGAAGCTCTTTTTAGAATAGCTGAAATTTATGAGCAGATGCATAATAAAGCACAGGCTATCGTATGGTATCAAAAAAGCCTGCCTTTCATTAAAATACCCGGATTAAAACAAGAGGTTGAAAAAAGAATCAGCCTACTGAAAAAATAAACTCATTTTAATTAATAAAAAACATTAACGAAACATGCCTTGTGGTAAAAAAAGAAAGCGTCATAAAATTGCGACGCACAAGCGTAAAAAAAGATTAAGAAAGAACCGTCATAAGAAAAGAAAATAGGTTCTAACTATATACCGGGAGCAATATTGTTCCTGGTTCATTTGCTTTATAGCTGATTGCCTAATTGCCGTTTGCACTTCCTATCAATTTGCCCCGCTAACTATAAATTACTGCAGCAGTACGGCACAAGCAATGAGCATTACCACTAAGCATACAAAAGCTGTAGTAATGTGAACAAGGAATTGATAATTAATTCTACCGCCCATGGCGTAGAGATTGCGTTGCTCGAAGATAAAAAGCTGGTTGAGCTGCACAGCGAAAAAACTGATGCCCGTTTTGCGGTAGGAGACCTTTATTTAGGTAAAGTAAAAAAATTGATACCCGGACTGAACGCCGCGTTTGTAGATGTGGGTTATGAAAAAGACGCTTTCCTGCACTATACCGACCTAAGCCCTTATGCAAGGTCATTACTCAAATTTACCCAACAAACCATCAATGATAAATCTCCTGAGGGGCTGGACTTTGCTCAATTCCAGGTAGAGCCAGAAATTATTAAAACCGGGAAAATCAATGAAGTATTAGGCGGTAAGCCAAATATCCTGGTGCAAATTTTAAAAGAACCTATTGCAGCAAAAGGACCAAGGTTAAGCTGCGAACTGTCTTTGCCAGGACGTTTTGTTGTACTGACGCCCTTTAATGATATTGTTGCTGTTTCCCGGAAAATACATTCATCGGAAGAAAGAAAACGCCTGCAACGCATTGTTGAGTCCATTAAGCCAAAAAATTTTGGTGTTATTGTACGTACTGCCGCTGAAGGAAAAAATACGGCAGAACTTCATGAAGATCTTTCTGACCTGACGGCTATGTGGGAATCTATCCAGAAAAATCTTCGGGGCGCGGTTGCTCCTACGAAAATATTAAGCGAGCAAACGAAAACCACAAGCATTTTAAGAGATTTATTGAATGAGGATTTTAACCGGATTGTTACAAATGATAAGGGCATATTTACAGATGCCAAAAGTTATATACAACGTATAGCTCCGGAAAAAGCCGAGATCGTTGCTTTTCACCAAAACGGCTCTCCCATTTTTGACCAGTTTGGTATTACCAAACAAGTAAAGGGAAGCTTTGGAAAAACAGTTAATTTAAACAGTGGTGCTTATCTTATAATCGAACATACCGAAGCCCTTCATGTAATTGATGTAAATAGTGGCTATAAAAGCGTAAGTAACAACCAGGAACAGAACGCCCTGGAAACTAATTTAGAAGCCGCTGATGAAATTGCCCGCCAGTTACGATTGCGAGATATAGGCGGAATCATAGTAGTCGACTACATTGACATGAAGCTTCCCGAAAATAAGAAAAAGCTTATGGAGGCCATGGAAGAGTTTATGAGGCCTGACAGGGCCAAGCATGCTGTTCTGCCCATTTCTAAGTTCGGCTTGATGCAGATCACCCGGCAACGCATGAAGCCTGAAATGAATATCAATACACAGGAAATTTGTCCCACCTGCAATGGCACGGGGAAAATTGCCTCTACATTGATCCTGGAAGATGAGATAGAAAAAAATCTAAACTACCTGATTACACATAAACACCGGAACTTAACATTAGCAGTTCATCCTATTGTATATGCCTACCTAACCAAGGGATGGATATGGAATTCACGGGTTGCCAAATGGAAAAGAAAATTCAGGCAAAATATACTCCTCAGGTCCGACACAAATTACCATCTTACAGAATTTCGATTTTTCGATGAGAACGGGGAAGAGATAAAAATGTAAAAGCCGGCACGCGCCGGCTTTTACTTATGAAATCTAGCTCCGGTCTCTGCTTCCCATATAAAGCATAACATATTGAATCAGCGTCACAATTGCTGCCAAAGCCGCTACCACGTATGTCATTGCTGCCCAAGTCAGGGCATTCTTCGCTTTAGGATATTCCTGCGAGTTGGTAACATTGCTATGTTCTAACCAGACCAAGGCTCTACTACTGGCATCAAACTCCACCGGCAGCGTCACCAAAGAAAAGAGAACAGTCAAAGCAAATAAGGCAATTCCAACCAAAAGCAGTGTAGGATTACCAGAACTGGCCATAAACACACCTATCAGTAGGATCCAATTAACTATAGTAGAGCTAAATTGAACAGCAGGCACCAGCTTGCTTCTCAAATTTAACCATGTATAAGCCGTAGCATGTTGAACAGCATGGCCCGTTTCATGGGCGGCGATAGCTGCAGAGGCTACGCTATAATTGCTATAAACCTCCGGACTCAGATTAATAGTTTTATTAATGGGATTATAGTGGTCAGTCAGAAAACCTGCTACAGAAACTACTTTTACATCGTATATTCCATTTTCCCGAAGCATTTTTTCCGCAACTTCCTTTCCTGTAAGCCTCGAAGACAGCGGAATCTTGCTAAAAGCAGCAAACCGGCTCTTGAGGATCATAGATACTACCATGCTTATTCCTACAAAAAGCAGAGAAACAAAGAAAATTGATGATGTCATTTTAAAAATCCTTTTTTATTTATTACTCAAATCTGTAACCAATCCCAATTTTTTACCTCCAAAACAGGTTTCTCTAACTTTTTGTCAGACAACCTTTCGAAAGTTCTTTTTCGATGACAGTTTAGCAGCAGAAGCAAAAAAAACAGAAAAAAGGTACATTACTATATACATTGATGATCAATATGTTATAAACAGTTTTTTGTTAAAAAGTCTTATATAAATTGTTGCAAAAGTTATGCACAGGCGCAAAAAATAATTTTGTAATGTGGCCTAGATTTGTAATTTAGTGTCAGAATTTAATGGGTTAGTAAGTAAAAGGGTTGGTCGTCAGATCAGCCCTTTTTACTACAAAAATTTGTCGTCTGATTCTTCCCTTCACGATTGCTTTTCCAGGAATTTAATCAAGTAATTTTAATTAATGTCAAA
The DNA here is from genome assembly GCA_036787395.1 of Flavisolibacter sp. GTDB lineage: Bacteria > Bacteroidota > Bacteroidia > Chitinophagales > Chitinophagaceae > Flavisolibacter. The sequence continues at coordinate 11,218 of DAIQPL010000027.1, read as the reverse complement.
AATCAAAACAGGTTTTTTCTGTCAAAACTGTGGATATGAAAGTGCAAAGTGGTTAGGTAAATGTCCCGCATGTAATCAATGGAACACTTTCGTTGAGGAGTTGATTCAAAAAGAATCGAAAAAATCGTCAAGTAGTGATTGGCGATCTTATAACGATAATGGTCCTTCCAAAAAAACACAACTCTTAACTGAAATAAAAACAAAGGATACACCAAGGATCATTACCAGTGATTCAGAATTAAACAGGGTACTAGGCGGGGGCATCGTTAGAGGTAGTGTCGTGCTGGTTGCGGGCGAACCAGGGATTGGCAAGTCCACCTTGTTTTTACAAATGGGGTTGCAAATGCAGGAAGGCGTTACACTTTATATCAGTGGAGAAGAAAGTGAGCAACAAATAAAAATGAGAGCCGACAGGCTGAATATGCAAAACGAAAATTTTTATTTGCTTACAGAAACTTCGACCCAAACAATTTTTCAGGAGATAAAAAAATTAAAGCCTTCGCTGATTATTGTAGATTCAATCCAAACCCTTGAATCGCCTTTTATTGATTCATCTCCAGGTAGTGTTTCGCAAATCAGAGAATGCGCAGCAGAGTTCCAGCAATTTGCTAAGGAAACTAATACTCCTGTTTTCTTAATTGGCCACATTACTAAAGACGGAAGCATTGCAGGTCCCAAGTTATTGGAGCACATGGTTGATACGGTGCTTCAGTTTGAAGGCGACAGACATTATGCTTATCGTATTCTTCGTACGGTTAAAAACCGCTTTGGCAACACAGCCGAGTTGGGTATTTACCAAATGAATGAAGCCGGTATGAATCCAGTATTGAATCCAAGTGAAATTTTGATTACCCAAAAAGAAGATCAATTAAGTGGAATTGCTATTGCTGCTACTATTGAAGGACAAAGGCCTTTATTAATAGAGGTACAGGCATTGGCAACACAATCAGTTTATGGAACTCCCCAGAGAACTGTTTCTGGATTCGATTTAAGACGACTACAGCTTTTATTAGCGGTGCTGGAAAAAAGAGGTGGCTTTCATTTTGGAATCAAAGATGTTTTTTTAAATATTGCAGGCGGATTAAAAGTAGAGGATCCTTCGATTGACTTATCTGTAATTTGTGCTTTGTTATCATCTTATGAAGACGTTCCTGTGCCACACGATATATGCTTTGCCGGAGAGGTAGGACTAAGTGGGGAAATTAGGGCTGTAAACAGGATTGAGCAACGCATTGCCGAGGCAGAAAAACTTGGCTTTAATAAAATCATTGTATCTAAATATAACCAAAAAGGCCTAGCCAGGCAGAGATTCAATATTGAAATAATAACCATGGGGCGTGTTGATGAAGTATACCGGCAATTATTTTAAATGAAAATTATCCAGGAAATAAAAGAGTCTTTGCTCCACCTAGCCTTTCCGCACATATGTGAAGGTTGTGGCAGTGATTTACTCGATATCAATAATGAGCTTTGCTTAAAGTGTTTGTCTTCTTTGCCCGAAACTAATTTTCACCTTCATCCTAATAACCCCATTGAAAAAATGTTCTGGGGAAGATTACCTCTAACATGCGCTTCGGCTCAATATTATTTCACCAAAGAATCTCTGATGCAACACCTGATGCATCAATTAAAGTACCGCGGCAATAAAGATCTCGGAGTTTTTCTTGGCAAATTAATCGGCCATGCCCTCAAGACATCTAACCGGTTTTCAGCCGTTGACGCTTTGATTCCTTTACCTCTTTTTCATACCCGTGAAAAAAAGCGAGGTTACAACCAGGCATCCGTTTTATGTGAAGGCATTGCCGAAATATTGCAGAAGCCTGTTTTAAATGATATCATTGTTAGAAAAACGTACACTGATAGCCAGACAAAAAAAGGCCGTGTTGAAAGGTGGCAAAATATGGAAGGCAGGTTTGAATTAATGGCACCAAAATCTATAGAAGGAAGACATGTGCTATTGATAGATGATGTCATTACTACCGGTGCAACGCTAGAAGCCTGTGGAAGAGAAATAGTACAGGCATCCAACGTACAATTAAGTATTGCTACTCTTTGTTTTTCATCTCACTAATGTATTTTTATGTCTTATGAACTTCCTGTGAAAGATCTGTTCTTCTTTACCATTGTTTTTGCCTTATTTTTTTCATGTAAAAAGGAGGGCGTTACTACAAGTGCCGATGCTATTTTAAGAACTGATGTCGACACTCTTCATTTTGATACCGTTTTCACTACTACAGGTTCATTTTCACAGCTTTTCAAAATTATTAATGAGAACGATAAGACTATAAAGGTTAGCTCGGTCCGGCTGGCAGGAGGTACTGCATCTCCTTTTAAGATAAACGTGGACGGTATACCCGGACCAGAAACCAGGGATATTGAAATTGCTTCCAACGATAGTGCCTACGTATATATTACGGTTAGCATCAATCCTAATGCCACTAACCTTCCTTTCATAGTCCGTGACAGTATCGAGATTAATTATAATGGTAATAAAAGATGGGTACAACTGGATGCCTACGGACAGAATGCACACTTCTTTAGAAATACAACAATAACCACCAATCAAGTTTGGAACAATGATCTTCCCTACGTAGTGTTGGGAAGATTAACGGTGCAACCTAATATTACGCTTACAATAAACAAAGGCTGTAAAATTTTTATGCATGGCGATGCACCTTTTATTGTAAGCGGAACGTTGCAGGTTAATGGAAACGACAGCTCAAGAGTAATCTTTTCCGGCGACCGGTTAGATGAACCCTATCGTGATTTCCCAGCCAGCTTTCCGGGCTTGATATTTACACAAAGCAGCAAAAATAATATTATAAACTACGCTATTATCAAAAATGCCTACCAGGCTGTTATAGCAATAGAACCTGCTTCAGGGACAAAACTCACTCTAAATGAAAGCATTATTGATAATGCCTACGACATCGGCCTGTTTGGAATTAATACAAGCATTACAGCCAAAAATTTATTAGTAAGTAATTGCGGTAAAAATATAGTGCTGGTACAGGGTGGCACTTATAATTTCACTCATTGTACAGTAGCCTCCTTTTCTAATATTTATATCCAGCATAAAGAGCCTGTTTTACTGCTTAGTAACTTTCTAAAACAGGATAATGTAGTAACCACCGGTAATTTGAATGCTACTTTTCGTAACTGTATTTTCTGGGGCGAAAGTGGAGGATTGGTAAAAAGCGAGGTAGTAACAGCTAAGCAGGGTACTGCAGCTTTTATTGTTCTATTTGATAACGTTTTATGGGGTGTGCCTTCTGCCCCGGAAAATGTGACAATAACAGGAACTAATATTAAAGATCAGAATCCACAATTTGATAGTATTAATGTAAGCGACCAGTTTTATAGTTTTCGACTAAAACAAACTTCTCCCGCCAAAGACAAAGGTGTGAATGCAGGAGTCACAATTGATCTTGATGGTAAATCAAGGCCTGTTGGTTTACCTGATTTAGGCGCTTATGAGAAGCACTAAAGTTTTTCGCTGCCCAGGCTTTGAACCACCTTACCTTTATACTGTTACACATAAAACCATAAATCTTTAATATGAAAACAGCATTTATTGCTTTACTTATCTCAGTAGTAATAGGAGGCTCTTCTATTTATAAATTTAAGGTGCCGGGCCTTGAAGGCGGCACTATTGATTTTTCAAAATATAAGGGAAAGAAAATTCTCATTGTTAACACTGCTTCAAAATGTGGTAATACACCTCAATATGCCGAACTTGAAAAACTCTATGAAAAATATAAAGACAAGCTCGTAATCATTGGGTTTCCTGCCAACAACTTTGGACAACAAGAGCCGGGTACGAGTAGCGAGATCAAAGAATTTTGTACAAAGAATTATGGTGTAACCTTCCCTATGGCTGAAAAAGTTTCAGTAAAAGGAGATGACATTCATCCTTTATTTAAATACCTGGTGAAGGAGGCTGAAAAAATGGGAGAAAAAGATCCTATCAAATGGAACTTTACTAAGTTCCTGGTAGACGAAAAAGGCAAATTGGTGAAAGTGTTCTTCCATAAAATCAATCCTATGAGTGAGGATATTACCAAATACCTGAATTAGGTAATTCAACATAGGGATTTAATTTATAGAGCCACTTTGTTAAGTGGCTTTTTTATTTTCTTATAAATCGGTAACATCGCTTTAAATCCGAATTAAGAGTGTTATTTAAAGATGTAATAGGCCAGCAAGCGGTAAAACAGCGTTTAATAGAAATGGTGAAGCATAACCGCCTCAGTCATGCTTTGATTTTTTTGGGACGCGAAGGAAGTGGGGCATTGGCTTTAGCAATGGCATTTGCTCAATATATAAGCTTGCTGCCCAATTCTAATTCCGCGTCAAATAGCCAGGGAGATGCATCTCTTTTCGGCGAGCCAGTTGAAAGAAAATTACCCTCTACAGTAGAAGAGGCAGACGCCTGGATGCAAAAGCAACCTTCCTTTTCGAAAGGACAAGCACTTGTTCATCCAGATATTCATTATTCTTATCCGGTAGTAACAAAAAAACCCGGAAACCCGCCGGTAAGTACTGATTATATTACTGAATGGAGAGAGTTTATTCAGCAACTCCCCTATGGAAATATTTATGATTGGTTGCAATACATAGGAGCAGAAAACAAACAAGGCAACATCACAGCATATGAATGCAATGATATCATTCGCAAACTAAGTTTGAAAAGTTTTGAAAGTGGCTATAAGATTTTAGTAATGTGGATGCCTGAATACCTTGGCAAGGAAGGAAATAAGCTGTTAAAGCTTATTGAAGAGCCGCCTCCTGATACCTTGTTCATATTGGTAGCCGAAAGTGAAAGCGGCATTTTGTCTACTATTTTGTCCCGATGTCAATTGGTGAAGGTTCCTGTTCTGGAAACTGCGGCTATTGAACAAGCCTTAATTAATCGATCGAAGTGTTCGCAAGAGCAAGCCAAACTGCTGGCCAACACAAGTGAAGGAAATTACAGGGAAGCTCTTCATCTTCTACAACATGATGACCAGGATTTTCATAGCCTTCTAAAGGACTGGTTGAATGCTACCCTGAAGAACCAGCCTATTGTTCAAGTGAAAGCTATTGAAGAAATTGCCCGGTTAGGACGAGAAAAGCAAAAACAGTTTCTGCGTCACTTTACGCATTTATTGGAACAAGCCGTAAGACTGGAAGTAGTTGATGAAAGAGCAAAAGAAAAATTACTGGACGCTATGTCTTCAGCAGAGCAGGACTTTGCTACCCGCTTAAACAAGGCCATGAGCCTTGAGCAAAAACAAGCCCTTGCTGGAGAATTGGATAAAGCTACCTACCATATTGAAAGGAATGCCAATGCCAAGATTCTCTTTCATGCACTCACTATTAAAATCTTTCACGTTGTTAAAAATAATGTTGTAGTTGGATAAATAGTTTCAAAAAACGCGAATAGCATTTTCCACTAATCGCTACTCGGATAAAAAAATTATATTTGCTTACGTCTCGAAAGAGACCTCAATATATATCCGGGGCATTTTGGCTGGTGAAGAGTGACTTAAAAAGCTACTGAATATTCTCTATATACTGAATGATGTTGACGAATTTCTCATCCTCAGGTAGGTTTGCTTGCTTAGTACGTTCAACATAGATATCAAACGTTGAAGAGTGCGACGCAACAGAAGCTTTATAGCTATTCTACAGCTGGCTCCATAAACAAATTAATTAACAATTAAGGAATTACAATAGTATGGGATGTGGAAGTTGTGGAACCGCTAATGGTGGAAAACCAGGCGGCTGTAAAAGCAATGGCGGATGCAGCACAGGCGGTTGTAACAGAATGAATACCTATGATTGGTTAGTGAATCTGCCAATCAGCGATGCGGAAACAGCCTGCCGCGTAGTAGAAATAAGCTTTAACCAGGGAAGCCGGAAAGATTTTTATAGAAATAGCTCACTTCAAATTTTTGAAAAAGGAGACCTTGTTGCCATAGAAGGGGTAAGCGGCTTTGATGTAGGGGAAATTTCTTTGACCGGTGAAACGGTTCGACTGCAACTAAAGAAGAAAGGTGTAGACGAGTTTAATCCGGAAATGAAAAAGGTGTTACGCAGGGCTACGGACAGGGACCTTGATATTTGGAAACAGAATAAGACCAGAGAAAGAGACGCTCTTATAAGAAGCCGGGCCATAGCCAAACAATTAAACCTGAACATGAAAATGAGCCAGGTAGAAATTCAGGCCGATGGTAAAAAAGCCACCTTTTTTTATATAGCAGATGACCGTGTAGATTTCAGAGAACTTATTAAGATATACGCCTCTGAATTTAGGGTAAAGGTAGAAATGCGGCAGATTGGTTCCCGACAGGAGGCAGGAAAAGTGGGTGGTGTTGGTAGTTGTGGAAGGGAACTATGTTGTGCTACCTGGCTTACTGATTTTAAATCGGTTAATACTACGGCAGCCCGTTACCAAAATCTTTCCATCAATCAAACAAAACTGAGTGGGCAGTGCGGCCGTTTAAAATGCTGTTTGAATTATGAATTGGATACTTACCTCGATGCATTACAAGGCTTTCCGGAAAATGCTGATATGTTGCAGATACAAAGAGGTACAGCTACTCTAATCAAAAAAGACATCTTCAAGAACCTGATGTGGTATGTGCTACCGGATAGCAATAAACAATACCCGCTGACCATTGAAAGGGTAAGAAAGATCAGGTCTCTTAATAATCAGAATATTGTTCCTGATGAATTGGAAGCCGTGGAAGTAGTTTCCGGCAAACCAAAGGAAGTAGAACCAGAATTTGTAGATGTAGTAGGTCACATTACGTTAAAAAGCCTGGAAAAATCGGACAAAAAAAGACAGCAAAAAGGAAGGGATCAAAGACAAGGACCTCCACAACAGCAAAGAGGCGGGCAACAAAGAGGCAACGTTCAATTGCAAAAAGGAACGCAGCAACAAAGACCTGCGCAGCAACAGCCGAAGCCTCAACAGCAAAGACCACA
>DAIQPL010000027.1:1856-4146 GCA_036787395.1 Flavisolibacter sp. | reverse complement strand
CGCAGCAACAAAGACCTGCGCAGCAACAGCCGAAGCCTCAACAGCAAAGACCACAGCGCCCTTCTGGTCAACAACCACAAAAGGGAAACAATCCACAACGTCCGACGCAACAGCCACGACCGCCTGGGAATAATGATAACCAGAAAAAAGAATAAATCTAAAGGACTGCTTCGGCAGTCCTTTTATTTTGAACAATGGTGCGGGTATCATTTTCGGCTATGTATCATGAAAGCCAAATACTATATTAGGCGTTCATTAATTATTGCGTCTTCATGATTGCATCATTTTCTCAACGTCTTTCAGAGGTCGGCAGTTATTTCGAGAACGGCGATTATCACCTTGGATACCGAAGGTTATTAGACGCTGCTATAGAAACTAACAATTTCGAAGTTTACGAACATACCCTTCATTTCTGCGACTGGTATGACACTGCTGGTGATAAAGCATCTGTTAACCCCGCCATTTACGAAAAAGTAAAGGATATTCTTACTGTTATACAAAACGGCTATACAGAGCCTGGTGTGAAGCAACCTGTAGTCAAACTCAAGGCTGAAAATATTTCAAAAAAATATTCAAGGGGCAACTTCAGTCTTGCACAAATAGATGTAGACCTCGTGGAGTCAAAGATTGTCGGCCTCGTAGGTGAGAACGGTAATGGTAAAACCACGCTTCTTCGTTTATTGTATGGAGAACTAAAACCCGATACAGGAAATATACAATACCAATTTTCAAATGAGGTGGCTGTTGGTTCCTTCTATAATACAAAAAGCCTGCTGGCATTTATACCACAAAGACCTTTGGCCTGGTATGGTTCGCTCATGAACAACCTGCAGTATGCCAGCACTTTTGTTGGATTAAAAGACAGGCAAAATTATTTGTGGACCGAGATGATAGTTGCCCGCATGGGTTTGCGACCTTTTAGAACTTATAATTGGAGCAGGATCTCCTCGGGATATAAAATGCGGTTTGAATTAGCCAGAACACTTGTGAAAAAGCCCGAAGTTTTATTGCTGGACGAGCCTTTGGCCAACCTTGATGTATTAGCGCAGCAAATAATCCTGGAGGATCTCAGGTTCCTGGCACAATCCCATTCAATGCCTTTAAGTATTATTTTAAGTTCGCAACAATTGTATGAAGTAGAAAAAGTATCTGACCAGGTCATCTTCCTGCAAAAAGGCGTAGCTCAATACCAGCATATAGGGAAGGAAACAGCCACACAAGAAATGCCTTTGATCATCGAACTGGAAACTACAGCATCAAGAGAAAGGTTGCAAAGTTTACTAGAGACCAGGGGATTACAAAAGCTTTCTTTCAATGGGGGTGTATATATTATGTACTTCGATGCATCAGGCAACATGGCAGATGTCCTTAGCGCCATAGGAGAAGCAGGGCTACCTGTAAAATATATCCGTGACATTTCTGTTTCTTCAAGACGCTTTTTTGATGCTTAATCCCAAGATTCTATGATCAAAAGAATAAACCAATATTTGCTCACCCATAACCCCTTGTTATGGAACACAAGGGTATTATGGATAATAGCTATAAATATTATTTTACACTGTTTCTTTTTTATAACAGGTCTTTTATCCATTACCACGAAACATATTATTGACTATAGCTCTGTCTGGAGCGTTGGAGGTCCGGGACTTTACACTTTTTCTGTTCTTTGCAGCCTGCTGGTTATTATTATATGGCTCATATATTTTTTAAGGAACAATGCTTTTAAAAACTTTTACCGGATTGGTAAGTGGTACCTGGTGAAAGAGTTTCTCATCATATTGGCTATTCTTTTCTCCACCATCACGTATTTTGAATCCTTTAATTACGGGGTCAAACTCAAAGTACGTAGCATTACAAACGTGCACACTTTTGCAAACGAGGTTAATATAGTGAACCATGCCATGGCTTATATCCCAACCGATCGTATGCCTTATTTTATACTGAACGATTGTAATGAAAGAATTAAAAATAACAGGGGTTACTATGATCAGATCATTACAGATACTGTTACTCCCAACTTTAACGATCCTAATAACATCATTGTTAAGCAAGCATTACGGCGTCCCGATGCTTTCAGCTATAAGAACTATTGTAAATTATTTTCATTCCGTTTTCCGTATCCAGCAATTGACTCCGCCAGGAAGATCAGTTCTACAAAAAACGAATGGCTGGACAGGCACCGTTCTGATTCTGTTCGTAATCTTCTGCGTGCCTTTGTTGCCATTTGTAAAAAGTATGATATAGACCAGAAGCTGGATATTGATGCACTAACCGCCGCTGTTTTTGCTAC
>DAIQPL010000027.1:0-1756 GCA_036787395.1 Flavisolibacter sp. | reverse complement strand
TTTTTTGCATTATTCTTTGCCTTGTCTTCGGACTGGTTGCATGGATAAATCTGAAAAACAATTCTTTAAAAACGGTAGCCGGCACCTTACTTAACTGGCATATTTACCTGGCACCTTTCTTTACCATGTTCCTTCTGCTTATTGTCAATGAATATTACCAGCAGGTTATGAATCGGTTCTATCGTATTAATAACCAAAATGCAGAAGTACTTATGCAAAACTATTATCCCTTACTTTACTGGATACATAGCCACAACACAGAAATTGTGCTGGCAAATCTTTTTGTTATAATTTTTTATGTGGCCATCCTTTTTAACAGGTGGGCCAGAAGATGGCATGTTATGCCAGAGGAATAAATTAAAAAACTTTTTCTGAAGGAGAAGTGTTTGCCGTTTCTTCACTTTTTAAAGCTTTATAAATAACATCCTGAATTTTTCCGCGGATATTCATTTGTCCTAATAAATTATTGGTACGGGTATTATACACCCTGTTTGATAGAAAGATGTATACCAGTTTTGATTGAGGATCAACCCATACACAGGTGCCTGTAAATCCGGTGTGTCCAAAGGTCTCAGGTGATGCAAGCACAGAAGGATAAGGTTCTTTTCGTGAAGCATTATCTTTTTCAGGCTTGTCAAAACCCAGGCCTCTTCTACTGATATCGCTTCCATAAGCTGTAAATAATTTAATGGTCTCCGCTTTTAAAAAACGTTCGCCATTGAGTTCACCGCCATTTAATAACATCTGGTATAATAAAGACAGGTCATAAGCATTAGAGAACAAGCCCGCATGGCCTGAAACACCTCCAAACATGGCAGCTCCTTCATCGTGTACATAACCGCGTAAAAGTTGCCGGCGAAAATACTTTTCTTCTTCGGTAGGCACTACCCTTTCCACACCAAATCGCTGCCAGGGTTTAAAGCCAGTTGTTGTCATTCCCAAGGGAGAGTAAAATGTCTTTTGAGCATACTGATCCAGGGTCATTCCGGAAATAGCCTCAACTACCTTTCCCAATAAAATAAAATCATTGTCACTATAAACATATTTGCCTGAAGGGCTCAATTTGCTTTGCACAATGCGTTTAAACATAGTGTCATTCCAGTCTCTTCGCAGCCATACATTCCTGGCTACGGGTATAGTGAATAACGTATCTCTTGTCTCGCTATACAGCAACGGTGAAGGTTTGCCAGTTGTGGAATCAATTGTTTCCCTGTAAAAAGAGATGTAAGGATTTAACCCTGCCTGGTGCAACAATACTTCCCGCAGGCTAATTCCCGCTTTATCAGTGCCCTGGGTGAATTGTAGATAATCACCTAGCGTTTTATCAAGATCCAGTTTACCCTCCTCGTACAATTTCATAATAGAAACTGTAGTGGCAGATATCTTTGTTACAGATGCCAAATCATAAATACTTTCCAGTGTTACAGGCATTGACCTAGAATCAAACTCATAATTACCAAAAGCTTTATGGTATTTGATCTCTCCATTTTGTACTGCCAGCACTTCACAACCGGGAAAGGCTTTTTTTGTTATGGCATCACGAGCAATACTATCGATAGCCAGCCACGCAGGTGAAGTACCAACAGGTATAAACCGCCTGATAGCGATTCCCGAGCCATACTTGTTATTGCCTACAGTTACAGGCAATGTGCCCCTGGAAGCCAGCTTTCCTTCCAGGAAATCGACAGCAGCATATTGGGTGATATCATCATCCTGGTGCATGGCTACTAATGCGCCGGCACTAGAAAAATTTTGG
>DAIQPL010000026.1:5489-23233 GCA_036787395.1 Flavisolibacter sp. | reverse complement strand
AAAGCAAATAATCTAAATACTGTATTTCAGCAATGGGTCGCAGACCACGCATGGCAAGGCCTATGCCCTGTCCCATAATTGTTAACTCCCGAATACCTGTATCAAAGATTCTCCCTTCTCCATATTTTGCCTGTAAGCCTGAAAAACCCTGGTTCACGTCGCCTATATAACCAAGGTCTTCGCCAAAGGCCATTACTTTGGGATTAGTAGAAAACAGCTTATCAAAATAGCGGTTTAATATTTCGAATCCATTAACTGCAGGCGCATTATCTGCGTACGTAACGGGTACGCCTGGCGCCTGTAAGGCACTCTTTGGCCCCTCATCATAAAGGTGTGAGCTAAAAAGTTCTTTGCTCTCCGTCAAAAGGTCATTATAGTGATCTTTTAACCAGTAACCCGCATCATTGTCCCCTACAATATCTATAGCCGCATTTAATACTCTCATCACGTCACGGCGCAAAGGTTCTTTATGAGAGGAAAGCTCTTTTGCCAGCGCCGTAAGTTCCTTTGAACGATCCTTGATTTTCCCAGTTACATCATTGATAAGGTCAACAGTGCGGTTAACTTGTTTCCTGATTGGTTCCAGGTAAGCTTCCCATGCATGCGCCCTTGCGGATCGTACATGGTTTTTAGACCCTCTTTCTATTTCTTCAAGCTCTTCTTCTGTAGCCAGAACATTAGCTATGATCCATTCCCGCATCTTCTTCATAGCATCCCATTTCCGCTCCCACTCTAACCGTTCATGTGCTTTATACCGTTCATGGCTTCCGGATGTTGAATGTCCCTGCGGTTGGGTTATCTCCTCTACATGAAACAAAGCAGGCGTATGCGTTTCCCTTGCCAGGCGGATGCCCTCTTCAAAAATTTCACACATACCCGCGTAATCCCAGCCCTTTACATTGTATATATGATAACCATTGGTCCCTTCTTCTTTTTGCATTCCACTTAAAGCATCTGAAATAGAACCCTTTGTAGTCTGAAATTTTTTGGGAACTGAGATACCGTAACCATCATCCCATACAAAAACAACCAGGGGAACCTGTAGTACACCAGCCGCATTTATCGTTTCCCAGAATTGTCCCTCCGAGGTAGAAGCGTCTCCAATGGTGCAAAAACAGACTTCATTCCCATTATTGGAAAGAGTAGAAAACTGCTCTAATTCTTTTACATTTCTAAATGCTTTGGAAGCAAAAGAAAGCCCCAGTCCCCGCACCATTTGACCGGCTGTAGGAGCTATATCTGCTGAGATGTTTTTTCTGTTGGCTAAATCTATCCACTCTCCCTGATTATCCACAAACGGAGTGGCGAAATGAGAAACCATTTGCCGTCCTGCACTAAATGGATCATTTTGTACATCCGGATCAGCATAAAGCTGGGCAAAGAACTGCTCAACCGTAGATAATTCACTTGCAAAAGCAAAAGTCTGGTCACGGTAATAACCTGCCCGGAAATCACCTGGCTGGAAAAACTTAGCCATCGCCACCTGGGCCACCTCCTTACCGTCACCAAAAATGCCAAACTTAGCTTTTCCTGTCAAAACTTCTTTGCGCCCAACCAGACTGGCTTCCCGGCTTAAGCAAACCCACCGATAATCCTGTAAAACCTCGGCCCTAAAGCTGTCAAAGGACAATTTTTCCAAAGAATGCTCCTGGGTCTCAAAAGTATTTTCCATGGAGCAAAAATAGGCTTTCAACTTTCATCGTTAAAAAAACACAAATTGTCTTTTGGGCTGCACTTTCCAAATAGATTATATTATTTTTGAGGCTAATCGCTTTTTATGAAAACAATGTTTATTCTATTCTTTTCTTTATTAAGCATTTCAGTGCTGAAAGCACAAAATGCAAGCGAAGCTATTGACCTTAAAGAAACAGAATACGATTTTGGCACCATCCCCCAAGGCAAGCCCGTTTACCATTTTTTTGATGTGACTAATAAGACTTCTGCGCCTTTAAAACTGGAAAATGTAACCGCCAGTTGTGGATGTACTACACCAGAGTGGAATAGGGAACCGATTGCTGCGGGGTCAACCGATAAGATAAAAGTGGGTTACAACGCCGCCAGCGAAGGCCATTTTGAAAAATTTATTACGATCACATACAACGGAAATCAGACAAAACAAATCAAGATAAAGGGAACTGTCTGGAAAGCTCCTGTAGGATCTGCTCCGGCTAACTCTTCGGTAAACTTTTTAAAACAACAAATACATTAAAAAAATGAAAAAGCTTCTTTTACTAGCCGCCGTATTCTCTACAGGCTTCACCGCAATGGCTCAGCAAAAAGCTGACGAAGTAATCAAAGTGAACGCTGACAAATATGACTTTGGAAAGATTAAGCAAGGTTCCCCAGTAACCACTTATTTTACAATCACGAACACAAGTGATAAGCCAATAACAATTGAAAATGCGTGGGCAGGTTGCGGTTGCACTACTCCTGAATTTTCTAAAGAACCAATTGCTCCCAATAGCACGTCAAAATTAAAGGTGGGCTATAATGCAGCAGCTATGGGGCATTTTGAAAAAGATGTTAACGTAAAAATTGCCGGCGTCCAGGATGCAAAGATTGTGAAAATCACGGGTGAAGTAGTAGATGGTAATGCTGTTGATGCTACTGCGAAAAATGAAGTTAAAAAAGCGGAGCAGCCAGTAAAAAAGGCAGATGAAGTAAAGAAAGTAAAGGTTGAGAATGGTAAGACTGAAACAAAGGTTAAAAAAGGTAAAACAAAAACTTCTTCTACAAAGTAAAATCTCCTTAACTCTTTTGATAACATCCTCCGCGCAAGCGGGGGATTTTTATTTTATACAACCAACCTGACCTATTACAAAAGAATAATTGCTGGCAGCCTGTAACACCGTTATATATAGAACATAGTAATGGATACGGCTCGACTGACACCTTTCAACATTTTTCAACGAAGACTGAGCACTGAAAAATAAAAAGCTTTAGAAAAGGATTGACCCATTTACCGGTTACTTATTTTACATGAGAGTTGTAATTGGGGCAATATCATGCTTACACTGAAACGTATTGGCAGTACAATAACCGATGCATTAAACTAAAGTATGTGCGAACGGGTAAATATTGTGAGAATGAGTAAATTAAATAATGTCTCCGAATTGGTATTTGCACTTTCTGTTATCAACTTTTGTAAAAACTGCCAAACTTTAAACTCTTTTATCTTTGCTACATGCTACAAATCTCAGAACGTGGACAACAAATGCCACCGTCACCTATCAGAAAACTGGTTCCTTATGCAGAATCAGCAAAGAAAAAAGGAATTAAAGTATTTCATTTAAATATTGGACAGCCAGATATTGAAACTCCACCTTCCATTCTTGATGCCGTTCGTAACGCAGACATCAGGGTTTTGGAATATAGCCATAGCGCCGGAAATGAAAGCTACCGCCGTAAATTGGTTCAGTATTACAAAACTGTGGGCATTGATGTAACGCATGAACAAATTCTCGTTACTACCGGTGGGTCCGAAGCTATTATGTTTGGCTTTTTTACCTGCCTTAATCCAGGTGATGAAGTCATCATCCCTGAACCATTTTATGCCAATTACAATGGATTTGCTGTTGCTGCCGGTATAAAAGTGATTCCCATTACTTCCACCATTGACACCGGTTTTGCGCTACCCGCTATGATGGAGTTTGAAAAAGTAATTACACCAAAAACAAAAGCCATTATTGTTTGTAGCCCCAATAATCCTACTGGCTATTTATACAGCAGGCAGGAAATGGAAGATCTTAAAACGATCTGCCTTAAGCACGATTTATATTTGTTTTCTGATGAAGCATATCGAGAGTTTTCGTATTCAGGAAAATCTATAAGCGCCATGCATTTAGATGGTATGGAGGAACACGTGATTTTAATGGATACGGTAAGTAAACGCTATAGTGCGTGTGGTGCACGATTGGGAGCTTTTGTTACCAAAAACAAAAAGGTATATGACGCAGCAATGAAATTTGCACAGGCAAGATTAAGCCCTCCCGGCTTAGCACAAATATTAGGTGAAGCTGCTATAGATCTTCCTTCGTCTTATTTTGATGAACCTAAAGCAGAATATTTATCGAGGAGAGATTTATTGGTAAAACGATTAAACGCCATGCCCGGTGTGTTCTGTCCCAAACCAGGCGGTGCATTTTACGCAATGGCACAATTGCCTATTGATGATTCGGATAAATTCTGTCAATGGTTACTTGAATCATTTTCTTATAAAAAAAGAACGGTAATGTTGGCCCCTGCAACCGGCTTTTATGGTACCCCGGGTCTTGGAAAAAAAGAAGTTCGTTTAGCCTATGTTTTAAATTTAAACGATTTGAACGATGCCATGGATTGTCTGGAAAAAGCTTTACAGGAATATCCGGGTAAAATTCAGATTAAAACTGCTATCAACGAAAATGCTACCGTATAACTGCAGTGTGTAAATTACTACTCATTCCTTTCTTATTTGTAAAAGCCACAAGTTCTGTTGTGGCTTTTACTTTTATTGAGTTTTGAGCCACTAAAGGCATAATAATTGCAAAACTCTTTTAGGCCAATCTAAAAGTTTTAAACTCATTCAAAAAAAATAAACAGTTATGGCAAATGAACAATACGGAAGCTGGCATGCCGATAATGAATTTCAACCACAGGCAGGCAGTGGCGTTGTAAATGTTGGGCAAGGGGAAAGAATAGCCAGTGCCGCTGTTGGCGCCTGGTTACTTTCATCAAGTATGAACAATTTTCTTAAACACCCTGTCAATAGCCTTGTAAAGATGGCAATTGGTGGACTGCTGTTATACAGGGGTGCTTCAGGTCATTGTCCTGTTTATGCCAGCATGGGTAAAACAAAAGGAGTGGCCAACACACCTGCTATCAACATTCGTACTAGCCTGATTGTAAATAAATCAAAAGATGAGGTATACGCTTTTTGGAGAAAGCTTGAAAACCTTCCTTTGTTCATGAAACATTTAGCATCCGTAACAGAGATTGATGCTAAACATTCGCATTGGGAAGCTGTGATTCCTGGCAATATTGGTAGAATAAAATGGAATGCAGAGATTGTGAAAGAAGAGCCTGGATATTTAATTGGCTGGCAGTCTATTCCAAACTCTATGGTTAATAATGCTGGCAAGGTTACTTTCCACGATGCGGCCGGAGGACAAGGAACAGAACTGGAAGTGGTGATCAGCTACCACCCACCTGCCGGGGAACTAGGTTCGGGTTTAGCAAAAACATTGAACCCTGTATTTGAAAAATTGATCCGCCAGGATGTGATGAACTTTAAAGAATATATTGAGACAAAATACAAGGGCTCAACTGAGAACATCAATGACAATCCAAATATTTTAAGAAGTGAATCGGAAAGTGTACAAGATGGTTCTGGCGCACAGGGTGATAATCAAACAGCCAATAACAACCAATATATAAATCAATAGGTCAGGCTTTCTGAAATATTACGTGCCGCCATTGAGAACAAAGTTTGAAAATGGGAAGGCACCATTTCAGAAAATTTTAGGGGTGGTGAAGGGTTCGGGTCATAATCATTTAAACGAAGCTTCCACCACCCTACGTTTTTCCACTCGCCTAATTTATATCCAACATTCTCATATGTGGCCAAATGCGTAAAGCCAATTTTTTCATGAAGCTTTATACTTGCTTCATTAGGTAATGTGATTCCTGCATACACATTTCTATAACCCTGCATTTTTAATATGTCAAATAATGTTTTATAAAGCTGTTGGCCAATACCTGCACCGCTGAAATCTGAATGAGTATAAACCGAAGATTCACACGACCATTGATAAGCGACCCTTTCCCGGTGAGAAGAAGCATAGACATAGCCAACTAACAAACCATCAATTACACAAACTAACCAGGGCCGCAGCTCAATACATTTTTTTATTCGTTCTTTTACTTCATTAATAGCAGGCACTTCACTCTCAAAAGTGCAAAAGCTTTTAAGCACATGCTGCGCATAGATATCCAAAATTGCCTGGGCATCAGAAGTAGTAGCAGTCCGCACTTCAATCATTAATCACTTTTATTGTAAGGTAGAATTTTACGGGCTTGTTAAAGGAAGAAAAAATGATTTTAGATTAAAAGCCTGAATACTTATTTTTGCAACCCTTTAAACGTTCATCGTTCAGCGCTACAGATGAATAAGCCGAGGTAGCTCAGTTGGTTAGAGCACAGGATTCATAACCCTGAGGTCGGCAGTTCAAATCTGCTCCTCGGTACATAAAAAAAGCTTCCCGTTGGAAGCTTTTTTTATAATAATAAAATTGCATTAGAATTCAAACCTGACCCTCGCCCTGATTCCCCAGGTAGTAATATCCGGATTGTCAAGGTAGGTAAATCTTTTTACCACATCCACGCGGAACAACTTAAATATATTACTGATACCAACGCTTCCTTCAACGTATGGTTCACCGTTTAAAGCAAAAGTCGTTGGTACACCATTAGAAGTTGGGAAGAGATACAAATCCGAATTTTTTGCCGGATCGTTCTCATCGCGTATTCCACCATATAAAACTTTTACAGTGGCAACTTCTCGTAGGTCAAGCTTTTTGATGAGGGGTATCCGGTTAAAAATAAATCCATTGAAATGATGATCTACGTTTACACTTACAAACCGGTCACTTACAAACTCCAGGAAGTTCATAAGGTTGTAAGAAGCCAATTGATAGGCATACGTTTGATTGGCCCTATGCGTAGTTAACAGAGGATAAGGTAACCGTCCGAAAATATAACCGCCTTCGAAAATTACATCGCTATTACCAAACTGCGACATGTATACTCTCTTCGCTATAGAAAGGTCTAGTTTATCATAGTTATATTCACCATTTATAAATCCTTTAATACCTTTTATATACCGGAAAGTGAAAACAGGGTATTTGGTGATAATGGGCATCCGAAAAACGGTTCCCTGGTAAAATTGTTCATGTGGCGCCCAGCGCAATTCTAATGAAAGGTCTGAGGTTGTTATGGCGGAATCTTTTACCCATACATTATTCTCCTCCTTGATATACTCTATAGCTCCTGCGGGCTCCTGTTTCCAGTTTTTTACTCGCAGGGAATACGTGAAATGATTGGCCAGTTCATGAACATAGTCAAGTTTATAAATTGTATTGTATAGCCACTTGTCATTCTTTCCTCTTTTTATGGAAAGCAGAATATTATCTTCCTGAACAAATAGTAATTCCTGGCCTGGAATTTTTGTCTCTCGTTGGGCACTGGCTTTTATGTACTTAATAGGGAAGGTATAAATAGATTTATTATTAAGCGAGTAGGTAACTGCCAAAAAGCCTTTCCACTTTTCATCTGTGAAACCATAGGCGGCGTAAGTTTCAAAATAAATACGTTTGCTTAGTTTCGGTGTTGTCCTTCCACCAACACGCAGTCTGAATCCTTCTACAGGATTATAACTGTAAAATGCATTGGCTGGACCAATTTCAAACTTGCCAAAGTTTTTGTAACCTGCTAAAAGAATATTAGCAATATCCATAAACCGCCGGAAAGAACGAAGTGTTTTTAAACTATCGATATTGGTATAAACTTTTGCTTCAGCAACCGTTAAGGTATCATGACGGCGGGCAGTCCAAAAACTATCTTTGTTTTGAATTCTATTTTCTGCAATGATTGAGGAAGGCCCTTCATAAAACTTGTCTTCCCTGGGCTGGTTAATCCTATAGTTTTTATAAGATACGGTTCGCTCACCAAAGATGCCGTTACTCTTTCGTTTAGTTAAACTGGCCTCTGCCAGAACGTTGCTTTTAATTACATGATACTTACCATCAGCAGGGTTTTGTTCAAACTCCTGGTTGATATACATTTCCCGAACCAGGTTAAGGTTAATGTTTGCGCTTACACCCATGTTCAATTTCTGCACGGCATAATTGCTATCAAGTGTAATGAACATGATACCCCTAAACAGGAAGTCGTTAGTATTACGCGGCGTGAAATACATTTTTATCAACTTCTTTCCTGAGGCATCTGTAATGGTATCCCTTATGAAAAACATGTAAAAAGTAGGGGCCATATCGGCAATAGGGCTCAAAAACTCCCGGGTAAAAAGTGATATGTTATCATCATAAATATCTACGTCTTCGTACAGGCGGTTCAAATAAGCACTTATACCATTGCTATCTACAAACTCGCCATAATTTACTTTCCTATCAGCTTCAAGAATAGTTTTACGCTTTTCAGGATTTTTCCGATAATAATTTGATGTAATTCTCTCTTCCAGGTAGATAGGGATAAGCGATCTGCCAGGAATCTTTGTCGTATCAACATTTTCAAAAAGAAACTGGAATGGCTTTAATAGTTTGTTGTTTGCTACTTTTTCCGAGACCCGGCTTAGCGAAAGTTGCAGTTTTTCATATTGTTCGTATTCTACATAATTGTAAAACTCCGGACGATTTTTCTTTCTGTTATCAATCACACGGCGAATCAGTTCTACGGCCGGATTGTCTTTATTTTTATAGTTAATCCTTTTCCTGCTTTTTACAGTAACCTTACTCAGGTCTTTTGATTCATCAAGAACAAGATCAATATTAATAGTCTGCTTTGCTCCATTGCGGATAGAAACTGTTTTTGTTTTGTACCCAATGTATGATACCACCAACTGATTAACAATTCGCGAGGTGGTCATTTCAAAATGCCCCGTAGAATCAGCAGTTTCACCCTTGCCCCCTTTAAAGTAAACACTGGCAAAAGGAATGGGATCTTTAGTGCTGGCATCCATAACAATGCCTGATACAGTAGTGGTTTGAGCGTTACATACATTCACCAACAAGACTAAAACGGTGCTTATTACCCACTTAGTTAATTGAAAGTGATTTTTATATTGACCCATTACAGTTTTTCATTTATGCATACCGCCAGGCTCTTTTGCTATAACCAATAAAGGGGAAATATAACTTTAGGTAAGTGAATCGATCTGTAAACCTTTTGGTTGTGCCAGATCTTTTTACAGCCTTCCTCGGCACACGGTGCCTGCAAAAATTAATATACCCGGTTCTCTATTTCAGTCTAGCGCTATATTAAGGAGCAAATGTACAGGTTCGCCTATAGCTGAGCTCCTTATTAACAAATTTTCACATTTTAGAACTTAATAAACTGACGCACAATTTATTCATAGTTATTTTCTTATGCAAATTACCATAATAAACAAATCAATCATTTGTCCATAAACGAAGTCCTATTACAAGTCCTGGTAAATACATGCGTCTAAAACTCGATTATAAAATCCCATGTAGAAATTGTTCTACAAACATCTTCTTATTAATCAATAAACTACGATAGTTGATTTTCTTTTCGCAAACTTCTAACGAGGCCTATTATTTGCCAACATTATAGAGCCGATTAATATACCCATGGGAGAAGAAAAAAAAAGAAACTATCCGCGGAAAATTGCAAGGATCTTTCTAAAAATAGTCCTGTTCTTGTTCTTATTTATTGTGCTCGTTTTCATTCTTGTTCTGACGCCTCCTGTCCAGCGATTCATGACAGGCAAGGCTGAAACTTTTTTACAAAAGAAGCTAAAGACAAGAGTTGAAATCGGCAGCATTTCCTTTGGCCTTTCTGGTAGAGTAGTTCTCCAGGATATTTATATAGAGGATAAAACAAAAGATACTTTAGTTTCAGGCGGCTCCATAAAATCGCATATCAGTTTTTTGAAACTATTCTCCAACGAAGTGCAGATTAAAGATATAGAGCTACAAAACATCACTGCTAAGATTAAAAGAATTCTTCCGGACACGTTGTTTAATTACCAATTTATAATAGATGCTTTTACTTCGGAACAAAAGAAAGATCCGGACACGGCGCAAACAGCACCAATGAAATTAAACATTAGTGATGTTGCTTTGGATAATGTAAGGCTTACTTATGTAGACGCTGTTACAGGCAATGACATGTTTGCACGCATAGGTAATCTATCTGCTACAATTGATACACTAAACCCTTATACAATGCATGTCGATATTCCTTCTATTATAGCAAGGAATGTACAGGTTCGTGTGAAACAAACGAAACCTCTAATTCAGCCGGAACCTCTTTCAAAAGACATGGCAGATGCAGCAAAACCTGTTGCCATGAAATTAAATCTGGGAACAATAGAGCTATCAAAATTCAATGTTCAATTAGACAATGACGTTTCTGCATTTTATACCACACTTAACCTTGGCCAGTTCAAAGCCAATAGCAAATTAATTGACTTGCAGCATAACAAAATTTACCTTGACCAGGTTGTTTTAAATAATAGTAAATCTGTTATTCGCCTCGGAAAAAAAGAAACAGAAAAGCTAATTGAAAAAGAAATAAGCCAGGAAATAGCTGCGCAAAAAACACAAGCATGGGACTTTAGAGTAGATAAATTTCAAATTGACAATAACAGCGTGAAGTTTGATAATGATAATCAACCACGGTTAGCACATGGAATGGACTATGCGCATATATCGGCAAATAACCTTACACTACATGTGGAAGACCTGGTGTTTAATACAGATACAATTGGCGCTTCAGTTACGCAGGGTTCTATGAAGGAAAAGAGTGGGTTTGATTTGCAGCAATTAAGGGGAAACCTTTTGTATGCTAATAATCAATCCTACTTAAAAGATTTGTATATAAAAACACCCGGTACAGAAATAAAAAGAAACCTTGTGTTAGAATATGCTTCTTTTGAAGCGCTGACGAAGAATTTTGCTGAAACCGTTTTTAATCTTGAGCTGGTAGATAGTAAAGTACAGGTAAAAGACATCCTGGTATTCGCACCCCAGTTACGTTCTAATCCCGCGTTAGCAAATCCAAATGACATCTGGAATTTAAATATCATTGGTAGCGGTACTATGAACCGCCTGTATTTTGAAACTCTTCAATTTGCCGGGTTAAGGAATACACGAATTGATGCACAAGGCACTTTAGTTGGTTTAATGAAGCCTACACAGGCCGGTGGTAACTTTACTATCCGCAAGTTTCATACTTCACAAACAGATATTGCTCTGTTTACGGGACAACGCTTATCCAATGCCCAAATGAATCTCCCCGAAACATTTGATATTTCGGGAACCGTCAACGGCAACGCAGGTAAACTAAACACAAATCTTAATTTAAATACGTCTGCTGGTTTTATTGCACTGAACGGCATTTTCAGCAATCTTACAAGTCCTACTTCTGCCTCTTATAATGCTACCATAAGAACAAACGGATTACAACTTGGAAGCATTTTGCGTAAACCAGACCAGGTAGGGTCTCTTTCAGCAAATTTTACTGTGAATGGAAGAGGACTAACACCCACCACCATTAATACAAAATTCAAGGGCGTTGTAAACAGTTTAGGTTATAATCAATACCAGTACCGCAATGTGAAACTAAATGGTTCGTTAGTTAAAACGGCCTTTTCCGTTAATGCAGATGTAAATGATCCGAATATAGCTGTTAATCTTACCGCGAGTGGAGATTATGCAGCGAAAGCATTTAAGATTGACGGAATGGTTGACAGCATTAAAACCTTGCCCTTGCACTTCACCACACAACCTGTAATTTTTCGGGGGCAGATCAATGGTACTGTAAAGAATGTAAACCCGGATTACCTCGATGCAAATGTTTTAATAACTAAAGCTTTGTTAGTTGCCGGTAACGAAAGATTACCTCTCGATACAGTTCGGTTAGTCTCCGGTAGATCTGACACCGCAAATTTTATCCGCTTTAACAGTGATATTGTAAATGCACAGATAACAGGACAATACCGTTTTTCAGACCTGGGCAATATCGTTCAAAGTACCATTCAACCCTACTTTTCTGTAACACCTGCTTCCAAAACAGCGAATGTAAAGCCTTATAATTTCAGGTTTACGGCCGATGCTGTTTACTCTCCGGTTCTTACCGCCTTTGTTCCATCCCTGACTGCCATGGAGCCCTTGCATGCGGAAGGAACCTTTAGCAACAATGAAGGAATGAGGGCTGTTTTGAGCACTTCATCCATCAGTTTTGCAGGTAACCGAATGAGTGATTTAAGCCTGAGAGCAAATACTTCAGACAGCGGCTTGCAAATTTCAGCAAATATGGCCCGCCTGATCAGCGGCAGTTCGTTTGATTTGTATAATACCCGCATCAATGCAACTGCATTGAACAATGCCATCAATTTTAATTTGGGCATTGATGATGCAAGTGCTAAAAATAGATACAACGTTAGCGGCATTATCAATCAGCCCTCCCCAGGTGCCTATGCTATACGTTTAAAACCAGATAACTTATTGCTTAATTATGAAACCTGGACTGTAACACAGGATAACTTAATTAGCATTGGCACTACCAGCATTACCGCCAACAATTTTGTACTGCAAAAAGGTGAGCAGCGATTAAGCATTATCAGTCTTGATGGATCGGGCCCGCCTTTACAGGTGAGCTTTACTGATTTTCGACTCGCAACACTTACCGGTTTTGTGAAAGCAGATTCTTCACTAGCTGATGGCGTACTTAATGGAAATATTACCTTTCAAAATCTTGCTCAACAGCCTGTTTTTACCAGCAACCTAACCATTAATGATCTTAGCCTCAAACAAGATACCATCGGTAATGTGAATGTGCAGGTGAACACGACTGGCAACAACCGGTATAACGCAAATGCTACTATCACGGGCCGTGGAAATGATGTTGTCTTATCGGGTTCTTTCGCTCCTGCCGGCAATGATATAGATTTGGATCTTAATCTTGCGGTGCGGCAGTTACAACTAAACACGATAGCAGGCGCCCTAAAGCCAGCCATTACCGACCCCACTGGTATTATCAAAGGCACGGTGAAGATCAGGGGTAAGGCCAGCAAGCCATCTATTCAGGGTGATATGAATTTTAATCAATCCAGCTTTATTCTGACCATGCTGGGCAGTCGCTTTACTATCGACAACGAAAAGCTTTCAGTTACTGAAAACGGTATAACCTTCGACAATTTTGCTATCAGGGATTCAGCCAACAATGCCCTGAACATTGACGGATCAGTTCTTTCCAGCAATTTTATTAACTACAATTTCAATCTGCGCATCAGGGCACGGAATTTCCTGGCCATGAATTCTACCAAAGAGCAAAGCAAACTTTATTACGGTCGGCTGAACATTAATACCGATGTCAGGATCAACGGCACAGAATCAAAACCTGTGGTAGATGGATCGCTTACTGTAAATGAAGGGACTAATCTTGTTGTAGTTGTTCCGCAAGCGGAGCCGGGCGTACAACAAAGAGAAGGCGTGGTTCAGTTTGTAGATATGAAGGCCCCCGAAAATGACTCTCTTTTCCTGGCTTCAATTACTGATTCTTTGAACAAGACCAGTATCCTGGGAATGGACATTGCCATAAATATAGAAGTCAAAAAAGAAGCCGTTTTAAATGTGGTGGTGGATGAAGCCAACGGCGATTTTTTAAATGTGCAGGGCGAGGCTGTGATATCCACCGGCATTGATCCCAGCGGAAAAATCACTATGGTGGGCACTTACACCTTGGAAAGTGGCTCCTATCAAATTTCCTTTAATTTCCTGAAAAGAAAATTTGATATTGAAAAAGGAAGCACCATTACCTGGACAGGGGAACCTACCGCGGCACAGTTGAATGTGACCGCTATTTATTTGGCCCATACTTCGCCCATGGAACTAGTGCAAAGCCAGATTGCCAGTTCTACTATTGCCATTAAAAATACCTATTTACAAAAGTTACCCTTTGAAGTACACCTGAGATTAACAGGAGAGCTTTTAAGACCTATAGTGGGGTTTGATATTGTTTTGCCAGAAAATAAAAATTATGGCGTATCCAACGATATTGTTACGCTGGTACAAGGCAGGTTATCGCAGTTGCGCCAAGACGAGGGAGATATCAATAAACAGGTTTTTTCTTTACTACTATTAGGGCGTTTTGTGGGCGACAACCCGTTTGAGTCGGCAGGAAGTGCATTTAGTGCAGAAACCTATGCCCGCCAAAGTGTGAGCCGTTTACTTACTGAGCAATTGAATGTGTTAGGCGCAAATTTGATCCAGGGCGTTGATATCAATTTCGACCTTCAGTCAACCGATGATTATACCACAGGAGAAAGAAGAAACCGGACCGATCTGAATGTTGGAGTAAGCAAACGTTTATTGAATGACAGGTTAAAAGTAATGGTGGGGAGCAATTTTGAGCTGGAAGGGCCTCAAAACACCAATGAGCAATCTAATAATGTAGCAGGTAATATTGCACTGGACTACCAGCTAACAAAAGATGGAAGATACCTGGTTCGTTTTTTCCGCAGAAATCAGTACGAGGGAATTGTTGATGGACATATTATAGAGAATGGCATCAGTTTTATGTTGTCTGTAGACTATAATCGCTTTATGGAAATTTTAAAAGGAAGAAGACAAAGAGTAACGCATACGGATAGCACCAATCAAAACACACGAAGATGAACTATAAACAACAAGCTTTAATTATTTCGGTAATTGCTTGTTTATTGGGCGCTGGTTGCAGCTCTACCAGGAGCGTGCCTGCTAATGATAAATTATACACCGGTGCTAGCGTCAATCTTCAAGGACCTTCCTTAGCTACCAGGCAGCGCAAGGTTTTACGTGCCGATCTGCAAGGACTTACAAGACCTAGACCCAATTCAAAATTGTTTGGCATACCTATAAAATTGAATTTTTATAACCTGTTTGCCAATAAAAAACCGAAGTCTTTTTTTGGTAGACTAAGAGAAAAATGGGGAGAGCCTCCTGTATTATTAAGTCAGTTTGACCTGGAAAAGAATGTAAAAATTCTTCAAAGCCATTTAGAAAACAAAGGTTTTTTCAATGCAAAAGTTTCGGGCGATACCACCATTAAACGAAAAAAAGCCAGTGCAAGCTTTAAAGCTATAACCGGGAATCAATATAGTATTGCTTCAGTGCATTTTCCTACAGACAGCAGTACAGTTTCGTTGGCTGTTGCACAATCAGCGCCACGCACCCTATTAGCCCCGGGCAAACCTTTTGACCTTGATGTAATAAGAGCGGAGCGCCTCCGTATTGATGCTGTCTTAAAAGAAAAAGGATTTTATTTTTTTAGTCCGGAATACCTACTTATAAAAACCGATAGTACCATCGGCAATAATAAAGTAGCCATGTATGTAACGGTAAAACCGGATATTCCTGGCGAAGCGAAGTTGGTGCACCGTATAAACAATGTCTATATATATAGCGGTTTTAGTTTAAACACAGCAAGGATCGACACAAGTACTACCCACGCCGAAGTTTATAAGGGTTATACTATTATTGACAGAGCAAAAAGATACAAACCGTACTTGCTGGAGGAAAACATGATGTTTCAACCTGGTGAAATTTATAACCGGGTAGAACATAACCAAACCTTAAGTCGGCTCATTAATCTTAACCTGTTCAAATTCGTTAAAAACCGTTTTGAGGTAGCCGGTATCGATTCACCCAAGCTAAACGCTTATTATTATTTAACACCGCTACCAGGAAAAACATTAAGGGCACAGGTTACAGCAATTTCAAGATCCAACAACCTGAATGGTTCAGAAATTACTGTTAGCTGGTTAAACCGTAATCTTTTCAGAGGTGGTAACCAGCTCAACGTAAGCGCTTATGTTGGCTCCGACATACAATTTAGTGGCGCGTATAAAGGATATAATACATACCGCACAGGTGCTGAAATTGATTTTTCTATGCCCAGGATTGTATTACCTTTTTTTAATGTTAGAAAACAAGGGCGGCCTTTTGTACCACGTACTTCCATCAGGTTGGGTTATGATATTTTGAACCGCAAAGGCTTGTACACTTTGAATTCGTACACGGTTCGTTACGGTTACGTATCGAAAAAAAGTACTCAGGTACAACATGAACTGTTCCCTATTTCCATTACCTACGTACAGCCATTAAATGTTACAAAAGACTGGGATAGTTTAAAAGGCATTTATCCCGGAATTGACTATGCCACCCAAAAGCAGTTCATCCTGGGAAGCAGTTATCAATTCACTTTAAACCAATTAGCTACAGGACAGCAAAAGCTGAATGCTTATTATTTCAATGGCCTCGTAGATCTTTCAGGTAACATTGCAGGATTAATCAGCGGTGCTAATGTAAAAAAAGGAGATACTGTCAAAATTGCCAATACGCCATTTGCACAATATATCAAGTTTGAAACAGATGGAAGGTATTACCGGCGTGTTGGATTAAGATCTACCTGGGCTAACCGCCTCATCATGGGTATTGGTTATCCATACGGAAACTCGGTACAGGTGCCTTATGTGAAACAATTTTTTGTAGGTGGTAATAATAGCTTACGCGGATTCAGAAGCCGGTCTATAGGGCCCGGCATTTATTACCCTATAACTGATTCTACCCAGGTAGTCGCCGACCAAACAGGGGATATTAAATTGGAGATGAATACCGAATTCAGACCGCACCTCAGCGGGCCTTTTTATGGCGCTATATTTTTAGAAGCTGGAAATATTTGGCTGGTCAATGACAGCAATTACACCCAGAAACCCGGCGCTAAATTTACCAGCAAGTTTTTAAGCCAACTGGCAGTAGATGCCGGTGTAGGGCTCCGCCTGGATATCAACATTTTTGTAATTCGCTTTGATGCTGGTATTCCTTTAAAAAAGCCCTGGCTGCAAAATCCATGGGTGATCAATCAAATAAATTTTGGAAACCGGGACTGGCGAAGAGAAAACGTTGTGTACAACCTGGCTATAGGGTATCCGTTCTAATACATATTATTGAGGTGTATAAAACAATGGTTCTGCTATTAGCTGTACAGATGCTAATGGTCACGCTCTCATGGTAGCATCCAGGAAACTCAACTGTATGTTTTCTTCTCTTATCACACACTTATATTTTGATTTTTCTCTACAGTGTTTTAATTTGATTATACAAAGAAAGAACTTGAATCTTAAAGCTCATGCCCGATACAGGATTTTTTACGTTACCCATTATCATTGTTACTGTCCTGTTTTCTTATAAAGGATTTACTAATCATTTGTTCTTTAAAAAATATGAATTCGAGGTAGATAAAATTCTTATCTATAAAGATTACAAACGCCTGGTAACATCGGGCTTCCTGCATGTTAACTGGCTGCACCTGATATTTAATATGCTTACACTGTATGTATTTAGCGGAGCGCTTGTAGGATATCTCGGTCCTCTAAAATTTTTGTTTATTTATTTCTCAAGTTTGATAGGCGGTAATCTTCTGGCCTTGCTTATCCATAAACGTGATAGTGCATATAGTGCTGTTGGTGCTTCAGGGGCTGTCAACGGAATTATTTTTGCATCAATTGCTTTATTTCCGGGAATGAGGATTGGCTTTTTTATTCTTCCCATTGCCATACCGGCTTGGCTATATGGTTTATTATTTATTGCTATTTCAATTTATAGTATAAAGTCAAGACGGGATAATATTGGCCATGAAGCCCATTTAGGTGGCGCACTAATAGGAATGTTGATTGCTATAACCATGCAGCCGTCCGTTGTTTTCGAAAATTATTTACCTATACTGGCTATAATGGTGCCTACCCTAATTTTTATGTACATCATTATCTACAAGCCACATTATTTATTGGTTGATAATCTATATTACAAAAAAAGTCATCGCTATTCCATAGACCAGCAGTACAATTATGAAAAAGTTCAGGAACAAACAGACATTGACAAGATTTTGGAGAAGATTCATAAAAAAGGAATGAAGAGCCTCACCAGGAAAGAAAAGGAACAGCTTGAAAACTATTCAAGGACAAAAAGATA
>DAIQPL010000026.1:0-5389 GCA_036787395.1 Flavisolibacter sp. | reverse complement strand
AGAAATAGCGTATTAAAACCTGAGCAACATTTCTAATCGATCGGTCAATTTATCCGCATTTGGTAACATCGCTGCCTCCAGCCCCATGTTTAGAGCCACCGCGGGTAGGTTCATAGCCCCTAACACTTCAACAGGTGCATCCAGCCACTGAAAACAATTTTTAGAAATCCTTCCAGCCAGTGCCTCAGCAAAAGAATTGTTTTGTTGTTCTTCTGTAAGCACAAGGCATTTGCCATGTGTTTTTACCGTATTGTAAATAAGATTTTCGTCCAATGGAAATAAGGTGCGGAGATCAATTATCTCTATTGCATCATCAAAATTTCTGGCAGCAGCCTTGGCCCAGTATACTCCCATTCCATAGGTAATTATACAGGCGCTTTCACCACCGGCAATGGCTTCCTTACTAGCCTGCACAACAGCAATGCCTTTACCAAAAGGTAAAACATAATCTCTCGAAGGTTCAATTGTCTTTGCTTCTTCTGTTCCGGGTACTTTGCTCCAATACAATCCTTTATGTTCCAACATTATTACCGGATTAGGATCATAGTAGGCTGCTTTCATCAGGCCTTTTATATCAGCAGCATTGGATGGGTATGCTATTTTAATTCCTTTGATAGAGAGTAATGTTGATTCAACACTGCCACTGTGATAGGGACCACCTCCCCCATAGGCTCCAACAGGCACGCGAATGATCGTTGATACAGGAAACCGGCCACAAGAAAGATAACAGGATTTAGAAATTTCTGTTACCAATTGATTAAAGCCGGGATAGATATAGTCAGCAAACTGTACTTCCACAATAGGCTTAACACCAACTGCACTCATGCCAACAGTTGAACCAATAATATAGGCTTCCTGAATGGCTGTATTAAAAACCCTATGGTCACCAAATTGTTCTCCTAATGTTGCCGCTTCGCGGAAAACACCACCTAGCCGTTTACCAACATCCTGGCCGTACAAAACGCATTCTTCGTTCTCTTCCATTAACTCACGGATAGCAAATAACGCAGCATCAACCATAATAACTTTATCCTTATTTGAAGGTGACCTATCTCCGCTTTCTTTTGTAATGGACGTGGGCACAAAAACATGTTCAGCAACTTTTGATGGATCTGGCTCAGATGCTGCGACGGCCTGGTCAAATTGTTTTTTTATATCTGTTATAACCTCTGAGTCTATACCTCGTAAATAGTCTTCTCCAAAATCATTAATAATAGCTTGCCTGAACTTGGGAAATGGATCATTGCAGGCATGTTTTTGCAGATCTTCCTCGCTTCGGTAAAACTCTTTTCTAACACCACTTGTATGATGATTGAGTAAACTAACTTTAGCATGCACCAACCAGGGCCTTCGATGTTCACGAACATGATTGACGACCATTTGCATGGTTTCATAGCTTTGAAAAAAATCAGTGCCGTCTACCCGAACTTTATTGAACCCTTTAAAACCTTCTGCATATTCAAAAGCATCCATCGCTCTTCCTTCCTCCGCTGGAACACTTATACCCCATTCATTATCCTGAACTAAATAAATAATCGGTAAGCCTTTTAATACTGCAAATTGAAAGGCTTCACTTACCTCGCCTTCTGTTACGCTGGCATCACCTAAAGAACAGATAACTACAGGCAATTCACCACCACTACCCTTTTGCAAAAGAGAAGAGTTGATCTGTTGCAAATATTGAAGTCCCTGTGCTATTCCTGTGGTAGGAATAACCTGCATTCCTGTAGCACTACTTTGATGAATGATTTGTGGCTTATCTCCTGCACGTGAATTGGGATGCGAATAATAACTTCTTCCGCCTGTAAAAGGATCATCTTCTTTTGTCAACAATTGCAGCATTAGTTCGTAAGGTTTCCAACCCATGCCAAGCAATAAACTCTCGTCGCGGTAATAAGGACTTACCCAATCATGTGGCTTTAGATTAAAAGCAGTGGCTAATTGTATGGCCTCATGTCCACGGGAGGTTGAGTGAACATATTTAGTTATTGGCCGGTTCTTTTCATAGGTTTCGGCCATCACTTTTACACTGTACATTAAACGATAAGTCTGTAGCAATAAATTACGGTCTATCATATAGCGGGATGTTCGCAAATTTAAGAACCTGCCCTAACCCTTTTGGTAAAAAGAATAAACCTGTTACAACGGCTGGTCCAATGATAGCAATTTTGCATTTATATTTCAATAAAAAAGCACTCAGGCTAATGGCTGAGTGCTTTAATTCCTTGATAAGACCCGTGCTTCTATCTTTTTCTCTCTCCGGAAAGCCAGATGGTTTCTTTATTTAACGTCCAATGATAACAACGTCTCCTTGTCAATAAACCCTTCTACCTCATCCCCCACAACAATCTCACCTACGCCTTTGGGCGTGCCAGTGAAAACCAGGTCACCAATGTTTACGGAGAAAAAATTGGAGATATAGGAAATGATATAATCAAAATCAAAAATCATGTCTTTTGCGTTACCCTCCTGTACCAATTCTTTGTTCTTGTGCAAACTAAAACTGATATCCTTTTTGTTTTTGATGTTGGTTAAAGGTATCCATTTGCCCACTACAGCAGAATTGTCCCACGCCTTTGCTTTCTCCCAGGGCAGTCCCTTTTCTTTTAATTCATTTTGAATATCACGGGCAGTAAAATCAATACCTACCGATACCGCGTCATAGTACTTGCTGGCAAACTTCTCCTGTATATACTTTCCATTCTTGGAAATCCGAAGTACCAGTTCGCACTCATAGTTTAATTCGTTAGTGAACTCGGGATAATAAAACGGAGTGTGTGGTTGAAGCAATGCACTCTTAGGCTTCATAAAGATGACGGGTTCATCAGGTATGTCGTTATTCAATTCTTTGGCGTGTTCAGAGTAATTGCGACCTACACAAAATATCTTCATAAAAGAAGTTGTTTTTGGTTAAATACTAAAGGATATCAATCCATTCCATATGATCGTCATCCCATATATTTTATGGCTTTTGCAAGAATTAGGATTTTACTGGGAAAAATTGGTTGGTGCGCTAAAGTAAATAATAACTCTTATTTCTCATAGTGTAATTTGTACATTATTGAATTTATTCATGGTGTCTGTTAAACCAATTGTGGCAAAAGCTTCAATTACTTCAACACATTTTTCGATTTTGAGCTTTACGATGGGTTCCTCATCTTTTGTCCATTTACCCAGGACAAAATCCACCTGCCTTCCTTTGGGATAATTGTTACCAATACCAAATCGCAACTTTGGATATTCAGTTGTTCCAAGAATTTCCTGTAGACTTTTCAAACCATTATGTCCTGCATCACTTCCGCCCGGGCGCAACCTGATTTTGTTTAACGGCAGGGCTATATCATCTACAATTATTAAAACATTTTCAATGTCAATTTTTTCTTTATCCATCCAATATTTTACAGCCTTACCACTAAGGTTCATGTAAGTGGTGGGACAAATACAAATAAACGTTCTTCCTTTCCATTTTACCTCAGCCATGTAAGCCAGCCGCTCTTGTTTAAACTGCATTCCCTTCTTTGAGACAAAGGCCATCACCACATCAAACCCTATATTGTGACGGGTGTGTGCGTATTCATCTCCAACATTTCCCAGACCTGCTATTAAATACTTCATACAAAGTACAAATATCGTTTGTGCTATAAACAAAAAATCCCGCATTAGCGGGATTATAAAAAGAATGTAAGCTTATTTTTTTGCAGGAGCTGCCTTTGCCGGAGCCGCTTTTGCTGGAGCCGCGGCAGCAGGCGCAGGCGCAGCAGTTTTTGCCGGAGCAGTTGTTGTTTCCTCCTGGCGCAACGCACGGGTAGTAACTACAGATACAATAGGAATACGAGGGGAATTTAAGATCTCGTAATTTGGGTCCTTCACATCTTCTACACGCAAGTTACCCCCAATCTCAAGGTCGTTAATATCCACTTCAATTTGTTCTTTCAGATAGCGGGGATAAGTCTTTACTTTTAACGCTTTCATTTTTGAAACTAGCCTACCGCCGGCCTTAACACCTGCAGCAGCGCCCACATATTTTAAAGGAATAGTAGCGATCACTTTTTTGTCTTCTACCAATTCCAAAAGATCTACGTGGATCAGCGCATCCGATACTTTGTCGAATTGTAGGTCTTTTAAAATGCAACGGTAAGTTTTACCCTCTACACTTACATCTGCCAACTGAAAATTTGGTGTATATACTAGTCCTTTAAAGGCTTTAGCAGGAGCAGAAAAATTAATCTCCTGTGCACCCCCGTAAATTACACCAGGCACTAGTTCCTGAGAGCGAAGCTGGCGGGTGGCTGACTTGCCATGTTCGGTCCTCAGTTGTCCTTCGATTGTAATTGTTTTCATTTTATGTTGTTTAATTATTGACTTTACCTGATACTTGTTTCTTCAGTATCGTTCGGCTAAATACCTTGGTTGAATGCAGGGTGATGATTACACCCTATCCCGCATCTGGGAATGAAAGAATAAGCTATTGATACTTTTGTTTTCGTACGCATTTCGGATGGCTACTGCAAACAATTCGGCTGTTGTAATTTGCTTGATCTTATCTGAATCTCTGCTCAATGGTATGGTATCACAGACCACCAGTTCTTCCAAAACACTGTTTTCAATGTTTTCATAAGCTTTACCACTAAGTACAGGATGAGTAATCATTGCCCGAACTGTTCTTGCACCTTTATCCTTTAAAAGAGCTGCTGCTTTTGCCAGTGTTCCTCCGGTGTCACAGATATCATCAATAATAACAATGTCCTTATCTGTTACATCCCCTATCACTACCATGCTGGCAATTTCGTTGGCACGTTTACGGTGCTTGTCACAAATCACCATTTCCGCTTCAAAGTAATTAGCTATCTCTCTGATACGATTGGTAGCTCCTACATCAGGGGCCGCAAAAGTAAGGTTTTCAACCCTTAATTGTGTTATATAAGGTATAAAAACGGCCGAGGAATCCAGGTGATCTACAGGAATATCAAAATACGCCTGTATCTGGGGAGCATGAAGGTCCATAGTTATAATCCTGTCGGCACCGGCGGCTGTTAGCATATTGGCTATCAGCTTACTTCCGATAGCAACCCGTGGTCGATCTTTTCTGTCCTGCCGCGCATAGCCATAATACGGAAGTACCGCAATGATTTTATTTGCCGAAGCCCTCCTTGCGGCATCAATCATCAGCAATAGCTCCATTAAATTATCTGCCGGCGCGTAAGTGCTTTGCACCAGAAAAACAAAATCACCCCTGATGCTCTCTAAAAAAATGGGCTGTATTTCGCCATCACTAAATTTTTGAATATTGATTTTGCCAGGTTGGCAACCATAACTCTTACAAATTTTTTCGGCAAGTTTTTGAGAGCCGGTACCGGCAAAGATTTTAGCTGTAGGACCCATAGCTGCA
>DAIQPL010000448.1:0-2554 GCA_036787395.1 Flavisolibacter sp. | reverse complement strand
AGGCCATTGCCTACGTTGTTTGTTCGATTAATACTTAGCTGCTCGGTATTAACAGTAGTTGCAGCATAGCCCAACCGTCTGGACTCTTTTTTAATACCTAATGCTGTAACCACCACTTCGCTCAGGTTTTGCGCACCAGTACTCAAGCTTATGGTAAGGTTGGTTCGGCCGTTTAAAGTCACTTCCTCGGTGCCATAACCAACATAACTAAAAACCAGTACGTCATTACCCGCTGCGGCAATTTGAAAACGGCCCGCTTCATTGGTGACTGTAGCCTTCGTGGTATTCTTAACTTGTACGGTGACGCCTGTAAGCGGCTGATTGTTTGCATCTGAAACAATTCCCGTTACAGCCTGAGAAAAAGCGGATGCTGAAAAAAAGAAAACTGATAATAACGATAAGAGCAGTTTGCTCAAGGCCGGTGCTACCGGCTTTAATTTTTCTCTCATATGCAAGCCTTTTTGTAATTAATTTGGTTCTTCCAGAAACGACTGGCTATTACCTGTTACAAGGTATTTGATCTTAAATACAAAAAACTTCCAATAAAAGCCAGCGACGAATTTTGCACAAAATTTACAGTTGCTTATATTTTAGTAATATAGATGGTGAATAGAGTTGTTACTATTTGCGATAGAACAATAATGATGCTTGCATGATAGATTTTATACTGAAAAAAGAATGTAAGGATCTTCAACCTTTTTCGCACATCATTGAGGTGGCGCTTAAAAAAAACACCACTATACAGTTCGACTCTCTTAAATCTGAAGCACATAAAAGTTTACGTTTTTACTATGTTATTGATGGAAAATTCGAATGGGTTATAGATAAACAACATTATATTCTTTATCCCGGTGATCTGGCTATTATTTTGCCAGGCCAGGAATTCGGAGGCCAAAAACAATTTTTTGATATTGGAACGATTAGCTGGCTAAACATAGCGCTGTCCAAATTTGAATTTAACGGCAAAATGGTATTAGGAAAATGGAGCGGCCTCGGAGAAAATGAAAGCCGGACTATTGGCAAAATTTTGATGCTGAAAAGTACCCCCGTCCTCTCCAATTTAAAAGAGGGTGGTATATTACTTCATCATATCCAACAGGAAATAACCAACCAGGAAATAGGATATGTCACCCGTGTTAACCAACTCATTGATGAATTATTTATTTTGGTTGCGCGCCAGCTAACGCGTCAAAGCAATTCACGAAGAGATTTCCCGCAAACTTTTATGAAGCTGGAGCAAAGCCTTAGAGACAACCTATCGCATCAATGGACAGTGGAAGAAATGGCAGCATTGGTGGGGCTCGGCCATACCGCTTTTTCTGAAAGAGTAAAAAATTTTACCGGTTTTTCTCCCTTGAACTATTTGATCAACATTCGCATATCTGAAGCCATTAAACTATTGAAGCGGCAAGATGTAAATGTTACGGATATAGCTTTGGATGTGGGCTTTTATTCGTCTCAACATTTTGCAACAACTTTTAAAAAACTTACTGGTTATACGCCCAGCCAATTTAGAAAGAAAAACATGCCGAATAACTAACGATAAACTTTTAAAATGGATTGTCTTATTACCATCGATGTCGGTACTGCCGCCGTAAGAGTAGTAGCTTTTGATTTAAAAGGTAATGTGATAGGATCTTTAAAGGGGTCCTATCCCACTTTTCATTCAAAACCGGATTATAGCGAACAAGACCCAGAGCAAATTTTTATTACGATGCTTTATGTGCTCAAGAATTTTTTGAATGAAAAAATTCATCCCAAAAAATATAAGGTTGCCAGTATTTGTTTTAGCGCTGCAATGCATAGTGTATTACCTATTGATAAGAATGGAGTACCATTAGGAAATGCCATTGTCTGGTCGGATAACCGTGCAAAAAAAGAAGCGCAAGATTTGAAAAGGTCTTCTTTGGGAGGCACGATTTATAATGCCACCGGCACACCCATTCATCCTATGTCGCCCCTAAATAAAATAACCTGGATAAAAAATCATGACAAGGAACGCTTTACCCAGGCACAGAAATACCTGTCTATCAAAACCTACATCATACAACAGCTTACCGGTGAGTATATAATTGATTACAGTCTTGCTTCAGCAACAGGCCTGTTAAATATTCATACATTAAACTGGGAGCCCGAAGCTTTAAAACATGCCGGCATTACTGCTGATAAGTTACCCTCTCTTGTGCCGGTTTTTTATTCCAACGCCAAACTCAGAAGAGAATATCAAACTTCCCTGAACCTGCCTGCCAAAGTAAAAATTATTGTTGGCTCCAGTGATGGGTGTCTTGCTACCTTGGGAGGCGGCATCTGGGGTGAAGGGAAAGCTACCATTACTATTGAAGAAAGCGGTGCAGTGAGAGTGATGGGAAAAAAAGTTTTGCAAGATGAAAAACAAAGGTTTTTTAATTACCTGCTTACGGAAGGCAATTATGTTTCCGGCGGACCAACAAATAATGGCGGCGCTGTTTTTGAGTGGTTTGCCAAACAGTTTGGCCAATTCAAAAAAGCTTTTGACCTGGAAGATTGCATGGAGAATTTGATGAACGATGCTTCT
>DAIQPL010000025.1:0-23334 GCA_036787395.1 Flavisolibacter sp. | reverse complement strand
TTTCTGCAGAAGCCATTCGCCGTTCCCCGGATAGAAATACGGGAGAAGTATTAAAAAGAGTGCCTGGAACCAGTATACAGGAAGGAAAGTACCTGATTGTTCGGGGACTTAGTGACCGTTATAATCTTGCCATGCTAAATGGAGTGCCCTTGTCGAGCACAGAACCTGATCGTAAAACTTTTTCCTTCGACATTTTTCCGGCACCGATGATTGATAATATTGTCATCAATAAAGCATTTGTTCCTGAATATCCGGCCGAATGGGCGGGAGGACTGGTTCAAATCAATACAAAGGATATTCCTGCAAACGGTTTTTTGACAGTCCAAATTGGTTCAGGATTTAACACGCAAACCATTGGAAGAGATTTCTATAGTTATAAAGGAGGCAAACTGGACTGGCTCGGTATTGATGACGGAACAAGAGGACTGCCTGCCAACTTTCCTACCAAATCAGGATTCAGCGATTTGAAACAAAACGGCGGCGACCAGGCCATTATAGACCTGGCTAATAAAGTAGCCACCAACTGGACTGTAAAGAAGGGAACAGCACCTTTAAATGCAATTTTTCAGTTAAGCGGTGGCTTCAATACATCGCTGTTTAAAAAGAACATTGGTGGAGTTCTGGCTTTTACTTATAACAGGTCTAATCGCAACCTTGCTTTCGAAAACAGGTTTTATAGTTTCGAGAGTAACCTTGCTTCGCTGCTATTTGACTATGATAATAACAAGTATAGTAGTGATGTACTCGTTGGAGCTTTGGCTAACTTTTCAATTAAGCTAAATACCAACAACAGGATCACCATTAAAAACATTTTAAACGTTAATTCAAGTGACTTCACCACATTGCGTACTGGTGTTGACCGGGAGCAAGATCCTGTTCTCGGAGAAAATATCAGGGCAAGAGAACTGGCATTCCGTTCCAATACTTTCTTCAATACACAAATAAATGGTGAGCACAACCTTTCATTTATTAAAACAAAGTTGAACTGGTATGGCAGCTTTAATATCCTGGATGGGTATGTACCTGCACAAAAAAGAGTACAATACAACCAGTCAAAACAGTCTGCTAATGATCCGTATACCTTATTGATAGGTGCTTCAAGATCACAAAAATCCGGAAGTGTTTTTTATTCTATGTTGTCTGACTATATCTACAACGGAGGTGGAGACGTTACAAAGAGTTTCAGGCTATTTGATAAGGCTCAAACTGTAAAAGCCGGTTATTTATTCCAGGTAAAAGATCGTTTGTTTGATTCAAGGCCTTTTAGCATTTACCTGCCGTCTGATAACCCCGTTCTCCGGAAGCTTGATGAGGACCACATATTCGCTGCTGAAAACTTTAGTGCCACTGATGCCAACAAATTTCATTTCGATGAAATTACAGGTAAACAATATCGCTATTTAGCAAACACCATTTTAAATGCCGGATTTATTCAATTGGATAATCAATTTGCAGACTGGTTAAGGGTAGTTTGGGGAGTACGTTATGAGCATTACGATCAATTAATTGGAACTACCAAAAAAACTGACCCTCGCTATACCAATAGTGTTGCACAAGATTTTTTACCCGCATTTAATGCCACATTCAAATTAAACAACAACACCAATATCAGGCTTTCAGGTTCTCAAACACTTGTACGTCCTGAATTCCGGGAACTGACAAATTTTTCTTTCTATGATTTTGAATTGGGAGCCGGGGTATTGGGTTCAAGTTCATTAAAGAGAACAAAAATTACAAATGGCGACCTGCGTTATGAAATTTATCCACGTGCCGGCGAATTGTTTACAATAGGTCTATTTTATAAAAGGTTCAAAAATCCCATTGAATTATACTTTAATCAATCCGGGGTTGCCACCAATACCTTCAACTATCTAAATGCCGATGAAGCTACCAGTTACGGTGCAGAAGTAGAAGCCAGGAAAAAGCTTGATTTTATACAAATCTTGAAAAATTTCACCGTACAGGCTAATGTTTCCTATATCCGCAACAGGGTAAAAGATAGCCTTGTAAAAATTAACAGGCCAATGCAAGGTCAGTCTCCGTACCTCATTAATGCCGCGCTTCAATATGATGTAGAAAAATTAGGTCTTAGCACCACGCTACTGTTTAACCAGATTGGCAGAAGGATTTTGTACGTTGGTAATGAAGTTACTCCCGAAATATGGGAAGCTCCGAGACCCCTGTTAGATCTTCAAATCGCCAAAAAGATTTTGAAAAATAAAGGTGAGATAAAACTCAACGTATCTGATTTGATTAACAGAACAGCTTATTTCTATCATGACGTAGATAATAGTAAAAGCTATAAAGTTGGTTCTATTGATGCTTTAGCAATTAGCCGCAAGTACGGGACAAACTTTAGCCTCACATTCGGATATAACATTAAATAGAGACAAAAAATTTTAAACGAAATATGAAAAAGTTATTTTATTGTACCGCGTTTGCTGTCACCGTTTTTGCAGGGTGCCGTAAAATTGAAGTTGACGGCGACACAACGACGGTAAATACGGGAACAGGATCGGAAAACACAATCCTTGAAGGCCGTATCACTGAAAACCGCACACTAAAGGCACAAAACATTTATACGCTGCGAGGGTTGGTATATGTAACCAACGGTGCTGTGCTCACCATTGAACCAGGTACCAGGATAGTAGGACAATCCGGTGCTCAAATTGGAGGTTTAATTATTACAAGAAACTCCAGGATGATTGCAGAAGGCACCCTGGACAAACCCATCATTTTCACCTCCTCACAGGCAAACCCTCAGCGTGGTGATTGGGCTGGTATTGTTATTTTAGGCAATGCACCTACTAATTCTTCGTTTAATGGTCAGGCAGGCGTAGGTGAAATAGAAGGTGGTGTAAATAACAGCGAAGGACTTGGTTTATATGGGGGTAATAATCCTGCTGATAACAGTGGCGTTTTAAAATATGTGCGCATTGAATATGCAGGATATGCTTTCCTCCCTGATAAAGAAATCAATGGTTTAACTTTCGGTGGTGTAGGCAACCAAACAGTTGTTGATTATGTACAGGTTTCTTACGCAAACGATGATTCATTTGAGTGGTTTGGTGGTACAGTAAACGCAAAGCATCTTATATCTTTTAGAACGCTTGATGATGATTTTGATACCGATAATGGCTTTTCCGGAAAAGTACAGTTTGGAATTGTTTTAAGAGATTCTTCTGTTGCAGACATTTCAAGCAGTGAAGGATTTGAAAGTGACAATGATGCTAATGGAAGCACTTTAGCACCACAGACGTCAGCCATTTTTTCCAATATGACCATTCTTGGACCAAAAGCTGCATTGACAAATCTTGGACACAATAAATTTCTGGCAGGCGCCCAGATAAGAAGAAACTCCACACAGTCCATTTTTAACTCACTCATTATGGGATGGCCTACAGGTTTATTGCTTGATGGTTCCAAAGGTTTTCCAACAGATAACAATATTCCGGGTAGCCTGTTTATTCAAAATACAATCATTGCAGGTTGCGCTGTGCCAATTAAATACGCGGCTAGTACTACAGCGCCAACAGGCGCTACTGACGCCACCATAATTGCATGGTTTAATACAGCAAATTATGGCAATAGTATTCTAACAAATAATACGGATGTAGGTTTGGGTGCACCATTCAATTATGCGAGTCCGGATTTTAATCCAGGTGTTGGTTCTCCTGCTGTTGCCGGGGCGAGTTTTGCCAATACAAAATTAGGTGGCTTAACTTCCGTTAATTACAAAGGAGCATGCGCTGTAGGCGATACCTGGTGGAAAGGTTGGACAAGATTTAATTGATCCGTTTTCTATAGGATACAGTAACCGCTGCATGTCGGCGGTTTTTTTGCGATATAGCTTAATGTTTATTTCATATTGCAGGCGCAGCAATGGCATGTTCATTGAAGTCTATCTATAAACCTCTGTATGTTTGTTTTGCATTTTTTTCCTTTGAACGCTTTAATGGATAATGACGTGTTTCTAACAAAAGCTGAAGTGATTAAACGATATCGCCTGCTATCGGCTGCCAGTCACTTACTGCTTAGTTATTTGCGTATGTTGCCTTTCTCCTGTATAGGCAAGGACCTGCAGGGAAAGCTTTACTTCTATTGAATCTGCCTTACAAAACTTTTACTAATTATACTACCGTTGAGTATTGTTTTCTTAACAATGAAGTTGTTTACCGCTCATAAAAAAAGCTGTAACCAGACAATAATAAATTCTGGTTATAGTTACATTAGCAATAACTAACAAACCAACTCAACGAGGACTACCATGAGATGCGTTCTTCTTTCATGCCTGCTATTGCCATTTTGTGTTTTTTCACAACAAACGTCACAAACAAATAAGGTACAGGAATTAAAGACACTTATTCCCTCACTGATTAAGCAGGGAAATATACCGGGGCTTTCTATCGTGCTTCTAAAAAATGGTGAAGTAGCGTGGTCGCAGGCGTTTGGCTATTCCAATAACAAAACAAAGGCCGTTCTTACCACAAGAAATGTTTTTGAAGGAGGTTCCCTGGGCAAGCCCTTATTTGCTTATGCTGTAATGCGGCTTGCAGAAATGGGAAGGATAGATTTAAATAAGCCTCTTATAGAATATTATCCCGAAAAGTATGCAGGCGACACTCAAAGGCTTAAAAAAATTACAGCAATAACTTGCCTTACACATACTACCGGTTTTCCTGATCAACGGCCGGTTGATGGAGTACTAAAGTTTTATCATAATCCCGGGGAAAAGTTTTCATATTCGGGAGAAGGCATAAGATACCTTCAAAAAGCAATTGAATATAAAGAAGGTAAAGGTTTGAATGAGATTATGAACGAACTTATTTTTAAGCCACTCGCCATGACCAATTCCTCTTATACCTGGAGAAGTGATTTTGATATATTGAAAGTATATCCACATGACTTTCTTGGAATGACAAAAGAGAGACATAGAACTGGTGAAGCGAGTGCTGTTGGAAGTTTGCATACTACTGCATCTGACTATTCAAAATTTCTGAAAAGTCTTTTGAAAAAGGACCTGTTACAATCAGACAGCTATAAAAAAATGCTTACTGCTTTTACAAGTGTAGAAGAAGATTGTATAGAATGCCTTGAAAAAGGAAGGAGAAAATTATCCAAAGAACTTTCCTGGGGCTTAGGCATTGGACTTCAACAATCAGAGGCAGGAAAGGAATACTGGCATTGGGAGGACAATGGAAACATGCAGGCTTTTTTTCTTGGCAAAGAAGATTCAAAGGATGGGATTGTGATTTTTGGCAATAGTGCCAACCTTCTTTCGGTAGTTGAGAAAATTGTCAATACTGCTTTTGATGAAGACTTGCCTGCCGTTAGTTGGTTAAAGATTGTTCCATATAACAGGTCTGAAAGGCTGGCCTTCAATTCTATCTTAACAACCAATAAAGTAGACAAAAAAGCAATAGCCAATCTAACATATAATCAGTTGAACTGGGTAGCCTTCACTTTGTTAAAAGCTGAAAAAATAAAAGAGGCGATTGAGGTTTTGAAAACAAGAATAGATTCTTCCTCTATTTCCGATTCTTATTATGCACTTGCATTAGCTTATATGATGTCTGATAATTATGACGCTGCCAAAGAGTACAGCAGGAAGTCAGCAACACTAAATGCAAGCAATACAGATGCGAGAGAACTGCTGATCAAACTCGAGGACGAAACCAGGATTATTGCTCCCTCTATTTTGAAGCAATATGCAGGTCAATATAATACGCCATTTGGCCCGGCAGATATTAGTGTTACCGGTGGAAAACTGTACTTGAAAATAGCCGAATACCCGGTAGAAAAACTGGTGGCAAAGAATGAAACTACCTTCCTGGCTAATGGTTATGGCTTTGCACTTAATTTTGAAAAGGATAAGGACAAGGTAAAAGGGTTTAGCTTCATGATCGGTAATGAAAAAAAAGAAGCACTAAAGTTTAAGTAGCAGAAGGAACCTATTCCCTTTCTGGTTCATGTGGTAATACCTTTCTTGTAAATCATTACAATAAGCACCCGGACACCGTGCTTTGATTATACCTTTTTATATTTGGTAACACCATCTACTTAAATGAGCACATGAGATACTTTTATTCAATTTTCATTTCATTACTACACCTGGCCTGTTTTGCACAATCCCTCGAGCAACTCGAAAAGAAGCGTCTAAGACTTCCTAATGGTTGGAGTTTAACACCTGTAGGCAAAAACATATTGCTGGGAGATCTTCCATTAAATATGGCGCTAAGTCCCGGTAAAAAATATGTGGCCATTACTAATAATGGCCAGAGCGTTCAAACTATACAGTTGTTTGATGCAAAAAAAGAAATTCAA
This sequence comes from Flavisolibacter sp., assembly GCA_036787395.1. Lineage (GTDB taxonomy): Bacteria > Bacteroidota > Bacteroidia > Chitinophagales > Chitinophagaceae > Flavisolibacter. Next base: position 17,010 of record DAIQPL010000025.1, on the reverse strand, counting down.
CTTGATTCTGTCGTAGTAGCTAAAGCCTGGTATGGTTTGGCTTTTAGTGGTGACAATAAATATCTGTATGCCTCAGGCGGAAATGACAACTGGATACTGAGATACAGTATTCAAAACCAAAAACTGCGGCTGCTGGACAGCATTAAGTTAGGCGCAAAATGGCCCCGCAAAATTTCTCCTGCAGGCATTGCTGTGGACGATGCTAAAAAAAGGTTGTACGTAGTGACCAAAGAAAATAACCAGCTATATATTGTAAATCTGGCTACCAAAAAAATACAGGATAGCTTCGCTTTAGGTGGTGAGGCGTATACCTGTGTTTTATCCTCTTCTAAAAAACAATTGTACATCAGTTGCTGGGGATGTGATGAAGTCTTACAGTTTAACACTGACAAGAAAAGCTTTGAAAAATCAATACCTGTTGGGGATAATCCTAACGAAATGATACTTACTGCAGACAGTCATTTTCTTTTTGTTTGTAATGCCAATGACAACTCTGTTTCTGTAATTGATGTAAGGAAAGCTACGGTAATAGAAACAATAAACACAGCTCTCTATCCCAATGCGCCTAGTGGTTCTACAACCAATGGCGTGACGCTTAGTGAGGATGAAAAAACATTGTACGTAGCTAATGCTGACAATAATTGTATTGCAGTATTTGATGTGTCTTCTCCCGGACGTAGTTCTTCAAGAGGTTTCATCCCTGTAGGATGGTATCCGACCAATGTGAAGACCATTGGGAAAAAATTATGGGTGACAAATGGCAAAGGACTAAGTTCAATGGCCAATCCATGGGGACCTAATCCAATGGCTACGCAACAAACTGTTAGCCGTCACCAGGGCGATTCTTCGATGACCTATGCAGTACAATATATTGGTGGTTTGTTTAAAGGAAGCCTGGCTATCATTCCTGAAGTAAACGCACAGCAATTATCTGTTTATACCAAACTGGTGTATGGAAACACACCGTATACCAAGCAAAAGGAAAGCGAGACGGAAGGCGAAAAAGGGAACCCGGTTCCCACATCTGCGAAAATGAAATCACCTATCAAATACGTGTTCTATGTAGTTAAAGAGAACCGTACTTATGACCAGGTGTTGAGTGATATCAAAGAAGGAAATGGCGACACTTCGCTTTTATTATTCGGAGAAAAGATAACACCTAATTTACATGCACTGGCAAAACAGTTTGTTTTGCTGGATAATTTTTATGTGGATGCTGAAGTAAGTTCTGACGGTCACAACTGGAGCATGGGTGGTTATGCCACAGATTACCTTGAAAAAACATGGCCCACTGGATATGGAAAGAGGGGAGGGAGCTATGATGGAGAAGGTAACAGGGCTATTGCTAACAATAAGGCGGGGTTCATCTGGGATCAGTGCAAAAAATATGGAATTAGTTATCGAACCTATGGCGAGTTTGCGGATGACTATAAACCCAATATTGCTTCTCTGAAAGATCACTACTGCCCATACTATACAGGCTATAATACGTCGGTGAAAGATACCATTCGCTTTTATCAGTGGAAAAGAGACTTTGATTCCCTTCTGGCTATTCATGCAGTGCCACAATTAAGTACCATACGGCTGGGTAACGATCATACGGATGGGCTTCGATTGGGAAGGCCCACACCGTTTGCACATGTGGCGGATAACGACCTGGCAGTAGGAATGTTGGTTGAGCACTTAAGTAACTCGTCCATCTGGAAAGAATCAGTTGTATTCATTCTGGAAGATGATGCCCAGAATGGTGCAGATCATGTAGATGCACACAGAAGTACTGCGTACATAGCCGGTGGATTTGTAAAAAGGGGCTTTACAGATCATACGATGTATACCACAACCTCTGTGCTGCGTACTATGGAACTTATACTGGCAATGCCGCCTATGACTCAATATGATGCAGCAGCCGTACCAATGTGGCGTTCTTTTAGTGCAACTGCAGATGCAACTCCGTTTAAGTCGCTTCCATCAAATGTAAATCTCAACGAAAAGAATATTGTTTTAAATGAATGGCAACGCCGTTCAGAGAATTTTAATCTTACAAAAGAAGATGCCAATCCTGATCTTGAATTTAATATTGTGTTATGGCACGCTATAAAAGGAGAGGCCGTTCCTTTCCCCGGTCCTCGCCGTGCTGCGTTTGTGCAGTGGAAGAAAGATGAAGACGATTAAGGCAAAGTGGCTAAGTCTCATATCCGTTTAAAACTTTTATTGAAATAAATTGGGGTAATCTGTAATGAGGCCATCCACCCCCAGGATTTTTAATTTTTCCATGGTTGGTTTATCATTCACTGTCCATGGTATCAATTTGATTCCCCTTTGCCGGCATTCTTTCACCAATTTCTCATCAACTAATAAATAGGCTGGACTGTATATAGTTGGAGTAAAGCTTGTCTCTTTAATTTGCTCTTCCAGGGTTCTTTTATCAAAATCTTCTATCAACATAGCTGTTTGGGTACCTGGATACTTGGCGTGGAGATATTTCAAAGTTCTAAAATCAAAAGACTGTATAATTGCCTGTCTTTCAATTTGTTTGGCAGAAATGATTTCCAACAGCAGATCCACAAAAACAGAAGGTGCAGGATGATATAAATTATCTGTAGAGGGCTGGCACTTTGTTTCAATATTGTAATATGGAGGAGTAAGGTTGTGTTGGCGACAATAACTTTCCACACTATCTATTACATCACTCAATAATGGCTTAGCGACTTTTAATTTTTGTTGTTGCGAAAAACGGGGATGAGGTTTTAATCCTACATCATACTTCCTGATCTCTTCATAATCCATTGTGTATATATTCAGGCTCTTTTCTTCTGCTTCAGTAACGTAAGAACCATCTGCTTTGGTTGTAATTTCATGGTTAAAGAATGGTTCATGAGATAAGATCACTTTGTGGTCTTTAGTGATCACAGCATCCATTTCAAGTGTTGTAACGCCTAGCTGTACTGCTTTAATCATAGCAGGTATAGTATTTTCAGGCATTAGGCCACGACAACCTCTGTGCCCCTGGAGGTCAAATGGTGATGTTTGGCTTTGAATTTTATGTCGGTTCATGCATCCAAAAAATAACACAAAAAATATACTGTAATAACTAAAACGTTTCATAATGTATTGGTGTATTGTTCGATGTAAGAAGTTATTCCGCCCATTGCCTGCTATTTTAAGGTAGTTGAATTAAATGAACGTCCAGCATCTTATTTGCAAGACAGGATACTGCGTAAATTTTACAAGTACAAATCCCATTGCTCAATATTGTTATACCCTTTACCTTGCGGCCACTTCCGGTATTCTCTCCATTCTACTTTTCAACCCAATTATCATGTATAAAAGAGCAAGAATTCTTGTTGTAGATAGCGATTTGCATTCCCTTTCAAAAATTTACCTATCGCTTATTCATAAGGATTATAAAGTGGAGGCTACGGATGATGCGCAGGAAATTATAGCAAGAACAGAACGGTTCAGACCTCGCTTACTTATTTTAAATGCTTCAGCAAAAAACTTAAACTCTGAAATTTACCGTGACGTAGCTAAAAAAAGACTACATGTGATTTTGATTGGAAACAAAAAAGAAGAAATCCCTTATTTAAAAAAGCTAGAAGTTGTGCAAATGCCGGCAGACCTGCGGTTTTTCGACACAAAGATCAGGGAGACTCTTAATATTTTTGAATAAGTAAAAGATCTTTAAACGGTTTTCAAAATTTCATCCGCAATTTGATGAACCTGTTTCACTCTTTGGTAATTGACAGAATAGAAAATAAATTTTCCTTGTCTTTCGGTCATTACCATCATCGCTTTTCTAAGAATAGCTAAATGCTGCGAAGCAACCGACTGTTCCAGGCGGAGCTTAACAAAAACTTCCGTCACTGTCATCCGTACATTTTCATGAAGCAGTTCAAGTATCTGCCTCCGCAGGGGATGATTGATAGCACGGAATATCAGTGCTCCTTTTTTAACCTGGATAGTCTCAATCGCCAGGTCTTTTTCATTTAATGTATGCATGAACACGTGGTTTATCGGGCTGGCAAGATAACAAACTTTGAGGAAAATGGCCTAAATGATACCACTGCTGAGATACGGTTTATGAACCTTTAATGTTTTTGGTTCTTTACCAAAGAGAACATTACATTTGTGCATTCTTTTTTGAGCACTGAATACTATTGCGAAATTAGTCGTATCATGGTTAAAGCACTGCAGTTTCTAGGAGGGCGGAAGACATGAATCTTTTTGATTTTCAACTTTTACCCTATCACGAAAAGATTGATACTTTATATGAGCAAGGTGTCTATCTCGGGAAGCGTAAAATGGATGACTTAACTGTGCTTTTGTACCAGCTGGATGGTTACTACATAGAAATTTTTTACAAAAAACATCGCTGTTATGTAACCAAAGTAAATGTTTTTAGCTCTACTTCTTTGTTGGATCCTTACCTTGACCAAATTGCAGTAGAACCCTTCGTATATACAAAATAGCCAAAATTAAATTTGCCACAAGCAAGCCATTATATGACCCAATCTATTACCCCTAAGAATATTGTTGTTTATGCTGATGACGATCCGGATGATCTGGAATTAGTACAGGACGCTTTTGCACAATATTCAAATAACGTAGAAGTGGTAAGCTTTATAGATGGTATCAGTGCCTTGTCCTGGCTACAATCCCTTTCTCCCTTTGATCCTAAACCTTGCCTGGTTATCCTGGACGTTAACATGCCTGTATTAAATGGTAAAGAAGTGTTGATAAGGATAAGACAATTGGAAAATTTTGAATCTTTGCCGGTAGTATTGTTCACAACCTCTTCTCAGCCGCAGGATAAATCATTTGCTGCACAATATGGAGCCGGCTTTGTTACTAAGCCGCTGGACATAAAACAAATGGAAATCATTACCGACCAGTTCATTAACCATTGTGCAGAAGAGATCAGGAATAAAATACGACGCCAGGTTCAATAATGCTTGTTCTAAAATGGAATGCTTCTTAACTAGCACATTGCCTGTTGCACACTATTAATTAAATTGTTGAAAATATCTTACTTGCCTGTAGCCAGGAACTCAGTATTGACCTCTTTGTTTGCGGCCTTTGTTTGCTTTGCGGCCTATGCCTCTATCACTGCCTTTAGAAAAGCATTTAATGTGGCACCTTATGCAGGCCACCAGCTAGCCGGATTGGATTATAAAGTTGTATTGATTATTACACAGGTAATGGGCTATATGCTCAGTAAATTTTATGGCATCAGGTTTATCAGTGAATTAAAGAAGTTAGGAAGAGGAAAATTGATACTCATTCTGGTAAGCATATCCTGGTTGGCCTGGCTATTATTTGCTTTGATCCCACCTCCATATAATTTCTGGCTTTTATTATTGAACGGGTTTCCGTTGGGCATGTTGTGGGGCGTTGTTTTTTCCTATGTTGAGGGCAGGAAAGCTACTGATTTTATCGGCGCTGCGCTGGCTGTCAGTTTCATTTTTGGCCCCGGCCTTGCAAAATCTACAGCGCAATATGTAATGACATCATGGGGCGTGACTGAATATTGGATGCCATTTGTAACGGCCCTTATCTTTTTCCTGCCACTGTTGTTATTTGTGTATTTGTTGGAAAAAATTCCTCCTCCCAATGCAAATGATGTGGCACACAGAACGGAGCGTATCCCTATGAATGCAACTGCACGCTGGCGATTTTTAAAAACCTTTTTGCCCGGTATTATTTTTCTTGTACTGATCTACATCTTCGTTACCATCTTAAGGGAGGTGAGAGATGGCTTTATGGCAGATATGTGGAGAGCATCAGGTGAAAAATTTGATGCCAGTGTCTTTGCTCAAACTGAAACATTAATATCGATAGCAATTTTAATATTGATTGCGAGCATGGTCATTGTTAGAAATAATTACCGGGCTTTTATGATGGCACAGCTTATAATGTTGACAGGTTTTCTTTTGTCGGGCGTAATTACATGGTTGTACCTGCAGCAGCAGATAAGTACTTTTCTTTGGATGACTTTAATGGGGCTGGGATTATATATGACCTATATTCCTTACAACAGTATATTGTTTGACCGTATGCTGGCCAGCTTCCGGTATGCCGCCAACGTGGGCTTTTTAATTTATCTGGCCGATTCGTTCGGTTACCTTGCGAGTGTAACAGTGTTACTTAGCAAAACGGTTTTTAAACTGCAGGTCAATTGGCTTAACTTTTACTCAAGCCTAGTATTAATTACTTCAATAACTGGAGTGATCCTTATTCTTTTTTCATTGCTTTATTTTAGTAAGAAGCATAAAGTAATGATGTCTGATGTTAAAGTGCCGGTTTCCCTGCCTGATCTTAAAAAGGCAAGTAACTACTGATTGATAATCCAGGCTGAAAAAAATGCTGTTATTTGTTGGATTACTTTAGACAAGAATTATAAGAAAACCATCCGTGCGCCACGGATGGTTTTGCTTTACGTTCAATAAATTACTTCACTGTAAAGTCAACCAACCTGTCTCCCCACAGTAAAGACACTTTACCGCTTTCGCTTATTTTATAAGTCAGTTTTTCCTGTACCGCCTTTGCTGTTTGTGGTTTTACCGTAACCTGCAAAGCATCTTCTGCTTTATTCTTTTCATAGTCAAAAGCGCCAAAGGTTTGCCAAACTTTGTTGAAGATAATGGTCCAGGTATCGCCATTGTCAGTCATAAACAAAGCATATTTACCAGCAGGTAATTTTTTGCCTTCAACTGTTATGTCTTTGTCGGTTTCAAACACAGTGGCTTCATTGGCGCCTGCACGCCATACCTGGCCTTTTTTAGGCTCTACATCCTGACCTATTGTTCTTCCTTTTAAAGAAGGTTGGCTATAATCGATACTAACAGTAGCGCCTGATTTCAGTTTTTGAGAAACTTTGGCTGGTGGGCTGGCACGTTTCGATTTATCACTTTGAGCCTGCAGCGTAGACGATAAAAACAGCATACTAAAAGCTGTAAGAACAAATAATTTTTTCATAGCAAATCTATTTTTTAAATGAAAGTTAAGGAGAGAACGATAAATAGCCCTCAATTTCTGGCATCAATCCATGTAAGGTAAATTTTTATTTTGGCCGGTGCTGTTAAATATGATTAGTCACCCCGGGCTTATGCTACCAGGAGTTTTGGTTGCGAAGTTATCCTGACTTTTTTCAGGACTCAGTTGTACGCCTTAGAATTTTTCAACAAGTTCGTTACTAAAGGATAGGCTGATTTGATTACTATTGATTGTTTTTCTCAATGATTTTTTCCGCAAGTTGCTCATCATCTATACCGTCCGGAATAAAAAATATAATAGCAGGTATAATAAAAAATACATAGGCCAGGTAAATGTTCAGGTAAGCCATAGGTATCGATACTAAATAAGCAATCACTCCAGCATAACTTTTGGTTCTTGCTTTTAACGAAACAGAATAAATTTTTTTCTGCATCGCTTTATCATCTGCCTTATGTACCAGCCCTTTTCTTAAAGTGTAGGCCCGCATAAAAGCAAAAGAAAGAGTAGTCATCAGCATTACAAACCCATATACTGCTATGGACTCAGAAAGTTTGGGATTAGCCCCTACCATTGCGGTCACCAATGGTATCAGGCTTATCCAGAAAAGGAAAAAAAGGTTTTGCCAGATTAGGATCTCATTTGTTCTGTCAAGCAGGTGAAACATATGATGGTGATTGGTCCAGAAAATGCCGATCATCATAAAGCTGAAGGCATAAGCGCCAAAGTAGGGCAAGAGCTCTTCAAGGTAATGACGCATTCGCAGGGAGGTATCATCATGTTTAAAATCAGGCAACTTCAGGGATAGTACCATGATAGTAATAATGATAGAAATAACACCGTCACTAAAAGTTTCTACTCTGGAAGTTCCAATCTTCATACTATTCTTGTTATTTACTAATCTTATGCCTTTATAATTGATATATAACATCATGCCACTGTTGAGCTATTTCTGGAATTATTGTGAGTATCAATCGTTTTAGGCAGACAGTATTTTTTTGCAAGTACACAATTCAGTCGGGGAATTGTGCACTTCATGTTTTTTCTTGCGTTTTCGTAAAAACAATTCCTTTTTTTGCAGTAACAAAATCTAGCAAAATGAGAAAGCTAACATTCACCTTGCTCCTGGCAATTGTAGCGGCATACGTTTCCGCTCAATCTGTGCCATCAACTGAAGCTTCGAAACCTGACATGAGTGATTATAAACCCAAACTGGGTATTAAGGCCGGTTATAACTGGTCATATATCACAGGTGACACTGAAGGTTTCAAAACGAACAATAATAACGGTTTTATGATTGGCGCTTTTTATGCGCCTGCATCTAAAGGCCTTGGCTTTCGTACAGAAATAATTTTTTCCCGCCAGGGTTACAGCTTCGATAATGGCGGCCAAAACACGGATGTACAAAATGACTACATCTACCTGCCTCAATTAACTACATATACTATTGGTAAAATAGTGCAAATACAGGCAGGAGGACAAATTGGTTACCTTCTTAAATCAAGGGCAACTACCGGCTCAAAAGACAGTACCATCACCGGCATTATGAATCGCTTCGACTACGGTTTTGTAGGGGGTGTAGAAGTATTTCCATTTAAAGGGTTCCTAATTGGGGGCAGGTATAATCTTGGATTAGGTAAATTATTTAAACAAGAATACAGCGCTCCATCTCCTTATCCATTACCATTCAATCCGGCAACGACTGATTTTAAAAATGGACTTGTCCAGCTTTTTGTTGGATACCGGTTTTAGTTATATAGTGTGTTTTCTCTGGCCTCTGGCACAATGCCGGGCGCCTTTTTTACAGGCCAGGTTCTTGTGTTACAACAGTTCTTTCCGTCCACTTAATGTAAACCCAATGGTGGTGCCTACACCTTCTTTACTGCGTACATGTATGGTATGATCATGTGCTTCTATAATATGTTTGCAGATAGCAAGACCTAGTCCGCTTCCGGTTGCATCGCGGTTTCGTCCTTCGGTAGTTCTGTAAAAACGTTCAAAAATGCGGTCGAGATGTTTTTCAGGAATACCGATGCCATCGTCACTGATCTCTACTAAAATATTTTTACCATCGGTATTGTACATGCTGGCTACAACCGAACCCTGGTGTTTACCATATTTAACAGCATTGTCAATGAGATTGGTGATTACCTGCCTTATTTTTTCTTTGTCGGCAAACACCGCCAGAGGTTTTTCGCATTCTTTTTTTATAGAGAACGAAATATTTTTTTGATCGCCTTTCCATGACAAGGTTTCAAAAACCTCTTTCACCAGGTCCTGTATTACAAAATATTGTTTGTGAAGATTGATCTCACCCATTTCCAGCCTGGATATCTCGTCAAGGTCCTGGATAAGGTTTACAAGGCGTTCTACATTCTTTGCCGCTTTTTCTAAAAAACGTTTGTTGGTTTCGGGATTGTCCATCGCTCCTTGTAACAGTGTGTCGACATAGCCCTGTATCGTAAAAACCGGTGTTTTAAATTCGTGCGAAAGATTTTGAAGAAACTCTTTTCTAAAGGTTTCGTTCTTCTTTAGCATTTCAAGTTCGCCACTTCGTTGCTCGGCCCAGTCCTCTACATCATCGCTTACTTCGTCAATGCTTTTTTTGGGAAGAATATATTTGTAATACATCTCTTCTTTTTTGGAGGCCTTGGTTTGGTTGATGAACTTGTAAATGAGCTTGATCTTTCTGTAAATGAAATTTTGAATAATGGAATGAAGAAGAAGATAGCTGCCTGCAAAGATGATGGCAAAGGTAATTGCCCCATCTCTCCAATCTTTTTGCAAAATAAAAATGCCTAAACTGATGGGTATAGATAAAATTAAGGCACCTAGTAAGGAAAGCTGCCTTGGCGAAAGGTTGTTTTTGTCTATCATCAATAGTCAATAGTCAGTAGATTCCGGACTTGCTAAGTTACTTATGAACCCCTGGTTCGGGGCGACTTTTTACATTTCAAACTTGTAGCCTACTCCTTTGACGGTGGTAATGCAATCAAGCCCCAACTTTTGCCTGATCTTGCGAATATGTACGTCTATGGTGCGATCTCCTACAATTACCTCATTACCCCAAACCTGGCTAAGAATTTCATTTCGAAGAAAAACACGTCCTGGTTTGCTAGCTAAAAGGTAAAGTAACTCGAACTCTTTTTTTGCCAGTACAATCTCGTTTCCGTCAAACTCAACAATAAATTTTTCGGGGTCAATAATAAGGTTGTCAACAGTAATAATTTTATTTTCTGTTTTCTTCATCCTCCGGAAAAGAGCATTTACTTTACTAACAAAAACACTGGTACTGACCGGCTTGCTTATATAATCGTCAGCCCCTGTGCTAAATCCTTTCAATTGAGTTGCTTCATCACTAAGAGCCGTTAAAAACATTATTAGGGTATCTTTGAAGGCTACCTGGGCCCTTAATATTTCACACACTTCCATTCCATTTTTTTTGGGCATCATCATATCCAATACAATAAGATCAGGCTGCGTTAATCGGGCTTTATCAATGGCTTCATTACCATCTTTAGCAGTGATGACCTGATAGCCTTCCTTATCCAGGTTGTATTTTAAAATTTCGATAATATCCGGTTCATCGTCTGCTATAAGCACTTTTCTATCCTTTGCGTCCATTAACTGTTCTTTGGGCAAACCTACAGGAAAAGGATTTATAGAGGAGTAATGCGGGGATGGGGTAACAAAGAGTTAATAATAAAATAATCAAGCAACCGCCTAAAAATGGCATTTGCAACGCTAAGCCTTTATTCCCTGTCTTCTATCGATAAATCATCTTAAGTCTAGTTAAATCTTCGGGTATTAAATTTGTACTATGAGGCGAATGGTTCTAACCTTACGATTACTCCTTGCAAGCTTGCCATTTCTGACAGGTTTTCACTCTTATGCACAAACTGATAAAGGATGCAAGCCTCCGATAGGACGTGCTCTTTGGCACGACAGGATTGATAGGGAACAAAAAAATGCTTTAAGGGCTGATGGCAGGGCAGACCAATTATTTTTTGCAGGCAATAATGAGGATATCAATTATTATGTTACCCAGGCTTTAATTCAAAAGGTTGATGCACTTCAGTGCAAAATAGAAAAGGATACCGCCATTGGCGACCAAAAGAAAAAAGCTTATTTGTTAGGAGTAGAAAGCGTTCTTAAAAATTTTATTATCGGCTACAGGAACCGCCAGTTTACGCCTTCCCGCTTTCCTTCCCTGGTCGAGGCGTTTGAAACGGCTATGGATAAAGACAAGAAGGGTGAAACTATTGAGCCTATTATAGATGGAAATGCCTATGAAGTAGGCAAACTTCTTGTATCCAGCCAGGCCTTTGACCGTAACGCTGGAATCAGGAACGCCAATAACATACTCCTTAGAAAATATTGCATACAACACCCCGATAAAATCTTTATAACACTGAAGGAAAATCCTGATGTGCCTTTCAGGGACAGCCTTATTAAAATTGCCGGGTATAAAAATCCAAGGTACCTGTACGATTATGCGGCTGCTAATAACAGGTTAGGGTATGCTATCCGCAAAATAGATGATCCTTTTATTAAAACCGTGTCAAAAATGGCTACCAGTGGTGGCAGTGGGCAATTGTATTTTCCATTTCTTGACAACTTGATCAAGGGTAACATGAAGATCAGTGACATTGATGCCGTGAAAGAAGATGGTGGTAAATATTACAAGCTCCTGGTAAAAACAAGAATGGATTATGTACAGCGTTCCCTGAATGGTGAACAAATATTGGAAATGGAGTCATTGCGAAATATGATGGAAAAAAAAGGGAAGGATGTATTTATTAAACAAATCAATGCACTTCATGAATCTCCGGATGCTGTCAGATTTAAGATTTTGCAACAACTGACTCCGCAGGAACTTTATTATTTGGTGATTGCCGGTGAAACAGAGCTTTATACTTCCAGTTATGTAAAAGGAATTTATCCTTTGATGATGCAAAAGGTGGGTAATAAGGGTGATTCTTTGTTGATGAGTATAGGCTTTGACAAATTCAAAAAGTTTATTAAAATGGCTGCGGGCTATAACACGCTTTCTAATTTCCTGGGAACTTTCCCCGACAAAAAGCAGGCGCAGGTTTTAATGACGGCTTTTGTAAATAATCTTGAGAAATCTCAGGGATTGGAAGATGGCGTGGACGTAGCCGATTCATATGCCAGCATTGTAGAAACCATTCAGCCGCTAGCTGCCGAAATGTTGAATAATGTAAAACTTAACTATGACAGGAACGCGGCGGCCGGCAATAAAAGAGGGATGGTGATTTATAACCTCCTCAAAAAACTATTTCAATCTGCTACTGATAGTTCCATCAACCTATCAAAGGAGTTAGGGATACCTCCGGTTTACAACATCAGCTATGGCTCACTAATAGCTGATTCCAATAACAGGGTAGTAATGCAGGTATTTTTTTATGGCGATGTGGATGGGAGAAATAATTACAGGGGCTTTGTTCCCCAATATTCAAATAGCAGTTGGAAAAAGATTGAGGATAATAAAAACTGGATAGCGTTTGCTTCTACAAAAGGCAAACCCATTGTTATTTATGCCAACAAACCCCTTGATGAAGAATCGGGCGAGTTAGATAAAGCACAGGCAGCCCTCAATGCTTACCTGGCAGAAAAGGGTATTCAACCGACAGTTATTGTACACCGGGGCCATAGTTATTATGCTCCATACACGATTGAGCAGATCCGGCCTGCTGCAAAAATTGTCTTTCTGGGTTCCTGTGGCGGTTATCACCTCATACATGATGTACTAAAACATGCACCGGATGCACATATTATTGCTTCCAAGCAAATTGGTAAGCAAATCATCAATCAACCCTTCATGGACATGTTGAATGAGAAATTGCGAAACGGTTCAAACATTGACTGGATGCCTTTTTGGACTGAGTTTAGATTGAAGACGGGCAAGATAGAAGGATTTGATGATTATATTCCTCCGTATAAAAATTTAGGCGCCATTTTCATTAAAGCTTATAAAACTGCCATGGGCGAAGAAGCGGGAGAAGAACTATAATTATCTTGCCACGAGATGAAGCAGATAAAGTTTTCAAAAACTGTTTTATTTCACAAGTACCTAAACATAGATTGTAAGAATGAATTCTCCTTTGACATTTGTTATTGGCCTCTAACTTTACTTCAAAGAACAGGAATTGAGTACCGCCAAAAAAACGTTTGATACAGCCCTTTTAAAAAGAGTTTTACAGTTTACAAGGCCCTATAGAAAGACCTTTATCTGGTCTATTGCTTTGGCCATAATTTTAGCTGCGTTTACACCTGTACGTCCTTACCTTATTCAACGGACGGTAGATAAATACATTGCCGGGAAAAACTATGACTGGATTATCTATATTACCATCATCCAGATAGCTTTTCTGCTTTTCGAAACAGCTCTTCGCTTTTACTTTTCCTATATCACCACCTGGGTAGGGCAGGCAGTGGTAAAAGACATGCGGGTGAAAATTTTCGCGAAAGTTCTACACCTAAATCTTCGGCAGTTTGACCGTACCCCAATTGGCACGCTGACCACCCGCACTGTAGATGATATTGAACGCATCAATGATATTTTTTCGGACGGACTGATTCCTATTATTGCTGACCTGCTTTCTATTTTATGTGTACTTGGTATTATGTTTTGGACCGATTGGCAATTAACCCTGGTTTGTCTCATTCCGTTTCCTATTATACTTATTGCTACATATTACTTTAAAGAAAGTGTCAACCGGTCTTTTCATAACGTCAGGAACGCCGTATCTAATCTGAATGCTTTTGTGCAGGAGCACATAACTGGTATGACCATCGTCCAGGCTTTTGCGGCAGAAAGAAGAGAAGGCGATAAATTCAGGGCTATTAATAAAGATCACCGGAATGCTAACATCAAAGCCATTTTTGCCTATTCGGTTTTTTTTCCCATCGTAGAGATTGTGCTGGCGCTGGCGACCGGCCTTGTTGTATGGTGGGTTTCAAAAGAAATACTGGATACACAAACGCCCCAGCCAGGAAAGATCATTGCATTTGTTCAATACCTCAACCTCATTTTCCGGCCATTACGTGTTATTGCTGACAAGTTCAATGTATTGCAAATGGGAATGATTGCCAGTGAGCGGGTTTTTAAGGTTTTAGACAATGATGATTTTATTAAGCAGGAGGGTGATTACGCTCCAGGATTGGTAAAAGGTAAGGTTGAATTTGATCATGTGTCGTTTGGATATGATGAAAAACATGCGGTGCTAAAAGATATTTCATTCATAGTGCAGCCGGGGCAAACGGTTGCCATTGTAGGACATACAGGTAGTGGAAAAACAACTATCATTAGTTTGCTGAACAGATTATATGAAGTGAATAGGGGCTCTATTAAAATTGACAACGTTGCCATTGATGACTATAAACTAGACACTCTAAGAAAAAATATTGGGGTAGTGTTGCAGGATGTTTTCTTATTCTCCGGCTCTATAATGGACAATATCACTTTATTAAACCCGCGTATTTCAAGGGAAAAAGTGATAGAAGCTGCTCAACTTATAGGCGTGCATGAATTTATTTTACAATTGCCCGGGGGGTATGACTATAATGTAATGGAAAGAGGAGCTACTCTTTCGGTAGGGCAGAGACAATTGCTTTCCTTTATTAGGGCACTTTTGTATAATCCTGCTATTCTTATTCTTGACGAAGCTACTTCCTCAATTGATAGCGAAAGTGAACAAATGATAGAGAAGGCTATTAACAAACTCATCTCCGATAGAACTTCAATTATTATTGCTCACCGGCTTTCAACTATACAAAGAGCCGATAAAATTATTGTTCTTGAAAAAGGAGAGATGAAAGAAATAGGCACCCACACGGAACTATTAACAAAGGGCGGCTTTTATGCCAAATTGCACCAAATGCAGTTTGAAACGAAAACAGTTTCAGCTTAATAAAGCTTAAAGATGGGGAATATAGACATGGACAAAATAAAAACTCTCCATTTGCCGTTAAGGAAACGTTATGGGATAAGCTATTCCTGATCAGGGAGTAGCAATTAATACCCACTTGTAAAATATATTTGTAAAAATTGCTGACTGATATGTATCGTATTCTAACTGTCCTTATGGGAACAATGCTCTTTCTTTCTTCCTGCAAGAAAGAGGAGAGCGTAGAAAAAGGCCAGCCGGCCCAAGGCTCCTTACAAGATGATTTAGGTGATTGTCTTCCCAAAAAAGTTAACGGAACTTATATTGCTAACCAGACCCTAACTGATAGTAATTATATTGAAGTTGCCATTGATGTGGTAAAAGCGGGAGCATATACCGTTTTTACAGATACGCTAAACGGCTATTCTTTTAAGGGTAGTGGCAATTTTGGAACCCCTGGCGTTAATATCGTGCGTTTAAAAAGTATAGGCAAACCTTTGGCAGCAGGGGATGATGATTTTACTGTAATTTTTGACAGTAGTTTTTGTACTGTACAGGTAAGTGTTACGCCTGCAGGAGGCAGCAGCGGCACAGCAGTTTATTCACTCCAGGGAACTCCCGGAGCATGTACAAGTTTTATACCAGCCGGAACATATACTCAGGGCACTGCGCTTGGTACTACTAATAAAGTAACCCTTTCAGTAAATGTTACCGCCCCCGGCACGTGGGCTATTTCTACGCCTGCTGTAACTGGATTTTCTTTTGCAGGAGCCGGAACTTTTACTGCCACAGGTGTTCAAAACATACCTCTAACTGGCACAGGCACGCCCACTGCTTCAGGAGTACAGACATTTATGGTAACGGTAGGAGCTTCTTCCTGTACTTTTCCAATAACAGTAGCTGTGGGAACCACGCCCGTACCAGGCATTTATTTTCCAATGACAGCCGCCAGTTGGTGGAGCTATGATGATGGAACAGCCGGAAGTGATACAATTAAAACAACAGTAAATGGTACCGGGACGTTTTTGGGAAAAACATATCAGCGGTTTATTACTACTGATGAGTTTGGACCACTTGATACAGCTTATTATAGAAAAGACAATACAACCAATTTCTACTACCTATATTCAGACACTTCAGGCTTTGGAAGTTTTGGTGTCACGTTTCCGCAAGCCGGATTAGATGTACTCTTTTTGAAGGATGCGCTAAATACAAATGATGTGATTAACTCGGACCATGCGGCAAAATTAGGAGGTGTAACAAACGTTACCGTAAGAATTCAAAGTAAGGTGATAGATGCAAACAGTTCAATTACGGTAAACGGTAAAAACTTTACCAATGTATATAACATTGAATTGATGCCACAACTGGGCTTAGCTGGCACATTTCAAAATTTGTCCTTAACTCCAATTGTTTATTATTACGCAAAGGGCATAGGACTGATTAAAATAACAGATGGCACGGACTCACAGGACATCCGGTACTGGAAAATAAATTGATAATTTTGGAAGATTATTAAAGAGCAGCGCCTATGCTGCTCTTTTTTTATTGCTTTTTATTAGTCATTTTTTTCACCTTTCAACCTTATCTTTGCGCCAAATTTAGGGTGTATATGGTTGTTAAACGTGTCAAATGCTTAGTAGTGGCGGCTTTCAGCGTTTTAGCCCTCAGTTTTTCTAATGTTGTGCTTGCGCAGGATAATGAAACTCCGGAGCATGAATCCAGTTCGTCACCTGATGCTAAGCACGAGAAGAAAAAAGAAGGTTTCGATGCCGAAGAAGTCATTTTCAACCATGTTTTGAACGCCCATGAATTTCACTTTTTAGACCTTCCTGGGGAGAACGGCAAAAAACATCCGGTTACCCTGCCGTTGCCTGTTATTCTTTATTCCCCGCAGCGAGGATTTGCTTCTTTCCTGTCAAGCAAATTTGAACACGGCCATGCAGCGCACAAGGGTTATAAACTGCATGAAGGGAAAGTAGTAGCGGTAGGTGCACAAGGCAAGATAGATGAGTCAGTGGCTGTATACGATTTATCGCTTACCAGGAATGTAGTGCAAATGTTTATTGCTTTGGCTATTTTGGTTTGGCTGCTGTTGTCTATTGCCAAA
>DAIQPL010000447.1:0-2559 GCA_036787395.1 Flavisolibacter sp. | reverse complement strand
TCATTTTTCAGTTGATGTATAATAAAGTATAATACAATATCTTCTAACGATATGCCACAAAGAATTAGCCTTAAAGACAACCTGTTTTAAGCTGTACTGTGGAAAAACTTGTTCAAAACCAGAATAATGTAGATGGCTGTAACCTAAGTGATGAAAAAAAATACCTACAATATAGAATGTTCTCTTGTAGATGGTATGGTTTGATCGATTATATAGGCTCCGAACCTTTCAATAGCTGTTTGAATTTGTTTGTGCGTGAAGAGACCTGACAGATAATTTTTACCTGGGGACATATAATTGTTCAACCTGATTTGCTGCTGGAACTTTGCCTGTGTATCCTTACAGGGGAAGTAGATAATAAGTTTTTTCATGACTGGTTTTGCTTGGATTTGGGACTGCAAGATTAGGCTAAATGGAAGGAGGCCACAAGCTGAGCAATTAAGAATTAATGTAAAGAATTGTTTATTTTTTTACGCTCCTGAAATGAGCTTATGAAGCCATGCGAAATCCGTTTCTGATCATGGATGAGAACGGTAAATTCAGGTTGTGTTTAAAGCAGGGCGTCAGCCCACAAATTTCAATAGTAACACCGTATTAAAACCATTGTGCTACAGAATGTGAGCGGCGGTCAGGAACCTGTCATCCCCCACTCCACTTTCCACCCGCTTCTTCTTTTACAATACCTGGTAATGTTGTCCTGCCGGCATTTTAAAAACGCGGCCTTTTTGGAAGGTTGTAAATTTTGTATACGCGTCGGCATTTGTTTTAGCCCACTGGTCAAAAGCGGGCAGGTTTTCAACAGAACCAAACAACCATTGGTTGTATGCTTCAAACATACCTTCTTTGATCAATTGCTGGTGATACTCAAACAACCTGAACGGAAACTTAGAAGCATAGTTTTTATACCAGTCTAAAATAAACCTGGTGCGGATCATATTTAGTGTTTCTGTAGTAATACCACGGTTAACCAGTGAAGATTGCTTATTAAAAGTTGCCAATACAGCATCGGCAAATGGGGTATTTTTGGGTTGGTCTTTTCCTGCAGCAATGGTGTTAAACAACTTTTCTTTATAGGCAGCAAGAAGAAGTTTTTTCATTTCCGTAGCCCTCTCAGTAAGGTATTCCATGTTCACAAAAATTTCTCCGTAAATGATTGACCACACCTTATCTTTTGTGTAATAATAATAAAGAGCAGCGTTGTAATAGTTTCCTGCAAAAGAAGGATCTGCTGCAATTCCTTTCTCCCATTCTTTTATAGCATCATAATCTTTTTTTGCCCAAAGCAGTTCGCCATACTCGCTATATAAAGGCCCGCTTTTTGGAAATTTTTTCAAGCCTTTCTTATACATTTTGTCTGCTTCTTTTACTTCTTCCGTGGCCTTATACACATTACCAGCTATCTGGTAGACCACCACATCAGCATCATCACGATCAAGCATTGGCTTTACGGTTTCCATCGCTCTTGTATAATCTCTTTTATAATAGTATGTCATGGCGAGCTCTTTTTGCAAGTCAAGATTTCTTGAATCCTGCTGTAAGGCCCTGTTCAATACCAGTATGGCATTGTCCCAATCACCGGAACGCATAAAGTTGCGGGCCGTTTCCACTGGGGTAACTTCCTGTGCATGGACAAAAGATGTGATAAGAAAACCGGCAGAAAATAAAAGAAAAAAAAGCTTTTTCATAATTCAAAGTAAAATTAAAAAGAGATGCTACTAAGGTGCTCCCTGCAAAATAACAAATTCTTCAGATCCGGGGTGATGAAGCAGACCCGGTTTTAACACCCATGCCCTTAAATGCAATGGCTAAGCAAGCCGTCCCTCAGCTTTGGTTCAAACCAGGTACTTTTTGGCGGCATTACAGCCCCACTATCGGCAATATCAAATAGCTGCTGAATGCTCACGGGGTGCAAACTGAATGCCACTTTCATTTCCCCGGTGCTGACCCTTTTTTCAAGTTCAGCCAGGCCCCTGATCCCACCTACAAAATCAATACGTTTGTCGGTTCGCTGGTCTTTAATGCCCAAAATTTTATCCAGTACGTTATCCTGCAATATGGTTACATCCAATACACCAATAGGATCATTTTTATACGTGCCTTGTTTTGCTTTGAGTGTATACCATTGGTTGTTCAGGTACATTCCAAACTGGTGTAATTCTTTTGGCGCAACAGCGCCATCTTCCTGTACAACAATAAACGCCTCATTCAGCTTTTGCAGGAAGTCTTCATTGCTTAATCCATTGAGATCTTTGACAACACGGTTATAATCCAGTATTGCTAACTGGTTGGCAGGAAAAATGGTAGTAAGAAAATATTTTGCTTCGTCGCTTTCCGGAAGAGCTTCACTTACTTTAGCTGCAGATGCTGCCCGGTGGTGACCATCTGCAATATAAGTGACCGGGACTTTATCTTTAAACAGATTGCTGATCACATCAATCGTAGCCACGCTGTTTACAACCCATATGGTGTGTGTGACACCATCGTTTGCAGTAAAATAATATTCGGCGTTATTGTGCTTTTTCCAGTGATCGAAAACATCGTTCAACTCTTTAATGTCCT
>DAIQPL010000206.1:0-7714 GCA_036787395.1 Flavisolibacter sp. | reverse complement strand
ACAATGGAGTTTGTACCACATCGTGAGCTGTATGACTGGCTTATTGATAAACTGGAGATCTACCCATCTCATCAATATGAATTTGCAAGACGTAACATGACGTATACAGTAATGAGCAAAAGAAAACTGTTGCAACTCGTTACAGAAAAACATGTAGAAAGCTGGGATGATCCGCGTATGCCTACCATCAGTGGAATGCGCCGCAGGGGCTATACGCCTGAAGCCATCAGGGAGTTTTGCGACAGGGTAGGAATTGCCAAGAGAGAAAATGTAAGCGATGTAGGACTTTTGGAATTTTGTGTGAGGGAGCATTTGAATAAAGTAGCGTTGAGAAGGATGGTAGTATTTGATCCGTTAAAAATAGTTATTACGAATTACGCAAATAATATTGAGTTATTAAATGGAGAAGACAATCCTGAAGATGAAAATAGCAGCAAGCGTGACATTCCGTTTGGAAGAGAGTTGTACGTAGAAAAAGAAGACTTCATGGAAAATCCGCCGAAGAAATTTTTCCGTTTATTTCCTGGCGGAATGGTGCGGCTAAAATATGCTTACATTATTCGTTGCGATGAAGTGGTAAAGAATGATGCAGGTAATGTGGTTGAGTTGCGTTGCAGCTATATACCAGAAAGCCGTAGTGGACATGATACATCTGGCATTAATGTGAAAGGTACATTGCACTGGGTGGAAGTAACCCATTCCATAACGGCTGAAATACGTTTATATGATCGGCTGTTTAAGGTAGAAGATCCTTCCAGTGAAGAAGGCGATTTTAAAGAATACATTAATCCGGATTCTTTGCAAACCGTGGCAACCGTATATGCCGAACCAGCTTTAAAAAACGCAAGGGTCAATGAACGATACCAGTTTTTGAGGAAAGGATACTTCACACTTGACAATAAGGATACGTATAGCCGTTTAGTATTTAACAGGACAGTTACACTAAAAGATGCGTGGGCAAAGGAACAAAAGAAAAATTCCTAGCCTTTCCGCATTATTATCTAAACGTTCAACCTCTCCTAATGAAAAACTCTCAACCTGTTTACAGTTGAGAGTTTCAATATACAAAATAAGGTGGTCCGGGGTTGGCTTTACTTGTTCGGGAAAACTCATTGACGCGGCGGATTGAGCGCCTGCGTGATCCTGTCTAATACATCCTGTAAATGTGCACGGCTGGCTGCATCTTTATAGGCAGGCAAAGCGGTACGTATATCTGATGCAAGGCTTCTCAGTTGCGCCTTTGCAATAGATATGGCATCAGATGTTTTGCTTGTGCTGGCTGATGCAGAGAATCCAAGCGGTGTTAAAACAAAAGTGCCACCGGGTTCCGGGCTAACAATCTTGTTCAGGCTTTCTACAAAAGATTTCTGTAGACTTCTCCTGTAAATATCAATGGACTGGTGTGTTGTTAGTTCGCTCCAAATGCCTCTTCTTAAATCGGTTAACATTTTCGCAGCCGTATATGCATTCTTGCCCTCTGCTTCAAAGCGAAATAACTTATTAAAAGTGTTATTACTGATTAAGCGGCTAAGTATATTATTCTGAATGTTCCCAATAGTCGTAAGTTTATTAGTGCCTATATAATTGGATATATTGTTATCAACAATCCATTTGGGTGTTTTAAATAACTGTTGTTGCAGGAAAAGCATGGCTTCTTTCTGTTTTGCTTCAGGAACAAATTCCACTACCGTTCCTGATTGTTCTACCGTTTTTGGAGTGGTGTATATGCCACCAATGCTTTTTGCAACGTGTCCCATATAGCGGTTAAACTGCGATACTACCTGGCCATAAATTTCATTTAAACCTGAGTAGTCCTTATTCGGTTCTTTGGTCCATTCAGGTAATTTCGCGATAATACGCTGTAGATTTTTTATACCATAGCCACTTGCTTTGGCGGCATTGTCACCAAGGTCTTCATTTTGTCCACGGGGATCATCAAAATCAATCTCGGTTCCAAACCAATACCGTTTATCTTTTAATTTTTCTATAGTCATTTTGTTTAGTATAGGAACTTCATCCTCAGGCGTTTTGGCCTGTGGCATCCAACGGTAGCCCCATTCTATGGCCCACTTATCGTAATCGCCAATTCGTGGAAACAAACCTTTTTCACTGATATTGTCTTCCGGTTGTGCTACATAATTGAAACGGGCATAATCCATAATAGACGGCGTGTGTCCATTTGCTTCTACCCAGGCTTTGTTACGGAGGTTTTCGACAGGTACGGTCGAGGAGGAACCATAGTTATGTCGCAAACCTAATGTATGTCCTACTTCATGAGAAGAGACAAAACGGATCAATTGCCCCATCAACGAATCAGGAAAACGTAAAGACCTTGCACGTGGGTCTACCGCCGCTGTTTGTACAATATACCAGTCACGAACGAGGTTCATAACATTATGATACCAGTTGATGTGTGATTCCAGGATCTCACCACTTCTGGGGTCATGTACGTTAGGTCCACTAGCATTGGCCACATCAGAAGGTTTGTAAACAATGGCAGAATAACCAGCGCCTTCTAAACTCCACGAAGAATCATCGGTAGGGGCCACCCTTGCTGTGATCGCATTTTTCCATCCTGCCTTTTCAAAAGCAACATTCCAGTCATTAACGCCCTGGATTAAATAAGAAACCCATTTGCGTGGCGTAGCCGGATCAATATAATAAACAATCTGTTTTTGAGGTTCAACAAGTTCGCCCTTTAAGTATTTTTCAACGTCTTCAGGCTTTGGTTCAAGCCTCCAGCGAGTGATCATTTTAATCTGTTCAACGCCTTGGGGGTTAGCATCGAAATCGGTATAGCTTGTAGCAAAAAAACCAACACGCGGATCAAAGTAACGTGGCTTCATAGCAATTCCTGGTAACAACACCATAGAACTATTTAACTCAAAAGTGGTGGGTGTACCAGTGGCAGGACCAAAACTAATACTTGGTGTCGCTGAGGAGCCAGGTGAAGAACTCGGCGTTCGTATGTATGTCTTGACGGTTCTTACTTCCACATTTTTAGTGAACGACCGTACGTCTGTTATGTAGGAATTTTCTCTCTGATAAGAAGTGATGCCTAAGGCCCTCTTTACCCTTGCATCAAAAAATAAAATGTCATTATCACCCATGATGTAATCGGTCATTTCAATAACAGAACCCTTTGCTTTTGTGACAGAATCCATTGCCAGGGCTTTGATATCAAAAGAAGCAGCAATGGGTTGTAGGTTAGAATTGCGAACCGATTGATACATACCTGCTGAATCTTTTCCTACTTCCTGGTAAGAAATGCTTCTTAAAAAAAGTTTATTATTAGGTCCTCGTTCAAAAGTGATTACATTTTCGGAAATCTGGTCACCGGCGTATCCAAGGAAACCGGCTCTTGCCCCAGCCGGGGCTTTTGAAATACGGTTTACAATTAATATCTCCCGGTTCAAAAGCGAATCAGGAATTTCGAAGTAATATTTGTCTTCTACACGGTGTGTAATAAGTAAGCCTTTGTCTGTTTTAGCTTTTGAGGTAATAATTTCAGAATAGGGCCGCGGACCCGAAGAACTGCTTCTGCCCGAGCCTGGAAAGCTTGGCGGGGTAACAGTACCGGTACCGCTTTGTGGAGGATTTCCCTGGGCAAAAACTAAAAATGAGCAAAAAAGAAAACTGGTTGCCAGTGCAAGAGCAACGCTACGGTTCATGTGCTGTGTTTTATTGTTTGAAATGGAACGGTTGAAATGGAGCCGGAAATTACAACAGGATTTCCTTTCAAAAACCATAAAATTTGTAAAGTCGATCACCTTTGTTAACAGTGGTAGAATCGTTGGATGGAGAAGAATTACGCTCAATAGACAGGGAACCTACAATACTGACTAGTTTTGGGATAAACTAAATTTTTTGTTTCATCTCTTCGTTTAGATTTGCAGCCCTGAAAATATCCTATAACACATAGTACATGGAGCAGAAATACATACAACAAATTGCAGGAAAATTAAACCTGGCTGTTAAGCAGGTTAACAGCGTTGATCAATTACAAAGCGAAGGCGCAACCATCCCTTTCATGGCTCGTTACCGAAAAGAAGCGACAGGGAATTTAGACGAAGTAGCTATTGGTAACATCGTGGAAGAGATCAGTTATTTCAAAGAATTAGATAAAAGAAAAGAAACTGTTTTAAAAACAATAGAGGAGCAAGGCAAGTTAACGCCTGAGTTAAAAAAGCGTATTGTAGACAGCTTTAACGCCACTGATTTAGAAGACATTTATCTTCCTTATAAACCTAAGCGCAAAACCAGGGCAACACAAGCTATTGAGAAGGGACTGGAGCCTTTGGCCAAAAATATATTTGAGCAAGGCCTTTTTAATGTAGACGAAGAGGCAGCCAAATTCATTAAGGAAGAAGTGAAAGATACAAAGGAAGCGTTACAGGGAGCAAGAGATATAATTGCAGAATGGGTAAGCGAAAATGAACAGGCAAGAGCTAAAGTAAGGCAGCTTTTTACAGAAAGAGCTTCAGTTTCTTCAAAAGTTATAACTGCTAAAAAAGAGGAAGAAGATGCACAGAAATACCGTGATTATTTTGAGTACAGTGAACCTTTATCTCAAAGCCCTTCTCACAGGTTGTTAGCCATTAGACGGGGAGAGAAAGAAGGTTTTTTGATGATGGATATTAGTATAGAAAAGCAAGTGGCCGTAGAAGAATTGGAAAGGTTATTCGTGAGAGCGTCAAACGCCGCTGCAACAGAGGTAAAAAAAGCCGTTGAAGACGCCTATAACCGTTTGTTAAAATCTTCAATCGAAAATGAGTTTCGTTTATTAAGTAAAAACAAGGCTGACGACGAAGCCATCAATGTTTTTACTGAAAACCTGCGACAGTTATTATTGGCTTCTCCGCTAGGTTCCAAAAAAATATTGGCTTTGGATCCCGGGTATAGAACAGGATGTAAGCTTGTTTGCCTGGATGCACAGGGTAATCTTGTTTATAATACCGCTGTTTATCCGCATCCACCACAAAACCAATGGCAGGAAAGTATCACAGAGATTAAACGACTGGTCAGTAAATACGACATAGAAGCAATTGGTGTTGGTAACGGCACTGCCGGCAGGGAAACGGAACAACTGGTGCGGAGCATTGATTTTGGACAACAGGTAAGCATTTTCCAGGTCAATGAAAGTGGGGCTTCCATTTATTCTGCTTCCGAAGCAGCAAGAGAAGAATTTCCGGATCATGACATAACGGTGCGTGGGGCCATAAGCATTGGCAGAAGATTGCTTGATCCTTTAAGCGAATTAGTTAAGATTGATCCAAAATCAATTGGTGTAGGACAATACCAGCATGATGTGAACCAGGTGCGTTTAAAGCAAGGCTTGGACAGGGTAGTGGAGAGTGCTGTAAACTTTGTGGGAGTGAATGTAAATACAGCTTCAAAGCATTTACTTCAATATGTTTCAGGTATCACATCAACTTTGGCAAACAATATTGTTCAATACCGTGCCCAAAATGGTGCTTTTAAAAGCAGGGATCAATTAAAGAAAGTTCCCTTGATGGGGCCGAAAACATTTGAGCAATGTGCCGGATTCTTGCGCATTCCCAATGCACAGAATCCACTGGATAATTCTTCGGTGCATCCTGAAAGTTATCCCGTTGTAGAACAAATGGCCAAAGATGTACAGGCCTCGCTTGAAGAACTTATTCAAAAAGCCGAGTTACGTAAGCAGATCAACAAAAAGAAATACATCAGTGAAACTGTGGGAGAATTTACCATTGATGATATTTTAAAAGAATTAGAAAAGCCTGGGCGTGATCCCAGGCCACAAATTGAAGAATTCCGTTTTGATGATACCATCAAAAGCATTGAAGATGTGAAAACAGGAATGACAGTGCCGGGTATTGTCACCAATATCACTAATTTTGGGGCTTTTGTGGATATCGGTGTAAAGCAGGATGGGCTGGTGCATGTGTCACAGTTAAGCAACCGGTTTGTTTCTGACCCTAATGAGGTAGTAAAGCTGAACCAGAAAGTAATGGTAACGATTACTGAAGTGGATGTGAGCAGGAAGCGGATTGCTTTAACCATGAAAGAACAATCAACCAGCGCAGAGTCAAGGTCTGCAGGCGGAGCCAAAAAGTTCGTGGCTGATAAGAACAATAATAAGATGAAGGAGCCGGTAAATTCTTTTCAAACTAAACTGATGGATTTGAAAAGGAAATTTAATGAGTAAATGTAGACACCGTTGAATGATGGCGATTTAACACAAACACTTAATAACTAAACTCCAATATTATTTTAATGGCATAATTATTATAGTAATACGCTGAACAATGTCGGAGCTGGTTTGTTCTTCCCATTTAAAGACGCGATCTCTGCAGCGGTTCCGAAGTAAAACTTCAAAAATTTATAATTAATTATTAATTCACTAACCAGTTGACATGTTCGTGATCATATTTTTTTTCATTGCCCATTGGTACTTGTCTCTTTTTTCCCAAACTTTTTTTCTACACCGCTATGCGGCCCACCGGGCTTTTACAATGAACAAGTTTTGGGAGCGCTTCTTTTTTGCCCTGGTTTATATTACACAAGGCTCGTCTTATTTAAGTCCAAGGGCTTATGGTGTAATGCACCGGCTTCATCATGCTCATACAGATACAGAGGATGATCCGCATTCCCCCTCGTACGACGCCAACTTATTTGCTATGATGTGGAGGACAAAAAAGATTTACAACGACATCTATCTTCATAAAATGGAAATAGAAGATCGTTATACCAAAAATGTTCCCGACTGGCGATTACTGGATTGGTGGGGAAATACCTGGGTATCAAGAGTTCTTTGGATAGCCTTGTATGTTTGGATTTATATAGCCTTTGCTCCTTCGGCCTGGTGGTATCTTCTTATTCCTATTCATGCTTTAATGGGCCCTGTTCACGGGGTAATCATCAACTGGTTTGCGCATAAATATGGTAACGTAAATTTTGAAACGAATAACACTTCAAAAAATCTTTTCAAAGTTGACATTCTGATGATGGGTGAGGGATATCACAACAATCACCACGAGTTTCCGTCAAGAATTAATTTTGCAGCAAAGAGGGGAGAGTTTGATTTTACTTATCCTGTAATTAAACTGTTGGCTAAACTCAAGGTGCTAACAATAGTTAATTCACCGTCAGTGAAGGAAGTAAAAAGTGAAGCAAGTGAAAGCTTGTCCAATAGAATTGTTACAGCAGAAGTGAGTGACACAACCGGTGTTCAATAGCAGTAATACAGCCAGAAAAAAATCAATTCTCACTTTCCGCTAAACACCAGTTTGCCTATCTTCCCGTTGTTGCCTGCTAAATATACAGTGGTGCCGTATTTTGAAATCCGGGTTACATGAAAACTTTCTTTGGAAATAGGTTGCCATGTATTGGCTCCATCAAATGTATAGTCAACACCTGTGAGGCCGCAGGTAATCAATTGATCTTTGTCAAGGAACTCTACACAACTTCGGTAACCGTTGGGTGGTCTTTTGGATGCCTTCCAGGTTTTACCACGGTTGTTGCTATAAAAGCAATTTTGAAGAGAGGAACTATCGGCTTTAAAATCGCCGCCTACAATAACCAGATTATCTCCTCCCTTTTTCTTATAACGATCCCAGACCGCAATGGAGTTTGCACCTGTGGTTTCTTTGCCCTGGATAATCGGTAGCGCAATTTTAGCATCACGAATAAATACACTTGATTTTACTCCACCGGAAACAAACACAGCTTC
>DAIQPL010000205.1:0-7736 GCA_036787395.1 Flavisolibacter sp. | reverse complement strand
GCTTTAAACTTAGGGAAGTCTTTTTTGCCTGTTAATTGTTCGTGTACGTAGGCAATTGCAGCGTTCATAACTCAAAATTTAAGGATGGCAAAGGTAAGGGAGAAAAGTCAGAAGTTAAAAGCAAAAATGAAAAAAGTGACCCTGAGTATAATATAGAGCCACTTTTAACTTTTATATTCTTTATTATTACCTGGCCACGTTCACTGTTCTTTTCTCCCGGATCACGGTAACCTTAATTTGCCCGGGGAAGGTCATTTCAGTCTGTATCTTTTGAGCAATCTCAAATGACAGCTTTTCGCTATCTCCATCCGAAACCTTATCGGCCTCTACAATTACTCTTAGCTCACGTCCAGCCTGGATGGCATAGGCTTTTTCTACACCATTATAAGCTTGGGCAAGGTTTTCCAGGTCTTTTATACGTTGCAGGTATTGTTGCATGATTTCGCGCCGGGCGCCGGGGCGGGCGCCACTGATTGAGTCGCAGGCCTGTACAATCGGCGAAATCACATATTGCATTTCCATTTCATCGTGGTGAGCACCAACAGCGTTTACAATAGCAGGGTTTTCACCGTATTTTTCAGCGAGTTTAGCACCGAGCAAGGCATGACTCAATTCTGTTTCTTCGTCGGGCACTTTACCAATATCATGTAACAAACCAGCACGTTTAGCTAGCTTTGGATTGAGCCCAAGCTCAGAAGCCATCACGGCACAAAGGTTGGCTACTTCACGGCTATGCATTAAAAGGTTCTGTCCATATGAAGAACGGAACCGCATTTTTCCTACCAGCCTTATTAATTCCTTGTGAAGGCCATGAATACCTAATTCTATTACCGTACGTTCGCCTATCTCCATAATTTGTTCCTCTAACTGGCGGCGGGTTTTGTCCACTATTTCTTCAATTCGGGCCGGGTGAATTCGGCCATCAGATACTAATCGTTGTAAACTTAAGCGGGCAATCTCTCTTCTCAAAGGGTCAAAGCAGGAAAGAACGATGGCTTCAGGGGTATCGTCAACAATAAGGTCTACACCAGTTGCAGCCTCTATGGCCCTGATATTTCTACCTTCCCTTCCAATGATCTGTCCTTTGATTTCGTCGCTCTCCAGGTTAAAAACGGTAATGGCATTTTCGATAGCCTGTTCAGAAGCTGTTCGCTGGATGGTTTGTATAATAATTTTGCGGGCTTCCTTATTTGCCTTTTGTTTGGCTTCATCAATAATTTCCTGCTGTAACCCTAAAGCCCGGGAATGGGCTTCCTGCTTTAAGGTCTCCACTAATTGAGCCTTCGCTTCTTCCGCTGTTAAGCCCGAAATTTTTTCGAGGCGGCGAGTGTGCTCTTCCTGGTGCTTTTCTAATTCTGCCTGCTTCGTATTTACTACTTCAATCTGGCGGTTAAGGTTTTGCTTAATGGCATCATTTTCCTTCATTTGCCTTTCCAGTTGCTCTGTTTTCTGGTTGAGATTGAGTTCTTTTTGTTTGACCCGATTTTCGCCTTCTATGATTTTACGGTTACGCTCCAGCACTTCCTTGTCATGCTCAGATTTCAAGTGAACAAACCTTTCCTTAGCTTCCAGTTCCTTTTCTTTGCGAATTGTTTGGGATCTTAATTCTGCTTCTTTGATAAGGCTTTGCGCTTGTAATTCTGCTTCTTCAACTCTTTTGCGGGTGTCTTTGGCAAAGATGAATTTACCCGCTATAATACCTGCCACAAGGGCGGCTACAGCAACAATGATTGTAATTATGTTGGGGTCCATTTCTCAGGGGTTTAAAATTTTGATAGTTTATATAGATGCAATGACTTGTCATACCGCTTTAGTGGTAGCGGCGAAGATACAAAACCTCATGTATTTTAACTAAGTAGCTGTAATAAAGTGAATAAGGCAAAATGTTAATCGACGTAATTATCTTAAACTTGCGCTTCAATCTTACATCATGAAAAGTCTAATTCTGTTTTTACTTGCACCTCTATTTGTTGTTGCTCAGACTTCGGCGCAGGAATTTAAAATCAAGGGCGATTTAAAGTCGTTTAAGCCGATAAATAAAATCTATCTCGTTTATCGTAACGGCGACAATAGCGTTAGAGATAGCTTTGAAACCAAAGATGGCAGCTTCAAGTTTGAAGGAAAAGTTGCAGAGCCGCTAGTAGCCATGCTGCAAGTTAAATATTTACAACAGGCAGGAGAAGAGAAAGCTAAGGTGGAAACAATGCAAATGTTTTTGGAGCCTGCCAAAATTGATATAACGGCTAAAGATTCTATAAAGAATAATACCGTAACGGGCTCCAGAGGACAGGCTGATTTAGACAAGTTAATGAAAGCCCAGGAAGTCTACACTGCCAGGTTAACCCAGCTTGGCAAGGATTATAGCACTGCCCGCAAAGCAGGAAACAAAGAAGAAATGAAAAAACTTGAGAAGGAAGCAGAGGCTATTGACAATGAATTAAAAGAAAAGGTATTTGCAGATTTCTTAAAAAAGAATCCAAATTCTCCGGTGGCCTTGTATGCTTTGCAGCAATATGCAGGTTGGGACATTGACCCTGACAAGGTAGAACCTTTATTTGTTAAGTTGCCTGCCAGTCAACAACAACGTCCGTCTGCCGTAGCCTTAAAAGAACGGATTGACATTTCCAAAAAAACAGCCATAGGCCGTTATGCTATAGATTTTGTACAAAACGATACGTTGGGAAATCCAGTTGCACTATCTTCTTTTAAAGGCAGGTATGTGTTAGTTGATTTTTGGGCAAGCTGGTGTGGTCCCTGCCGCCAGGAAAATCCAAACGTGGTAAAAGCTTTTAATAAATACAAAGAAAAAGGGTTTACAATTATTGGAGTTTCATTAGACAGGCCTAATGCAAAAGATAAATGGCTAAAAGCAATTCATGATGACAACTTAACCTGGACACATGTGAGTGACCTGAAGTTTTGGGAAAATGAAGTGGCTAAACAGTATGGCATCAGGGCAATACCGCAAAATGTATTGCTTGACCCAAAAGGAAAAATTATCGGAAAGAATTTAAGAAGCGATGAGTTAGATCAAAAACTGGCCGACGTGCTTTAGCAATAGAGTCGGAAATTATTAAAGCTGTCATTAACCGACGGCTTTTTTTATGTGAATACTTGGGTTGGTTTTTCATTGACTTTGTATGAAACAAAGAAAAGCAGCAGAATACAAGCCTGGATTTGATAGTTTCATTACCCTAAATGACCTGCAAAAATTAAAATCAGCAGCAGCGCACCTACAATGATCCGGTAGATGCCAAACACCCGAAAGCCATAAAGCTTCAAATAGTTAATAAAAAAACGGATCGCCAGTATAGCAACAATAAAGGCCACTACATTGCCAACAACAAAAGCATAAAGGTTTTGTTGGTTCTCCGTGATCAGTTCATAACCTTTTCTAGTAACTCCGCCATTGCTCCATTTTTTTACAAACAAAGAATAAGCAGAAGCCGCAAACATGGTAGGCACAGCCAGGAAGAAGGAAAACTCCGCCGCAAAATTGCGGGTAAGTTTTTGTTGCATTCCTCCAATAATGGAAGCAGCACTACGGCTTACACCAGGCACCATAGCGAGCACCTGCCAAAATCCAATGAAGAAAGATTTTTGATACGTTAGTTTCTCATCTACCTCAACCAATTCTGCTTTTGAAACTTTTACTCCTAAAAGGTCGGAGGGTTTGTTCGTTGGTTGTTTAAACCATTTGTCCACAAACAACAATACAATGCCGCCTAAAAGCAGGCTTATGGCAACGGTTGCCGGACTTTCCAGCATAGCATCAATGGCGTCTCCAAAGAGGAACCCAAACAAGAGAGCAGGTATTACACCTACAATCAGCTTTATATAAAACTGCCACCGGGTAAAGTCAAAAAACTTTTTCCAATATAAAACTACTACCGCCATTATTGCGCCTAATTGTATGGCCACTTCAAATACTTTGGTAAAATCATTGGACTCAATATGAAGTAAAGAGCTGGTGATGATCATATGGCCTGTAGAGGAAACAGGTAAAAACTCGGTAAGGCCTTCCACTATGGCAATGATAATGGCTTCAATAATACTCATGCAAAAATTTAAGCTTAGCTGTTTTTAGGAAGACGAAAAATGGCAACGATCTCTATCACGAAACCTGTCAGGATAATAATAGGAGCAATAGTGATGCGTCTTGTGCCGTAAACTTCATGCACATTAAAAACATTAGGATCCTCGCTGCGGCCTCCGGCCATTAATAAAAAACCAAGAATCATAACACCGGCACCAATCAGCATCCAGGTATAATTGGTTTTATCAAACAAGGAACCAATTCCTGCTCTGTCTTTTTTTGCAGTAGCTGTGGTGGAGGCAGTTCTTTTTTCTTTCATGAAACAAACTTAAGGAAGTTTATGGTTTATAGTTTTTAGTTTCTGGTTGCGGTAATTAATTGAAAAAATTTGTGTGACTTAACCTCGCTTGCCTTTTACAAAGCAACTAAAGCCAAAGAGCTACAGGCATAAATTAAAAACGATAACTATTTTAATACAGTTCATCCAGTTTCATACGCAGGTATTTTAACACACTGCGGTATGTACTAAACAAGCTAATGACGATCCCTATCATAATTAAAACAACAAACAATAAGATCAATGTTGAATTGGAATGAACCACTTTTATTTCAGGAACCAGGTTGCCGGCAATTGTAATTAAAACATACACCAATACAATGGCAATGACAGCGCTGATGGCTCCGTTAATAATGGCCCTCACATTGAGGGGACGAGCTATAAAGCCACGGGTGGCACCCACCATCTGCATGGTCTTTATCAGGAACCTGTTGCTGAACATAGCTAATCTTATGGTATTGTCGATCAGGACAATTACCACAATGGCAAGAATAATGGCTACTGCCAAAAGAATAAGACTAATGTTTCGAAGGTTTTTATTGAGGTTGGTTACCAGTTCTTTGGGATATTGCACGTCGGAAACCAAAGTGCTCTGATCGGAATGAATGCTCTTGCTTATGTTCTCCAGTGAATCTACCTGGGCATATTCTTTCTTTATATTGAAAAAGATGCTGTTGGGGAGAGGGTTATAGTCAAGGATGGGCGAATAATCTTCATTATTGTCATTCAGATATTTTTGCCTTGCCATTTCCTTGTTTACATAACTATAGTTTTTTACATAAGGTTGCGAACCAAAATACTGCATCAGGGATAAGCTGTCTTTGACGGATACATCGCCTCTTAAATGCACTTTTACTTCAACATTTTCCCTGAAGTAATCGCCGAGTTTAGTAGCATTGATCACTAACCAGCCAACAATGCCTAATAAAAAAAGTACTAGGGTTACGCCAATGATGGACATTACATAGGATGGTTTTCCACGTCGGGCAGCTGCTTTGCTTGATTGAGCCATGCGATCTCTTTTTTGAAATGAACAAAAATAAAGGTTTGGTGCTTAGCATTGAGGTTAGCCTTTTTGATTTGCCAAGTTTAAACGGTTGAAACTGTTATTTTTGCGTTTCCCTAACGATTGCTTGCTATTGAATATTGTTTGTTGGCGCAAAGGCTTGCAACAAAGTTTTGATAAATGATGTTGGCCAGCTTTGCAGCCTTGATGTCACTTTGCTTGCGACGCTCCGTTCAAGTGTAGTAATTCTTATCATCTTGTTTGAGTAGAATTCCTGGTGTACAAGAGTGCGACGCAAGTGAAGATGATAGTAGTAATAAGGGTTAGTACATAAATAAAATACTTAGGTTGTAATGAGTGATAGTGCTAATAAAGCGGGTTCTAATAACTCACCTTCAGGTGTTGGGGGTATGGAGTATAATTTCAGGTACATTGAAAACAAATGGCAGAAGGCTTGGACTGAGCAAGACGTTTACAAGGTGTCTAATGATTCTACTAAGCCAAAGTGTTATGTGTTAGATATGTTTCCTTATCCAAGTGGTGCGGGGCTGCATGTGGGTCACCCGTTAGGGTATATTGCGTCGGACATTTATGCACGATATAAACGATTGAAAGGTTTTAACGTTCTGCACCCGATGGGATATGATGCGTTTGGTTTGCCTGCAGAACAATATGCTATTGAACATGGAGTGCACCCGGCAGAGAGCACGGCAAAAAATATTGCGACCTTCAGGAGCCAGCTGGATAAAATTGGATTTTCTTTTGACTGGTCGAGAGAAGTGAAAACTTCTGAACCAAGGTATTACAAATGGACGCAATGGATTTTTCTTCAATTGTTCAAAAGCTGGTACAACAGGAAAACAAATCGTACTGAACACATTGATACACTTATAAATTTTTTTGAAGAAGCAGGAAACCTCGATCATCCGGTGCCGGATGCAAGGTTTGAAATACGCAATCCCAACTTTGAAGTGCTGAAAGGAAAGTTTTCTGCTGATCAATGGAAAACGTTTGATGACAAAACCAGGCAGGACATTTTGATGGAGTATCGGATTGCCTATTGTGGATACGGAGAAGTGAACTGGTGCGAAGCCCTGGGAACTGTTTTGGCAAATGATGAAGTAGTGAATGGTGTAAGCGAACGGGGGGGTTATCCTGTCGAGAAAAAAAGATTACGTCAATGGTATTTACGGATTACAGAATACGCCGACCGTTTACTGGAAGGATTACAGAAGGTTGACTTCAGCGAGGCTATGAAGGAAATGCAAAGCAATTGGATTGGAAAAAGTTCGGGTGCTGAAATAGATTTTGCCATAGATGGCCACAACGATAAGCTGAGAGTTTACACAACAAGACCTGATACCATTTTTGGCGTTGATTTTATGGTGCTGGCTCCCGAGCATGATCTGGTTGAAAAAATCACAACACCTGATCACAAACAATCGGTTGCAGACTACATCGCGTACGTAAAAAGCCGCAGCGAACGCGAACGCATGGCAGAGAAAAAAATCAGCGGTGTCTTTACCGGTGCCTATGCATTGAATCCGTTCGACAATAAAAAAATCCCCATCTGGATATCCGAATATGTTTTAGCCGGATATGGAACCGGTGCTATTATGGCGGTGCCAAGTGGCGATGAAAGGGATCACAAGTTTGCAAGGTATTTTAATCTTCCTATCACAAACATTATTGGTGAAGCTTACAATGGCGAAGAAGCCAATGCAACTAAAGATGCTGTATTAAGCAACAGCGGCTTTTTGAATGGAATGGTGATGAAAGATGCAATTGATGTTGTCACCAACAAGCTGGAAGAGATGAAAATCGGCGTTCGCAAAGTCAATTATAAAATGCGTGACGCTGCATTCAGCCGCCAGCGTTATTGGGGCGAACCTTTCCCCATTAAATGGGTTGATGGCATTGCGTATCCATTAGATGAAAGTGAGCTGCCATTGGAATTACCACATGTGGATAGCTATAAACCGGGCCCCGAAGGTGAAGGGCCATTAGCAAACAGACCTGAATGGACTTCGCAACACCTGGAGACGAATACGATGCCTGGGTATGCAGGAAGCAGTTGGTATTTTCTTCGTTATATGGATCCTCACAACGACAAAGAGTTTTGCGATAAAAAGTTTTCTGATTACTGGAAACAGGTTGATCTATATGTTGGAGGAACGGAACATGCTGTTGGGCATTTATTGTACAGCCGTATGTGGACGAAAGCTTTGTATGACTTGGCGCTGATAAGTTTTGATGAGCCGTATAAAAAGTTGTTAAACCAGGGTATGATACAGGGGAGTTCGAGGTTTGTTTATCGTGTCAGTTTTCTTAATACAGTTGACGAATTAATTGGCAGT
>DAIQPL010000204.1:0-7737 GCA_036787395.1 Flavisolibacter sp. | reverse complement strand
GCAAGTAGTAATTCGAATGCCATGATCTATAACGGTTGGGATTTTAGAAAATCGGCGGTTGACGGAGAAAAAATGGGAAGACAAGTTGCTGCTTATGTATTCTCTCATCATTTTAAAGAAGAATAATCATAAATACGACCGATGACTTATGATTGAATCCGATAAAAAAACAGGTTTGATATCATCCAACATTAAAAAATATAAATGTAACGCTCTTATTGCATGCCTTGTCTTATAATTCTCATGCTATTGCTCAGTTCAGTACCTGCCTTTCAGTTCAACAGAAATTAAATGGCCAAGTGCCAGTGAGCCAGGGAATTCCATTTGTTTTATATCAAAAAGGTTCATTCAGAAGTGCATGGGTTGTAGGAAAAGAACAGGGAAAGCGAATTGGAAATTATGTTTTCAATCATAGTTTCCGGGATAACGTGGAATGATTTTGAAATAAATCGATAACGTTTTACACAGACAACAGGAAGACAGTTTCTTCTACCATTGGCATCAGCTGTAACTAGATGACAGGCACTGTTTGCTTTTTACTTCCATTGCAACCAATTACTGTTATCACATTTTAAAACATAACACTGGTTCGGTCAAAGAAATTCCGTATTAGATGTAAAAGTTATAAACGTATTAGCCTAAAACTACTTCATAATGAAAGTAATTAACGTCATAGTATTTATTTCGATAGCCATCTTAATGATAGGAAATAGCGGATGTAAGAAAGATCCGGGCAACACCCAGGCAAGTGTCAGTCAGCCGCCGCCACCTCCGCCACCTCCACCACCACCATCTCAACCTCCTCCGAATACCCCGCCGAAATGCTTTGCCGGTCAAGATCAATTAGTTTTTTTCCCAAGCAACTTTTGTTCATTGAGTGGCAGTGCATATGATATGGAAAATAACATTGGAAAGGTTTTATGGCGCAAGCTGTCTGGTCCATCATCATTCCTTATTGAACATCCAGATTCCATTTCAACTAAAATCAGCAATCTTGAAATTGGCGTTTATGAATTTACGCTGACAGTAACGGATAGTTTGGGTTTGTTTGGCAATGACACGGTTAAGGTTACGGTCACCAGTGCTAAGAGCACGATTAATGCCGGCACGGACAAACTAGTCTATTACCCAACAAACTTTACTAATTTACATGGGAGCATGTCTGGTGCGCTTCAAACAATTACATGGAGCAAAATCTCGGGCCCGCCATCATTCTTTATTGAAACTCCTAATTCTCTTGGAACGAAAGTGAGTAACCTGGAAATTGGAGTTTATCAATTTGAGTTATTTCAAGGTAATGCCGCATTGTCGAACAGGGACACATGCACTGTTGTTGTTAACCAAATGTCGGACACTCCCAAAGAGATTTTATTTACAAATCAGGTTTGGGTTCAGGATGGTTTATTATGGGGGTCAGCAATAACCATCAAAAATGTTTACCAAAATTTGCCTGTTGGCAGGGTATTCAGAGTTTACATTAGAAAAGACAATGCTGTTAATTGGGACGAATTGTTAATTGACGATAACAATTCATGGTATATGTTTTATTTGTTAAACGGCAATTTGTATATCTACTCAAATTATGATGAAACTGACACTCCTGACATTAAACTGGTTTATTAATAAAAAAATACAGTCAGTGCCACTCGACTATGAAAGCACGAACAGGCGATCGTGATTGGTTGTGAATTATTAGTGACGACGAGGAAACTGAGGCGTGTTGGCTTATTCGCAAATAGTTTTATTGGGCCGTATTTACCCGCTTTCGCACATTAATCTTTTTTGTCCGGATCATATGGCGGGTCGTCAGGATTATAAGGTTTTGTAGGATCGACCCTTTTTCCATCGACGAACCTTTTCTGATCATGTACATTATCTACGAGTTTTAGCTTCCATTCGGCACCAGTATATATCCAGGTTTCTGTTTGTACCACGATTGTTTTTACGTCTCTCACTTTACCAGCCAATTCTCTTTTCCTTGTCGATTCCTGCAGTACATCTGCAACTGCCACAATCTTATTATCTGAAAGCCTTAAATTAAGAATGGTAAATTTTGAATTATAAGGAGGAATATTGTTTGTAATGAATTGACGGGTATATTCCTTCATGGTCACATTATCCATAACTTTTCCATCGGGCCCTATGGAATGGAAGTCAGAAGTTTTGAAACTTAAGATGTGTTCAAGGTTTCTCCCGTCCATAGCTTCTGCTAAGGCTTTATAACGTGCAATCAAAATATTTTTAACTGAATCAATTGCGGTTGCAGCCTGTGAATAACTGTAACATGAATATAATATCGCAAAAAAGAGGAGCTTAAATTTTAATTTCATAATTGCAATATTGTTTCATGAAAGTACGTAGAGATATTGTCATGGGTTGTTGCTTACATTTATCAGCTTTAAGCATTTTGTTGATAAGATTAACCCAATTGGACTAGCAATACTCGGTTCTGCTAAAAATTAGAGATAGCGCTTTTCAATATAAATCTATCCCTCCACCCAGGTTTGGATTGTGCATTTGTATTGGTAGGAAAACAAAAACACAATAAGAAGGCTATGCAGTTTGAGATTCATAATTATTTTGAAATTGTCGCAACTGTGCTAATAATTTCTTCTTGTGAAACAGACCGGATATGTATATCCTGTTGCGGTAAAGGAATCTCGATCTTGTTTTCCTTAAAGGCGCTGTCTATTGCTAAAATAATATCGCTTTTAACCACGATCCACTCTCTAATGTTCTTCGCCCAAAACGACAGTTGCATGTCAATAGAGCTTTCGCCAAATTGCCTCAAAGTTACCCATGGTGGAGGACTTAAAAGAACTCTTTCATCTTTTGTTGGTAGATCTTTCAGGATTTGAATTGCTTTTTGCAGGTTAGTTCCGTATGCAACTCCGAGGGGTATATCTACACGTCTCAGGCTATTATCATGCGTCCAGTTAACCAGGTGTTGGTTTAGCAATTCACCGTTCGGGATCACCACATCGGATCCGGAAAGTGTAGAAAGGATGCTGCTGCGAAACCCAATTGATTTTATTGTTCCTGATTGTTCACCTATCTCAACTATGTCACCAATTTTCACAGGTTTTTCAAATGAAATAATAAGACCGCTTACCAGGTTATTAACGAGAGATTGAAGCCCAAAGCCAACACCAACGC
Organism: Flavisolibacter sp.; assembly: GCA_036787395.1. Lineage (GTDB taxonomy): Bacteria > Bacteroidota > Bacteroidia > Chitinophagales > Chitinophagaceae > Flavisolibacter. The sequence goes on along the minus strand of DAIQPL010000204.1, from coordinate 4,581 downwards.
TTAATGCGCTTAAAATGATTGTTAGCCTGTCCATCGGTATGCCAATTGTAGCAAAGGCTAACAAGAGTGCTATGCTAAAAATGGCAATGCGTATAATAAGCAACCAACTCCCAATTCCGCCTTTGCGGGTGTCCCTATTATATTGGCCAGGTGTGCCTGTGGCAAAAAAGGAAACAATCCTTGACGCCAGCCCTGCCAGGTAAAGGATCATGAAAAACTCAAAGATATTGCCAATGGTAAAGGAGACGTTTCCGATCGTTCTGTTATCAACGATCAGGTTTTTTATCGGATTGGCAATCAGCTTGAACACATAAAAGTTCCGGGCAAATAAAATGAACCACCCAACAAAAAGAAGCATATAAAAGACGGGTGACGCCTTGCTCCCAACACGTTCAAAATTGATATTGAATAATTTTTTGCCGGGAACGCTGTGTGCTTTTGATGCAAGGGCAAGACTTTGATTAATCAATCGCAACATCCCAAAAAACAGCATGGCCAGCACCACATTGAAAAAGCCACTTGTGAAACAGGTTTTGGAAAGATTATAACGTCCGTACACATTGCTGATGATGGATATGATTTGCAGCACAATCACAAACCCAATAAAGTAAATGACCAGGCCCTCTTTTAACTCCTGGCGGCGTCCCCTGAAAATTAGTATTGAACTGGAAACAATGCCTGCCGCCGATAATCCGAGGAGCACCCACCTTTCGGGTCGTGATGCCTGGAGAATTAAATTGTCTAAACACGCGAGCAGGAAAAAAACAAACAGTACGGCCCACGCCGACATCCAATACCGGGTAACGGAATGCCTGATAACAAAACTCAGGCATATACCCGAGATGGTCCATAGCAGGGCATTAAAAATAAATGGAGGATCGACAAACATAAACTGGAAAAGGTTCAACACAATTACAACAGCAGATAGAGCAGGGTGCTTTAACACCACTTCCCGCTGCATGTCATCATTGAGCATGTTTTGCGTACGCAGCTTTCTTTTCAGGCTTGTGAGAAAAACGGTGACGATAATAAAAAAGATTAATAGCAGGAAGAGTTTACCGCTCTGATTTTCCGTATAAAAAATAAGTGCCAGGGCTCCTTTTCGAAATGAAAAATAAATGATCTCATTAAAGCGACGGGAATAACGCACCGTGTCACCCAGGTTGGTGGTTTCCCTGGTGAAAGTTTTTGCGGAAAGCTGCTCTTGAAAAATGGCTATTTGTTCTATGCTCGTGTTCAGTTTGGTAACCAGTTGGTTCAACGTCGATTGTAATTCAGGTACAGTCGTCAACGCCTTATTAAGGGCACTATCGGTAGGCTTTATTTCCTGGGATACAACGATTAGTTTTTTTACGTAACGCATTAAAACAGTAGAATCTGAAGAGAATGTATATAACACGCTGTCCTTGTAAAGTGAGTCGATCTTATTCTTAAACCCAGACAGCTGCAGGTAGTAATTATCCAGGGAAGATTTCCTGGCTAAGGTCCTTGTCAGCAGTTCTCTTAATATCTTGAAAGAGGTTTCAAGATTGCGGTGTGTTTGAATGGTACCGGCTTTTACAAAGACGCCGTCACTTGTAATGTCATACCAGCCTTCAATTTTGTTTAACTCAGTACTTAATCCTGTTGTATCAAGACCATTTTCCAAATAACTTTTTGCTTCCAGCGTTAACGTCCTGATTTGTCCTATTAAGTCGTCCTGCCTTCTTGCAATAACACCTTCCGTATATTCCGTAATATTTTTTCTTTGCGCATCGGCACCAAATTGTTTAATGGAACTAAAGAATTTATTTACGGTTGAATCGTGCCTGATTTTTAATGAATCGACAGTCGTCAGTTGTGCTGTGTCCTGTTGCGAAAAAACAGGCGTGACGAGTAGTAAAAGAAAAACGGCTAATGAAAGGGACTTTAATTTAAGCGGGAACAGGGAACTGTTGCTTTTATTTCTATTGAACGCTTCGGTTTGATCGCTGCCCATTGCTATAGCAAGCCGGATCGTGGCAATAAGAGAGTTTGCGGTACGATGCGCACCGACGATTAAAAAATAAATTCTGCGGAAAGTCCTTTTTTTCATACAAGTTGAAAAATGGGTTTCTGTTTCTTGTTCAATCTGTCTCTCAATGGATTGAAGTACGGTTTCAGCAAAACCAATCCCTGATAAGTTCACCCTGTTATGTAAATCCAACGAAAGAAATGTTGTTTCACTTCCTGCTGAAGGCCTCTGAAAAATTGTATTCAAACATCATTTGAATTTTATTCCCGGTTGAATGAAAATCATCAGTGAAATTATCTCTTCTCCCGTATTGATATTCGGCTCCCACCATCACATTCTTCACAGGAGAGTAACGAAAATTCAACAACCCATACTGACCCTTTCGAAATGCAGCGTCGCTCTGCAAATCCGAGTTATCGATTGTTAGCATCGAATAACCAACAGAACTTTCCAATTTCGGATTCCACTTAATCTCCGCAAAACTGAAAAAACCAAATGCCGGTAATGCTGCCCCCTTGAAAGGCTGAACAGGATTTTCCGGTTGAGAAGCTAATCCTATATCCGGCGTCACATCAGCTATATAATTTTCAATCCCTTTCCCATATACACCCTGTAATTTAAGTTTGAGTTTTTTACTTACGTTCAATACGTGGCCCACATTCAATCCCCAGCCAACCGTGCTGCCGCTAAGGTCATAAACAGAAGTATTCTGATCCTTCCATTTAATGCTTTTCAAAATTCCTGCTACCTGCACATAACCCCAGTCACCTGCCCGCCGGTATTGTGCCGTAAGATTGGGCAAATTAAAAACAGGTTTTACATCTTGCAGTTCGATGCTGTTGGTGTAATCGCCGCCATCGGCCGTAGCACCGGGACGTTCCAATGCTACAATGAATTTTTGAGCCTTACTTTCAATGGCCACGTAACGTATTTGTACATTCAGAAAGAACACTCTCGACAGTGGCCCCCAGTAATCCAACGTATTGGGAAAAACATCAAGGTCCATGAAGACGGAAGCCGTTTGCCCTGCACCAACACGGCCCAATTGTGCATAGGCATTGACCACGTGAAATGTCGTTTGCCCCGCATCTTTTCCAAAGCCCACAAGGTCGAAATCAAAATGAGTTCTTAACTCTCCTAATGGAGTTAGGTTGCTGCTTTTAATTCCCAGCTTCGTTTGACGAATACCAAAGAATACATTGCCATCCGGACCATACTGATTTTTATAAGAGGGGAGTTTCGAAGGCCGCATCATGTCAAACCAATCGGGACTAATTGAATTAAAATTGTATCCTGCATCCACCATAATCTGCCCATAAATTTCAAAGCCAGGTTTATTTTCCTGGCTGAACAAACAAACGGGAAGTAAGAGGAAGAGCAGGTAATAACAAACCTGGTTTGACATGCATTTATGTTTTCCAGGTTATAGCACCGCAAGATTTTTCCAGAACTGCTCAAGGCTTTTGTCGCCTCCAAAAAGCGTTGTAAAAATGGTAGAGTCGGCCAATAAAATATCGCCCAACCGGTCTCCCAAAGGTGGCATCCACAGGAACATATTGAACTCGGTATTTCCTTGTTCAATAAAAGGATGGGGATTGGACATATCAACGGGTTGCTTCGCCAATACATGAATTAAATTGACATCATCGGTAGTAACGGCATAGTGGGGGAGGTGCATATGAAAATTAAACGTTTGTACACCATTCAGCCAACCACGTTTATCAAAATCCATTTGCTTATTGAGAGGAACCAACTGATTATTCGTCCCTTTGATCGTTGCGGGCCTGAGGCCAAAACGATTCTCCACGGGGACACCTAATCCCTTCATCAGGGATCTTGTGTATTTGCTGAAACGCTGTTGTCTTGGTACCAAAGGATCGCCGTGATGTATATATTCCTGTTGCCGTTGTTCGAAGCTCTCAGAAAATCCTACATCATGATGCGGGCTCAGAACCAAACAGGTACCTTCTCTTTTTAAAAAATTTTTTATCGCCTCAATTTCTTCCGGTTCCGCTTCTTGTTCTGTAACCAGGTGATCAAGGCCGAACACCATTAACGTATCTGTATCGGCAAGTATCCTGTCATCAATTAACAACTTTTGCCCGGCCTGGTCGATGCGCTGGTAATCGGGCACCGGATAACCCGTTGCACTTTCAACAACCTCCTGGAACCTGAGAATGCTAAGATGAAAAAGCTCCAGCGTTCCGGCAATTCCCTGCAAAAACGCTTTTTCAGAATACTCCACTGATTCAAATGCGGGCCATAATACACGGCGCACTTCCGTCATGGTGGAAAAACGGTTATCCATTTCTGTTGTATCACGGTTAGCCTCCCACGGATAACTCCACGTCCAGTAAACACTGAACCTTCGTTTTCCTTTACTATACGGCCGGGACTTTCGCACCTGGTTATATTCCCGTGGTGATGGATATATTTTAACGCTCATGTAAAACCGTTTTAGTTTGAATAAATCATTTCAAAGAAGCGAGATAATGCAAGGCCTTAATGCCCGGCAAAAAGAAATAAGCGCCGCCTCTTACCGTTTTGAAAGCCTGCAAGCCTGTTAGTTTCTTTTTGATGGGTCGTTT
>DAIQPL010000446.1:0-2572 GCA_036787395.1 Flavisolibacter sp. | reverse complement strand
AGTTTAAAATATTTATGAAAGCTGGTGAAGTTATTAAAGCCGCTTTCATAACACAGTCGCTTAATACACTGGTTATTTTCGATCAGTAATTTACAGGCATGCCCAACCCTTAATTCTATCAGGAATTGTGAATATGTTTTTCTTGTTCTTGATTTAAAATACCGGCAAAATGAATTAGGGCTGATGTTTGCTACATCTGCAATTTCTTCCAGTTGAATTTTCCGTTTGAAATTTTTGATGGAGTATTCGTAAATAGCATTGATTCTGTCACTTTCCACTTCTACCAGGTCAGGTTTAAAGCCAATAGAGGAAAGAGAAACCAATTGCCGGCAATTGGCAATAGCAGACAGTGCTTCTATTAATAAAATAATTCTTTGGGGTCCGTCAGCCACCTGCAATTGCTCTAACAGGTCGGCTACTTTTTGCTTGGTTTTACCGGTGATTTGTAACCCTCTTTTGCCCTTCTCCAAAATAGCTTTAATACTATTGTTCTCAGGTAAGTGAAGGAATTGATCGCCCCAGAAGTCTTCATTGAAGTGTGATACTCTTACATCAGCCAACGCCTTTGCACTTTCCTCAAAATACATATCATCAAATCTCCAGTAATGAGGCAGGTTAGATCCTACCAACACTACATCTCCCGCTTTAAAGCGTTTAATGCTGTCTCCAATGAACTGGGTTCCTTCACCTTTTTTAAAATGAATCAACTCAACTTCTGCGTGATAATGCCATCGATTGTTAACGTGGGGAACAAGGTCACGCCTTACGCTAAAGGACCGGTCGGGGCCTTTAGAAACTTTAAGTAATTGGGGTCGCATTCAGCTTAATTAACTTACAATCGTTAGAAAAAGGAGGAATGATGCCAAATTAGCTTATTTCTGTTTTACCGAAAAAAAATTCTACGCAAACGTTTGCGAAATAAAAAGGCAGGATAAATCAAGTAGTAGTGTGTCTTAAAGCAGGTAAAAAATAAGCAGCCGAAAATCGTTAACAAGAAAAATTTTCCAATATGTAGTACAAACACCGTCATGCTAAAATAGTTGAATGGAAGGGCAATTTCTTGCACTCTCTAAAAGCGCTTTAATTCTTTATTTGTTATTGGTAATGAATCTTCATTAGTAAGTGACGAAGTAACCCGGGTCAAAGCATGCTGATGAGAATAGGTGGTTAAAAACCTTTGCCAGACTTTTGCTGTATGAATAAGAATACAAGCCCCGTTCTTCCCATTATCTTGGTGACATCCCTTTTCTTTTTATGGGCTTTTCTTCACAATATTAATCCCATCCTCATCCCCCATTTAAAGAAAGCTTGCCAGCTTTCCGATACTCAATCAGCGTTTATTGATACAGCTGTATACCTGGCTTACTTTTCTGTTGCTTTGCCAGCGGGCTGGTTTATGCATAAGTTTGGCTATAAAAAAGCCATTCTTTTTGGATTGTTTTTGTTCGGCGCAGGATTCCTTTTATTTGTTCCGGCGGCGGCGTCAAGGGAATATAGCTTTTTCCTTATAGCTTTATTTATAGGAGCAGCTGGCGCGACGTTTCTTGAAACCGTAGCCAATCCTTACGTAACCAAGCTGGGACCTGAACAAACAGCCACTCAGCGCCTGAATTTTGCCCAATCTTTTAATGGTGTTGGTGCTTTTCTTGCACCCATAATCGGTGGTACAGTAATCTTATCAGGCATAGAACATTCGAAAGAAGAATTTCAGGGTATGACGCCTCAGGAGCTCAATGCCTATCTATCTTCTGAAGCTTCAACGGTTAAAATGCCTTATCTCGTAATAGGTATAATTGTCTTTATCCTGCTGCTCATATTTTTCTTCACCCGCTTGCCGGAGATACATGAAAAAGACGAAAAAGAGACTTCAAAATTCTCTTTTAAGGTGTTCCGGCACCAGAATTTTACATGGGCTGTCGTGGCGCAATTCTTCTACGTAGGGGCGCAGGTATGTGTAGGTAGTTTCTTTATCCGTTTCTCCAGATATGTAACGGATATGCCAGAGAAACAAGCAGCTCTTTGGTGGGGTTCATTTGCGATGGTAGGATTTATGGTAGGCAGATTTGCAGGAACTTTTTTAATGAAATATATCAGACCGGAGCGTTTGCTGGGTATTTATGCAGTCGTTAATATTCTTTTACTTTCGCTTGCTGTATTTACGAACGGGAAAGTGGCAGTGTATGCATTAATGTGTGTGCCGTTCTTTATGTCAATTATGTTCCCAACAATATTTGCACTCGGAATAAGAGGCCTCGGGGAAGAAACAAAAATTGCTTCCTCATTCCTTGTGATGTCCATTGTAGGAGGTGCTTTTTTCCCTTTATTGATGGGCAGGATCTCCGATGCAACGGGCGGTAATATCCAGTTATCGTATTTAGTACCTATAGTTTGCTTTGCGGTAATTTTCTTTTTTGCGCTGAGACAAAAAGTCGATGCAAGTTCACCTAAGGAAGTCATTGCCTTATCACATTAAAACTATGAAACGCTATTCTCTCACACTTGATCTAAAGAACGACCCGGAGTTAATACAACAATATGAAGAGCAGCATAGAGCAGTATGGCCGGAAATTAT
>DAIQPL010000203.1:0-7739 GCA_036787395.1 Flavisolibacter sp. | reverse complement strand
TAATGATCGGGGCGTACAAGAATAACGGTATCACTAGTTACCTTCAATTGACCAGCCATAATTTTTTCATTACTCAGATTTAATAATTTCAAAAACTGAAATTTATTTTGCAACAAGGCCATTTGTTCGGCACAACTTCCGTCACTGACCTGAAAGATCAGGGCGTAAAAGCAAGGTTCTTTCATTAGCTGGTAAAGACTTTGCCCTTCGTTTGTTTTTAAAAAGGGAAATCGCTCACCTGCTTTTATGCGTAAAGGTTGTTTTACCCGGTTAAGGGTGATATCTGAAGTTGTATATTTTATTCCTATTTGGGACACGGTGCGAAATGCCCGTTCCCTTATTTTTTTAAATTTTAAAGGAAAAGGAATCAGAAGGGGAAACAGGTATAGGCGTAACCACCTGTTGTACCACTTTTCCGAAGTAATAATAGAAAATGCCCTGTCGGTAGTAGCTACCAGTTGCCTGGCGAACGGAAGCCTTTCCTGGTTATAGGTATCTAATAAGTGTTCATTTGCATAGCCTTTAATTACATAAGCCAGCTTCCATGCAAGGTTATAAGCATCCTGCAAACCTGTGTTCATACCCTGGCCACCCACCGGGCTGTGAATATGAGCTGCATCACCCGCAAAAAACACCCTTCCTGTTCTAAAGTTGTTTACACACCGGTGATGTAGCCTATACACCGAAAACCACTCTGTTTCACCAAAATGCAGTGGAGATTCCATCTGCTTATTTATAAATGGAGTAACCTGGTCAAAACGTTCAGGGTTTTCGTTCTGAAAAGAAACAGGTAAAATACCAATAGCCCTGTACCGGTCCTGCCCTTTCATGGGGAATAATCCTAAGAAATTATTTTCTGATAAATAAATACTGAGTGATTCGTGACCCCAAGGCCAATCTAATGTTGTATCAGCTACATAAAAAATATGCTCATAGGTGCTTCCTTCAAATGGAACATTCTGGAGGTGACGAACTTTGCTTTTTCCTCCATCGGCAGCAATTACCCAGTCGGCTTGAATAACAAAGCTTGTCTGTGGGTTGCGTACTTCAGCAAGACAATTATTTTCATCCTGTGTTAGTGAAAGCATCTCGGTTTCCCACAATACTTTTCCCCCTCCATTACTCATTTTATCATAAAGTAATTGTTCGTTCTTGCTTTGTTCCAGAACCAGCAGGTAAGGAAATTGGCTCAGTCCTTCACCCAGGCTCCCTAGTTGCAACTCTTGTATTTTTCTTCCGTTCACAATAAACTGAACTCTGTCGAGTACCTCTCCTTGCTTTACTGCCTCGGCAGCAATACCAATTTGTTCGTAAACTTCAAGTGAACGGGCATGTAGTACTAAGGCCCGTGATTCCCTTGTAGGACCTTCTTTTTTATCGATAATAATATAGTCGATGCCCGAGCCCTGTAGCTGGCAGGCTGCCATCAATCCTGTTGGACCCGCACCAATTATTAATACATTTGTTTTTATCATTTCGGAATATGGCATTCAAAATATATACAAAAACAGGCGACAAAGGAAATACTTCTTTGATTGGTGGTACAAAAGTTCCTAAAAGTGACATACGTATAGAAACTTATGGCACGGTGGATGAGTTAAATTCCTGGATTGGTTTAATTAACGACCAGCTAACTGATGCGGAATTAAAATCGGAGTTAAAAGAAATACAGGACCGATTATTTACCATAGGCTCCTCTTTGGCGACAGATGCCGATAAAGAGTCCAAAATGAAGTTGCCTGATCTGACTGATGGTGATATCGAGTTCCTGGAAAAAAGAATAGATGAAATGACGGCACAATTGCCGGTCATGAAGTCATTCATCCTGGCCGGTGGTCATACAACAGTATCTTCTATTCATGTTGTGCGGTGTGTTTGCCGCCGTGCAGAAAGGCTGGCTGTAAACATGCAGCAGCATAACTTGTTTATAGACCCCCGGGTTATTCAATATCTCAATCGCCTCAGCGACTATTTGTTTACGCTGGCCCGGTATGTATCAAAAAAGTTAGGCGCAGAGGAGATTCCATGGAAGCCCCGGGTTTGAATTATATATGAAATGTAAGTAGAACAGGATTGTGAAATCAGGAAGCCATTTTTTAGAGAATCTTATTGATGGAAACCTTTTTAATATGCGCTCACCTTTTCCCTTAAACAATTTTTCCATCCTTCATTGTCAGTGTTCTATCACTTAATTGTGCAAGTTCTTCATTATGGGTTACAATGAGAAAGGTTTGCCTGAATTGCTCTCTTAATTGGAAAAAGAGCTGATGAAGTTCCCTTGCATTTGCGGTATCAAGATTACCCGTCGGTTCGTCAGCAAAAACAATATCAGGCGTGTTAATTAAAGCACGGGCAACCGCCACTCTTTGCTGCTCTCCGCCAGATAAGGCAGCAGGCTTGTTTCCTAATCGGTGACTTAATCCAAGCAAATTCAAAAGGTCCTCTGCCCGCTTCCTCACACCGTTCTTATTGCTTCCGGCCAACCAGCCGGGGATACAGACATTTTCCAACGCACTAAATTCGGGCAACAGGTGATGAAACTGGAATACAAAACCAATATGTTTATTACGGAAAGCGGCTAGCTTTTTACCCATCAGTGCGGTGACATGCATCTGATGCAGCATCACCTCCCCTTTGTCGGGCTTATCCAATGTACCAAGGATATGTAATAAGGTGGATTTACCGGACCCTGAAGGGCCCACAATGCTCACAATTTCACCAGCCTCGATGAGGATATCTACCCCTTTTAACACTTCTACTGTCCCGTATCTTTTGTGTATATCCTTAGCTGTAAGCATACTTTAGAGTTAGCAGTTAGCAATTGGCAATAGGCAAGCAAGCAGTAATCTTTTACTTAAACGATTTTTCCTGACTGCTAATTGCCAACTGTAAACTGCAACTTCCTTTATTCCGTTCGTCCAAATATCCATAAACAATGTTGCACAGCAAAGTTCGATGGCTTTTTTAATGGCTGTAAAACAACATTTGGAAAATTGGTTAATAAAACTACATTTGCGAAAAAATTGAGGGTTGCTGTGTAGAATGGCATAGAAATTATATTTCAACCTTTCGATAAACCATCAAAAATTAAGAACGATGTTTTGGACGTTAGAATTGGCATCCTACCTTGAAGAAGCTCCCTGGCCGGCTACTAAGGATGAGTTGATTGACTATTCCATTCGCTCAGGTGCTCCTATTGAAGTAATTGAGAACCTGCAGGAATTGGAAGATGAAGGTGGTGAGGTGTATGAAAGCATTGAAGATATTTGGCCGGACTATCCATCCCAGGATGACTTCCTGTTTAATGAGGATGAGTATTAAATAACTTTATAAAAAGTAAAAGCCGCCTGTTCTAAATCAGGTGGCTTTTTTATTGAAAGAGTTTTTCACCACTATAAGAGACACGTAATTTATTTCTTACTTGTTCATTTCCTTTTTTTGCACTTTTCCATAAGCTTCTAATCCACATTTCAACCAATCCCTGAATTCACCGGCAGCAGGTGTGTAGGCTTTTGTTTTTGTCAGTGCTTTTTCGTCGGGGCTTAAAATAGCGTATTGGGGTTGCGCTACAGCATTAAAATTCTCTGATTGAAAAGTAGCCCATTTATCTCCTACCGTAATAATCGGCTTTAAAGTTCCGGCCTTTGTCTTGTATTGGAACTGCTCTGAAATTGGTAGCTTTTGCCTTTCGTCTACATAAAGTGAAACAACAATAAAATCGTTTTTCATCAATGATTTTACTTCTTCATTTACCCAAACATTTTCTTCCATTCTTCTGCAGTTTACGCAGGCCCAGCCGGTAAAGTCAATTAGTACAGGTTTGTTTTGGTCCCTGGCCAGTTGTAATGCCTTTTCATATTCATTATGCAAAGGTTCAACACCGGTTTCGTAGTTTACCGGATGCTTATAAATGCTATACCCATAAGGTGGAGGGAATCCACTAATCAGTGGTAAACGTGCCCATTTTGTATTACTAACACCAGGCAAAAGATAGATGGTAAAAATTGAAAATAGAGCAATGAAAAAAATTCTCGTTCTGGTAAATCGTTGCTTACTATCATGTCCGAAACGAATAATTCCGGCCAGGTAAAGAACAATAGCAATTCCAATTACAATCCAAATGGCAATAAATATTTCCCTTTCCAAAAAATGCCATTGCTTCACCAAGTCAGCGTTTGAGAAAAATTTCACTGCTAAGGCTAATTCTAAAAACCCTAAAACAATCTTTACAGAGGTAAGCCATCCACCGGACTTTGGTAATGATTGCAACCAGTTAGGGAAAAGTGCGAACAAAGCAAAGGGAAGAGCAAGTCCCAGGCCGAAACCAGACATTCCAAATGTTAATTGAGTTGCTCCATTGTCGCTTGTTAATACACCTGCCAAAAGCGAACCCAGTATAGGACCGGTACATGAAAAAGAAACAATGGCCAATGTCAAAGCCATAAAAAAAATACCCCAAAAATTACTCATGCCTGCTTTTGAATCGATCTTACTGGCAAATCCACCGGGCAGTCCTATTTCGTATAAGCCAAAAAAAGAAAGAGCGAAAAAAATGAAGACCACAAAAAATGCAAGATTCAACCACACGTTGGTTGAAATGTTATTTAATACCTCGGGGTTTACACTACTTACCAAATGAAAGGGTAAGCTCAAAATTGCATAGATCAAAAAAATGCTTAACCCATATAAAAATGCATTCCGAATACCTTTTTGCCTGGAACCCGATTTCTTAGTGAAGAAAGAAACAGTTAACGGAATTAATGGAAATACACAAGGAGTAATTAGTGCAATTAATCCACCTAAAAACCCCAGGAGAAAAATAGCAAACAAACTTTTATCTGCCGTATCATCATCACCACACAGGTTAACCGGGTTTTTGAGATCAATTGCCGGTATCAATATGCGTGACGTGGCCGCTATCCCACCCTGCAACGGTACAGAAAAATTAAAGGATGTAGAAGGATAAAACTCTTCTCCTTTTCCATAGGTATATAACAACGTCCCTTGTAAGGTAGCAGGAATAGTTCCTGCTATTGTTACTACATTGCTCCAACTAGTTGGCCCCTCATACACCTCGACCTGCGCACCAAAAATTGTACTTAGCTCTCTTTTTAGAACACCTGAGGCTTTAATAGATTTCGATGACGTTATTGCCGAGTCAGTGAACTGTAATTCTGTGGTAGGCACGTCGCTTAAAACCTGGTTGGGTGCATATAGCTGCCAGGTTTTGTTACCTTGAGAACTAAAAATAATCTCGTACTGGTTTGACGATATTTTTTTGCTGGTAACATTCCACTGAAAAGGTGAACCAGCATCTTGTGTATTACCGGAAAGACAACCGAATACCAGAAAAAAAATTATTGCGCTGCGTACAATTATATTCATCTTCGCGATTTAAAAGAAAACGAGTTCCTTTAATAGGAACTCGTCTGCAAAAAAAGAACAAATCATATTAATTAAGTGAAATTGAGAAGTTAACTGTTTTTGGAGGGAGACATTTTTCATCATTACACGTTTGAAACTCCAGCTTCCCGGTTACATTGGTTTTTGCTTTTCCCTTCATTTTTATTTTTTGCACAAAAACTACTTTGTTGCTGTATTGATTGGCAGAAACATCCAATGTCTTGTCCTTATATTTTTCGAGCTTTCCCATTTCTTTCACTTTGCCATCAATAGTTACCAATGGGTTTTTATTAAAATTGAATGACGTGGGTTGTGCAATCGCATCTTCGGGTTGGGTTTGAGAATACAAATGCCAGCCTTGCTGAATGGTGGCTACCAGCTGCAACTCGTAATCTTTATCGCTGATCTTCTTACTACTAAACGTCCAGCTAACTGGATTCACGTTTTGAGCCGAAGCAAAGACTACACTAAAAAAAGCTAAAAGTATAAAGACAATTTTCTTCATGGCTGGCAATTAAGATGCACAAATTTCCTTTATTATAGTTTGAAAACATGTTAAATTGTAAACGTCAGCAACTTAGCTAACCGTTTCCAATACCTGAGAAAACAAAAGCTTAAAAACTTTCCTTCCGTCAGTATTTCCCAACAAGGTAGAACAGGCTCTTTCAGGATGTGGCATCATGCCAATTACGTTTCTTCCTTCATTAGAAATACCGGCAATATTACGTGCAGAGCCATTGGGATTGGCTTCAGGGACCACATTTCCATTCTCATCGCAATACCGGAAAAGCACCTGGTTATTTTGCTCGAGTTTATCCAGGGAGACATCATCTGCAAAATATCTTCCTTCCCCATGGGCAATTGGAATTTTATATACTACATCTTCCACATCTTTTATAAAAACATTTTTGCAGATATACTGTTGGTTATTATTTCGAAGCAGCGCTCCTGGCAATAAATGGGATTCGCAAAGAATCTGGAAACCATTGCAAATTCCCAAAACCTTTCCACCCTTGTTGGCAAACTCTATTACACCCTGCATGATGGGACTAAACCGGGCAATTGCGCCGGTGCGCAGATAATCTCCATAAGAAAAGCCGCCTGGAAGAACAATACAATCTTCTGTGGAGAATTGCGAGAGGTTGTTGTCTTTATGCCAGAGCATAACACATTCCTGCCTGAGGTCTTGTACCAATGCATTGAATATATCTCTGTCACAGTTTGAGCCGGGGAAAACAACTACGCCAAACTTCATGTTGAAAATTTTGAATTACAAAGATAGTTTGCGAACCCCATTCTTGTGTTAATGCCATGTTGGAGTTCCAAATTGAACGTAAAAAATATAACCAACAGCTGTTAAAAACATGAGGAACGAAACAAACCTGCGCGGCTGGTAAAAATAAGCAGAGGCATGAAACATGGAAAATGGTGTGGCTATTAACATCCATGCATCAAAGAACTGATTGCTGCTAACAAATGGTATAAAAAAAGACAGTAAAAGATATAATAAAAGAATACTCCAGTTTTTACGCACCTGGATCAGCATTTTACGTAAATGAAACTGCACAAAGTAACCTCCCATTAAAAAAGGAATAGCCAATAATAAAGTGCTTGCGGCAAGCCAGATAGAATTTTTGATGATTGGGACAGTAAACGATACACGAGGGAAAAAATTCTTAAAACTTTTGTCCGAGAGATATAAGAAAATAGCATAGAAATAGTAAGGTGTAAGGCAACCAAAAACAAATAAAATGACCTCGTTGAACTTGAACGGCCTTAAAATCATCAAACCTAACAGGATGCAAACTATAAAACATGCCGACGGGAAATAGATATAAGAACATATACCCATCAACAATCCAATATCATATACCTGTGCCTTCGTAGAGGAAGCGCCATATAAACTGAAAAGCCTGATGAATATTCCAATAATAAGAGTAGCTGCCACTAATGGCGCGGACAAATAACTCCACTCCGGCAACAAGGATGTTATAATTAAGTAAGACATGCCGGGCAGGTAGTTTTGCCGGGTTATCATCCGGTATTCGTTTGTCATGTAAGTGACTAACAATGCCTGTGCATATAATAACAGGAATGCAATGAGGGAACTTAAAAAAGCATTATCAGGCGGTAAAGAAGTGATTAGCAACCGGTATAAAGGTCCATCGTTGTCCGTGGCTACAACGTTTCTTGGAAATAAAAACAACGGCAACTTCAGCAGCAATCCAAAGATCAGGAGAACAACAACATTTCCAGGCGACTTTTGTTTAAACAATCCAATCACATGGCAATGCTATTAATTAAATTCGATTTTAGCAAAGCAAATGTAATTACGA
>DAIQPL010000024.1:0-23410 GCA_036787395.1 Flavisolibacter sp. | reverse complement strand
GTGTACATGGCTACAAAACCTGTAATGGCTAAAGCAAAAGCCATCCAGCCATAAACCTTGGTAATAAAACGTTGCTGTTCCTTCGCAACCTGATCCGGGGACAGCGATACTAAAATATCTTCGTTCATAAAAGTGTTTTAAAGTACAATATAAATTGAACCAGAGAATCCTGCAATAATCTTAACAAGATGTTTTGCATCATAAGGTTTTTTCTTAGAATGCCCGGATCACATTATACAAGGTATCTCTTTCTACCGGTTGACGCTTCACCTGCCTGATAAGAACTACAATTTCCTCAGTGGTCATAGCTGGTGTTTGTTCTTCAGAGCCAGCCATAGAGTAAATTTTTGTCGTATCATCTATAGTACCATCAATATCATCTACACCAAAGGCTAAGGATAACTGTGCATTCTTTCTTCCCAGCATCGGCCAGTAGGCCTTCAGGTGAGGGAAGTTGTCCATGTACAAACGGGCCACAGCGTACATCTTAAGATCTTCCACCAAACTTATTTCAGGAACATGGCTCATATCATTGTCCTTGTTCCGGAATTTCAGTGGAATAAATGTATTAAAGCCGCCGGTTTTATCCTGCAGGTTCCTTAAGCGTTCCATATGGTCAAGGCGGTGGCTATATTTTTCAATATGGCCATAAAGCATTGTAGCATTGCTATGCAGCCCTGCATTATGCACTGTTTCATGAATGTTTAACCAACCATCAGCATCTACCTTATCGGCACACATTTGCTGTCTGATTTCTTCGTCGAAAATTTCTGCGCCACCACCCGGAATGGAATTCAAGCCTGCTTCTTTTAATATGTTTACGCCTTCTTCTACACTCACCTTTGCCTTACGAAACATATAATCCAGTTCTACCGCTGTAAATGCTTTTATATGCAGGTCGGGACGATGTGCTTTGATGTTTTTCAAAAGGTCTGCAAAAAAATAGAGGTTCATCTTTGGATGTACCCCACCTACAATATGCACCTCCGTTTCCGGTTTGTTGTCATATTTTTTTACAATGTTGAGCATGTCTTCCATTGATAATTCCCAGCCCTGATCACGGTTGGCATACAAACGTGAGTATGAACAAAAATTGCAGGAGAATACACAAACGTTGGTAGGTTCTATATGAAAGTTGCGGTTGAAAAAAGTTTTGTCTCCATGAAGTTTTTCACGAACATAATTGGCTAATGAACCAACAAAGGGAAGAGGCGCTACTTCAAAAAGCAAAAGACCCTCATCAAAACTGATACGTTGACCTTCATAAATTTTATCAGCTATAGCTTGTAATGAAGAAGGAGCATTTTTGAAAATCAATCTTTCTGCGGGGGCTTCTATCATAAGTTCGAATTGCGCAGCAAAGGTAGGATGAATCTGTAATTGGTAATGGGCTGATTGTAACTGAGATTTTGGCAATGAACTTCGGTCATCGTTGCCCGCTTAATATTTAATTACCTGTTGCGAAAAGTTTTTAGAGGTATCTCCGTATTCTACCCGTACTACATAAATCCCTGCTGGTTTGCCAAAGAGATTCACCGTAATTACATTATCAGTGTTTGCATTATAGCCCTTGTTCCAAAGGAGTTGACCAATAGAATTGTAAACCCTGACGGATCGAAGGTCTGTTGGCGGAGTATAATGCCAGATCAAAAATTTATCTGCGAACGGATTGGGCACGATGAGATAGCCACGGGATTTTAGAATAGCCGGTACTGCAGAAGTGAAAACATTTACATTGTCAATGAAGAGGTTATTTTCATAGTTGTTAATGACCCTAAAAAATACCTGGATAGGACTTTGGTTAAGAAAGGCAGTCATGTCAACCGTTTCTTTTCTCCATTCCGAAGCGATGGGAGCAAATTCGTCTTGTTTGGGTTCATTCACTGTTCTCAGGTCCTTACCCCACTTTTTATAGACAGTTGTAAAACTATTGCCGCAGTCTTTTGTAACTAAAATTTCAAGAGTATCCATGGGAACGTCGGCATTGTCAGGATCGTCAATGTTAGTATAGGTTGCAGATGCCAGGTCAAAACTCAGTTTCATCGAGTCAACACCAATGCTACTATAACTTATTCTTGGTGTTACCAGTTCATCCTTTTCATCATTCCTGCTATACTCAAACGTATGCATAAAAGCAGAACCGGCATTTACGTTTCCTGTGGCCGACCGTTGCCAGGTAGTATCCTTGTCAGGGTTGATGATTGACCAGTTGGCGGGAGGAAAGGCAGGTCCCGTAAAATCTTCTTTGAACGGAGCAGAAGCCATTCCATTTACAGTAAAACTTTGACTCAATGTATCATTTGCCGGCACCTGGTCTGTGCCTCCATTTGGATTAACAGTAAAAAACTCAAACTCGTGTGTTCCTGCCACAAGGCTAATAGCAGGAAAAGACACCACCGTAGTTCCTCCTAATGGAAGGTTTAGATTGTTAACGGTTTGTGTTACAGCAGTACCATTATCGAGCTGGTAACCTGCCGTCACTGACGTTAAAGACGTTGAAGCATTATTGATGATTCTAAGTTTAGGTATAAAAGACCCAGGGCAAAAAACTACCGGTGAATAGCTTTTAGTAGTACAACCGTTTAGTTCAAAGCCACCCGGGTTTACACTCTGCATAGGAGCTGCATCCCTTGTAATAGAACTGATAGGAGCCTGGCATCCCAGGGATGTTTTAATACTTGCCCGGCAATTATCCAAAACCCACTCCATTCTTTCCACCTGCTTGTTAGTAAACATCGTTAAACAGGCATCCAATGAATAGTCCATGTGATCCTGGTACATTTTGCCCGGTGCCTCTGTTGCACACGCATCTGTGACAGAACCGGAAGGACAGTTGGTTGTTTCACCTGCCTGGTTAGGCGTATCGCCTATGTCATCTATAGTATTGCCTTTTCCGTCAGGATTGAACAATCCAGCCGGTAAAGTACAGGAGTTTGTCAAGCCGGATAAGCTTCTAAAATCATCGCCCACGCATCCGTCATCATCTCCCCAGTTGTGTAATAGTCCAAAATAATGTCCAATCTCATGAGTGGCTGTGCGACCCTTGTTATAACTGGGAATGGTGTAACAAGTACTGACTCCCCAACCCCTGTAATTGATAAATACCCCATCCTCATCTGCAGGTATAGCACCGGGAAATTGTGCATAGCCAAGAATATCACCACCACTATCATCTGCTCCCACCCAAAGATTGAGATAAGATGCAGGATCCCATTGGTTGAGGCCACCCAGCGAAGTAAATTTTATTGGGTCTTTACCCTGGCCTGATCCAACAGCACTAACCCTCCTTTCTATACCGGATGTTATGAGTCCGTCGGGAGTTCTTTTAGCAAGACAAAATTGTATCTGGCTATGGCCTCTTACCGCTAAAAATGCAGGAGGAACATTCATACTGTCTGCATTTAACCCTGCAAAGTCCAGGTTGAGACGATCGATCTGGGCTTGTACATCGGCATCTGTTATGGTGTATGGATTGGGAAGCACTATATGCACCACCACGGGCACGGTAACGGTTGAAGTTAAACGATAACTAAAAAGTACCGGTCCTAATACCACATCATTAGACCTTTGGGCCGAACCAGACTTTATTTGAGAGGAATTATTGAGCATGCGGCTGGCAGCTCTTTGCATAGTAGCACATCTTGTGATAGTTTCATAACCAGGTTTTTGAGCTGATAGTTCAATGCATGAAACAAGAATAAGAAGTACGGAAAGGCCTGACAAAGCGGGATTTTTCAATGCAACGAAGTTTTTTATAACGAATATTGAACGCCTGGTTGACTAATTAAGTATACAAATTACCGATTTCATGCTGTCTAAAAAATAGCTATCGACAGATAGGGACTATCAACGGTTGAATCGTTTACCAGTTCAAGAGATAAAAGATGGGCTTCCCCTACTAAAACGATAGAAAGCCTTTTTTGGTTGTCACTGTTTTGTTATTGTGAGAATTAAAATTGAAATCAGCCATACAATGCTCCAGCAATACAGCCGCACATCAGGCAGGCGATGGTGCCTCCAATTAAAGCTTTTACACCCAATTCGGTAAGATTGCGCCGTTGGTTAGGCGCCAACTGACTGATACCGCCAATCTGGATTCCAATAGATGCGAAGTTGGCAAATCCACATAAAGCATAAGTTGCAATTAAAAGTGATTTAGGCTCTTTGATAAGATTATGAGCTTTCATATCACCTAAAACAATATAGGCCTGGAATTCATTGATGATGGTTTTTACTCCTAATAATTGCCCGATGCTAAGCATGTCCACTTTATCAACACCGATAAGCCATGCAACAGGAGAAAAGATATAACCAAGTATAAGATCCAGCGATAATGAATCATATCGTCCGCCGGTAGCTGTAGCAATTTTGATATTAATATTTGTGAGGTCGCCAACCCAGTACATTAATCCGTTTGCTACCCACATCATAGCAGTAAAGACAATCAGCATAGCGCCAACGTTGGCCGCTAATTTTAAGCCATCAGTGGTTCCCATAGATAAGGCGTCTAAAAAATTGTCGCCTAACTTTTCTTTAGGCACCGTTAAGTCTTTGGAAATAACTTCTCCATGTGTTTGCGGAAAAAGCATTTTGGAACAGACAATAGCAGCTGGAGCACTCATAATAGACTGGCTTAGCATGTGTAGAGCAAAATAATTTTGCTGTGCAAGGTCTGAACCACCTAACATGCCAACGTAAGCTGCCAATACACTGCCGGCCGTATTGGCCATGCCTCCAATCATGATACATAAAATTTCGGAGCGGGTCATTTTTTCCAGGTAGGGACGAATCATCAAAGGCGCCTCGGTTTGACCCAAAAAAATATTAGCTGCCGTGGACATACTTTCGGCACCAGAAATGAAAAGTTTATTCAATAAATAAGCAAAGACAAAAACGATCTTTTGTAAAATGCCCATGTAAAAAAGTATGGCTGAGAGGGCTGCAAAAAAGATAATGTTGGGCAAAACCTGGATGGCAAAAACGTAGGCCCAGCTTTGCTTATCATCTGCTAACCTGCCAAATAAAAACTCGGTACCCCTATGGCTGATGTTAATCAATTTTACAAAAACACTGGAAGCAGATTGAAGAAGAACCCGGAAAAGATCCGGGGGACAAACCTTTGTAAAAACACAAATTACTAATACAGCAGCCGAGAAAAGAATATTCCATTTCAGTAATTCAGCATGCCTTGACCCCATTTTAAAAGCAATCACCAAGATGCTTACAGCACTAATGGTCATTACCAGGTCGGTCCATTCACCAAAAATGCGGTTGGCAATAATTAATCCAACAATGAACAGACCTTGCCATAAAACAGATAAGCCTAAGTCTTTTGCATCATAAGACACGGGGGCTTCCTTCTTCTGATATTTCAAAAACTTTCTTACAATGGTATAGCCAACCACAAGTGCAAACAACATCCAGAATACAGGTTGGCCAAAGGCAGTAGTATGTAAAACACCCATTGCAAACATTATCTGTGCTAAAACGCCCATGATAACAAGTTTCCAATTGATGCCACGCCGATTATTACTAAGAATATAACAAACAAATAGCAGAAAGAACATTCCAAGGCCACCTCTTCCAAGGTTTTGCAAAAGAGTAGAGTTCATGCAGTTGGTTTATGAATAGCTGGCAATTTACAGATTCTTATGCCTATGGCTGTGTTTTGATTTATGTCGTGGACAGTCTGTGTATAATGACAGGTCCAGGATTTCAAAGTAGTGCAAGAGAAGATTATTTGCTCTTAGGATTAAATGAAAAAAACTGTTCTTAACGAACAGTTTTCTATAAATAAATTATGAAAGCTTATTAGCCGTGTTGCTCAATCTTTTTTACAAAATTGCCTTTGGGTTGTGCACCTACTAACTTGTCTACTACCTGGCCATTCTTGATAAATAGTATAGCCGGAATAGAAGTAATACCATAATTCATACTTACTTGTGGGTTTTCATCAACATTTACCTTACCTACATTTATTTTCCCATCATATTCTTTAGATAATTCATCGATAACGGGACCAATTGCACGACAAGGACCACACCATTCTGCCCAAAAATCAACAACGGTTAATTTTTCTGAGCTTAAGACCTCGTTCTGAAAATTTGAATCTGTGAATGCTTTTGCCATATTTATTTTTTTAAATATCAAGTGATAACTATCAGACCACAAATTTAACTCCAACAACCAATTCAACGAACAGTTGGCAGGCTATGTCAAAACTGACAGTTCAAAGTTTGAAGTTTAAAGTTGCAAAACTTAAGTTGCCAGTTATAAATTGGTTTACATATAAATCATAACTCCTAACCTTAAACCTTAAACCTTAACCTTTAAACTTGAACCTTAAACCCTTACACGGTAACCTGTACTTCAATTTCTGGTTTGTTTTGAAGAAAATAGATCAGGTCGGTATTCATTTCAAGGCCGCTATTTAATGTAACCAGGTTGGCTTTCAGGCTGGTTTTTGGTTCTGACACAATTACTCTTAACGAAGATTTACCAGGATACTTTTTAATATTCTCTTCCAAAAAGTCAATCATTTCCTTCTGTACATTTCGCACATCAATCTCCAGTTGAATTTGTTTCGTTAACTGACGTTTAACATTTTCAGCTAGTGCTATACTGCTTACTTTAAATTCATACTCTGCTTTATTAAATCGCTGCTTAAAACCTCCAACCAGCAATACAGCTTGTCCGCTTTGCAGGTAGGCATTGTAGCGCACATAATCATCTCCGAACATAACTATTTCAGTCTTGCCGGAATAATCTTCCAGTATAAAAGAACCAAACTTGTTTCCTTGTCTTGAAATACGATGGTTTGCAGTTGAGACGAGGCAAAGAAGTCTATATGTTTTGCCGGCACTTGCCAGCGTTTGTGATTCTTTTACTTCGTTAAAGTCCTGTACAGAAGTAATACCATAATGCTGCATTTCGAACTTATAATGATCCAATGGATGCCCACTCAAATAAATACCTGTCACTTCTTTTTCTTTGTCTAATTGCTCTGTTAAAGACCACTGGGGGCAAGCTGGAATTTGCGGCGGTCGTATATCCAGCACAGCAGGGAGGTCGCCAAACAAAGTGTTTGTAGTATTTACAGTTTGAGCCTGAACGATGCTTCCGTATTTGGTCATCTTTTCCAAACCGGTTTGCGTTTCGCCTTCGGGAACACAAAAATATTGGGCACGATGTAGCTGCGGAAACGTATCAAAGGCGCCTGCATAAATTAAACTTTCCAGGGTTCGTTTATTTACGGCTCTTTGATTGACCCTCTTTATAAAATCAAACGGGTCTTTATAGAAGCCTTCGTTTTTGCGTTCTGTAATAATATTTTCAATAGCATTTTCGCCAACACCTTTTAATCCGCCTAACCCGAAACGAATTTCACCTGCATCATTTACAGCGAAACCTTTTTGCGATTCATTGATATCAGGCCCCAGTACTTTAATGCCCATCCGCTTGCATTCTTCCATGAAGAAAGTGAGTTTGTCAATGGCATTTGCATGATTTAATACAGCAGCCATGTACTCAGCAGGATAACGGGCTTTCAGATAAGCCGTTTGATACGCAACATAAGCATAACAGGTAGAGTGAGATTTATTGAAAGCATATTGAGCAAAGGCTTCCCAGTCGGTCCATATCTTTTCCAGTTTGTCTTTCCTATGTCCATTGGAAGTAGCACCTTCAATAAATTTGCTCTTCATTTTGTCAAGTGTCTTCCTATCTTTTTTTCCCATTGCCTTGCGCAACACATCAGCATCACCTTTGGAAAAGCTGGCCAGCTTTTGGGCCAGTACCATCACCTGCTCCTGGTACACGGTAATACCGTAGGTTTCTTTTAGCTGTTCTTCCATTTCAGGAAGATCATATTCTACTTCTTCACGTCCGTGTTTACGATCTACATATTGCGGAATATAAGCCATCGGGCCCGGACGGTACAAGGCATTCATGGCAATAAGATCAGCAAACTGGTCGGGCTTTAATTCTTTCAGGTACTTCTGCATGCCCGGACTTTCAAACTGGAAAGTGGCAATGGTGTCACCGCGTTGATACAGCTCGTAGGTTTTTTGGTCATCCAAGGGAATGGCATCAATATCTATTTCGATACCGTGTTTTTCTTTTATGATTTTCAGGGCATCACGAATAATAGAAAGAGTTTTAAGACCAAGGAAGTCCATTTTTATAACGCCTGAATCTTCAATGATGCTGCCTTCTATTTGAGTAATGCAGAGATCCGTTTCTTTAGAGGCAAAAACAGGAATTAATTCCGTAAGATCCCTGGGAGCAATGATGATACCGGCAGCATGTATACCCGTATTCCGAACAGATCCTTCCAGGCGTTCCGCAATATGCAACACATCGCTTTGTATTCCTTTGCTGTTATAGATTTCGCGGAGGCGTTTAGCATTTTCAACATCATCACTTCCGTATTCTTCTTCAAGAGATTTATCACCTTCCTTTGCCGTAAGGGGAGCATGTAATACGCGGTGGAGTTTTGTTCCTGGCCGGTCAGGAACCAGTTTGGCCAAAGCGTTGGATTCGGGAAGTGGCAAGTCCATCACCCGGGCTACATCTTTAATACTCATTTTTGCAGCCATAGTACCATAGGTAACAATTTGCGCTACCTGGTTTTTGCCGTATTTCTGAACTACATAATCAATTACTTTTTGACGACCCTCATCGTCAAAGTCGGTGTCAATGTCGGGCATTGATTTACGATCGGGGTTCAGGAACCTCTCAAAAAGAAGATTGTATTTTATAGGATCGATGTTAGTGATACCAATGCAATATGCCGCCACACTGCCGGCTGCAGAACCACGACCCGGACCTACAAACACACCTAGTTCACGACCAGCTTTGATAAAATCACTTACAATAAGAAAGTAACCCGCAAACCCCATGGTTTTAATAGTAAACAATTCAAAGTCGATGCGTTCACGAACCTCTTCTGTAATCTCGGAATACCTTCCCTTAGCACCTTCGTAAGTAATATGTTTGAGATATTCCCATTGATTGAGGTTACTGTCATCATGTAGCTGAAATTCTTTGGGAATAGGAAAGGCAGGGAGAAGAATATCCCGTTTGAGATTTAATAACTGAACCTTATCAACAATTTCATTGGTGTTATCTATAGCTTCAGGAAGGTCCTGGAAGCGATCTAACATTTCCGAAGTCTTCTTGAAATAGAATTGGTCATTTGGAAAAGCGAACCGTTTGTCCTTCGTGCTCACATCATCATCCGAAAACTCGCGGAGGGCAGGAGTCGAAACTTTTTCTCCTGTATTGATGCAAAGTAAAATGTCATGTGCGTTAAAGTCTTCGACATCTACATAATGCGAGTCATTGGAAGCAATAATTTTCACTCCGTACTTACGGGCAAATTTAATCAGCACTTCATTTACTCTGTCCTGCTCTGCCATTCCATGGCGCTGAAACTCTACGTAATAATCTTCTCCAAAAAGATCCAGCCACCATTTAAATTCCTTTTCAGCATCAGCTTCGTTTTTTCGCATGATGGACTGGGGTACCATAGCGCCTAAGCAACAAGTAGTGGCAATTAACCCTTCATGATATTTTTCGATAAGGCCCTTATCTATGCGTGGGTACTTACCGTACAAACCTTCCATATAACCAAGTGAGGTAAGTTTAACAAGGTTTCGATAGCCAACTTCATTCTTTGCCAAAAGTATCTGGTGAAAGCGTTGGTCTTTTTCTTCCTTGGTAAAAGATTTACGATGTCGGTCAACTGCTACATAAAACTCACAACCTACTATAGGCTTTACTTTAGGGTTTCCCTTCTCGTCCAGGTGTTTATATGCATGTGAAACAAACTCAAAAACTCCAAACATATTTCCATGGTCGGAAATAGCCAGGGCAGGCATTTTATCATCAATGGCCTTTTTGTATAAACCGGAAATGGAAGCGGCCCCATCCAGGAGAGAATATTGGGTATGTACGTGTAAGTGAGAAAACTTCATGATTCTGTGTCCTCTAAATCTGTGTCAAATAAGTTGATTCTGAACGCTTAACAGCTAAGTCAGTGCGAAGGTGGCAATAATTCTGAACAGTAGGCGTTGATAGTTTCCACATTTGTGGGAAAAACTATACTTTCGTTACCCATCCATCTATCTAATTAAAGCCGCATGATTAAAGCCGTTCTCTCTGCAGTCACACTCGTGCTCCTTTTTGGAGCTTATAATCCTGTTGCAGCGCAAGCAAAACAAGTTAGCCTAAATAGTCATAAAGCAGATGTAAAGTTCCTGGACGATATCAGCGTTGACATTGCGTCTTCTCCAACAACTGCTGAACCTGGAGGCGGTTCCAAAATAATAAAACCAGAAGTTCAGGCTATTGCTAAAAAGGATATTGTTAACTCTTCAAGACCAGACATTGAAACCGCTCAAAAACTCCAGTTTAAATATGCTTTACTTCTAAATACTGAAGTAGAAATGGTTCAAAACACAACTCTTTATAAAGTGATTGACGAGTGGTTTGGCACCAGGTACAGAATGGGTGGTACTACCAAGACCGGGATTGATTGCTCAGCTCTAATGCAGATTTTCTTCACGGCCTTACATGGCGTAGCTCTGCCAAGAACAGCAAGGGAGCAATTTAATCTGAGTCGCAAAATTTCGCGTACAGAGCTAAAAGAAGGGGACCTTGTTTTCTTTAATACCACAGGAGGTGTTTCTCATGTTGGGATGTATCTTCAAAATAACAAGTTTATACATGCTTCTTCCGGTGGCGTTACCATCAGTGATCTTTTTGACGACTATTGGATGAGGCGCTTTAAAGGCGTAGGTCGTATTGAAGATATCCAACCCTCTGCAGTCCTAATTTCCAAGCTTTAATCTTTTTTTTACTGTTGCCAGTACCGGTTGTAAATCCGGTGAAAGCCGAAGGCTCCACATTCCTATTGCAAACAGGGCAATGAACACTGTACTTCTTGTAATCATCCAAATAAAACCTGTTTGGTTATTAAATAGGTAATAACATATTAAATAGGTAACGGTAGCCAGCAAAAGTGTATAAACCGTATTAACGGTAAAAGGCTGCATGTTAAATTTTCTCAACAGAAAAAAATACCTGACGGCATTATAAATAGTAAATGAGATAAGGTTGGAAATAGCAGGGCCAATAGCTCCAAGGTGCCTGGTTAATTGATAATTTAAAGGCAGTGTTATAAGGAGCAATAGCATGCCGCTAAAAAATTCAAACCTCCAAAAAGTGGAGGTTCCAATAATTTGCGAATTAAGACCGGTACCCATGTCAATGATCCTGGCGAGACCAATATAAAAGAAGATCCATTTAGCACCCCTGTAATTTTCCTGCAAATGAAATGTGGTGATGCCATCATCAAAATTGAGCCAGATCAAACAAAACAAAGCAGAGGAAAAAATCAATTGATTAATAGAGGAGCGGTGATAAATCCGGTTGATTTTTGGATAATCCTTTACTTTCCACGCATGTGACAAAGGGCCCAATGAAGCTGAGATAATAGCTCTTTGTGGCGCTTGCATAAGACTGGAAATATTTTGTGCTAAATAATAAATTGCAGCAGCAGCCATTCCATTCGGTAATACCGCAGCAATTATAATTCCGTCAAAGACATTAGCAATATTCAAAACAATAGTACCACCCCAGATAAAAGACGAAAGTGTTACTATTTTTTTATAGAATTTCCTTGTGACAACACTTGCGGAAAAATTAAAATAGGCTTGTTTTCTTTGAAAAAAATAACCAAATAAAATGAAGAAAAGGAAAAGGTATATAAAAGAATAAATGCCAATAAAGACATCCAAACTCTTAATTACTTTAAACGTCAATAAAACCACAAGTGTTGTTACACAAATTCTAAAAACTACTTCCCTCAGGAAGTTGCTGAGAACTGCCTTTCTCTGCTGCCAGGCATAGGCTTCCATAATCATATAAAGGGTAAACCCAAAACCAAATATGAACGTCCAGTAATAATATGTAGGCAGTTCCGGCGAGTTAGCAAATTTTTGAAGAAATATATTTTTGAACAAGATGCCGGTTATTAAAACTATTATAAATCCAATGATGGAAAACAGCAAAGCCCAGCTTAGCTGATCGTTTTTTTTATCCGGCACATGTGCCTTATAATAAGGAAAAAATTTCGCTATATAAGTTGGCATTCCCAGGCTTGCCACAGAAAACATAATGCTGGCAAAAGCAATAAACGTGTTTGTCAAGCCGAATTGTTCTGGTGTCAAACCTCCCTGGCGGGCGAAGAGGTAGGTGTTTATGAGACCAAGTGCAAAGCCAAAATAAACAATAACAGAAGATATGATGCTGTGCCTTCGAATGGTGCTCATGCGGTAAAGATAATAAGTGATGAATGGTGAGTGATGAGTTTTTGCCCGCCATTGCCGCTAAGCCAAATGATAAATACAAACCATGTTTATGAGTACCTGTACCCTTAACTTTTTTTCACTTGTATGTAAAAGTTCCTATCGACTTCCACATCCTCAAAATTACTTCCCGCTTTGATCTTTTGTTCCGAAGTAGTTGGATTAATCCATTGGCCATTGCTAAGTTTAACCGGCATATTGAATCCCTGGACACAATTAGTCCATTTGAATTTGATTTTATCGCCTTCAGCTTTTAAATCCAGAACAGGGACCTGGGAAGTCCTTAGGTATTGATCAAATACTTTACTTAGGTCTTTACCGCTCTTTTGAGATATATAATCCTCTACTTGTTTAGATGTAACTATCTGATGATAAAAGTCTTTGTTTAAGCCTCTTAATATCTGCCGGAATTTTTCATCATCATTAATAAGTTGCCTGACAATATGAATCAGGTTTGCTCCTTTATAATACATATCACCACTGCCTTCCTGGTTCACACCATAACTACCGATAACAGGCCGGTCATTAACAATTTTTTTTCTCAGTCCCTGCACATATTCGTTAGCCGCCTCTTTACCATAATAGTATTCGATGAAGAGCGTTTCCGAGTAATCGGTAAAGCCCTCGTGTACCCACATATCAGCTAAATCTTTCGTGGTAATGTTATTGGCAAACCATTCGTGGCCGCTTTCATGTACAATAATATAATCCCATTTGGTGCCCCAGCCGGTCCCCGATAAATCGTTTCCCAAATAACCATTTTGAAATCCATTACCATATGCCACTGCACTTTGATGTTCCATTCCTAAATGAGGAGCCTGCACTAATTGATATCCGTCTTCATAAAATGGATAAGGACCAAACCAGTATTCAAAAGCTCTTAGCATAGGCTTTACTTGTTGAAATTGCTTTTTGGCTTTTTCCAGGTCTTGTTCCAAAACCCAATATGTCAGGTCAAGCTTTCCATTCTCACCTTGTAAAGTATCTCTCCAACTTACATATTTGCCTATGTATGGAACAATATTATAGGTATTGATAGGCGATTTCACTTCCCATGTATAGGAAGTTTTTCCATTTGATATATTTTTATTTGTGAGGCGTCCATTGCCAACCGCCGTTAATTCATTAGGTACATTAATGGTTAACACAGCACCGCTGTCCGGTTCATCGCTTTGATGGTCTTTACAAGGATACCAAACGGAGGCGCCTAAACCCTGGCAAGCCACACTCATCCAGGGATTTCCTACCGAATCTTTTGTAAAAATCCAGCCTCCGTCCCATGGAGGTATTTGAGCCACTTTTGGATTACCATGATAAACAATGGTAACTGACTGAACAGAATTAACCGGAGCCTTGGGAAGAGGAATATGCCATACGTTTCCTTCATTATAATAAGGCCGGGGAGGATAATTTATATAGAGCTTATTGTTATAGAAAATAGAATCGACTTTTAATGGCTGCTGAAGGTCTATTTGCAGGTAATCAGTTCTTTGCCCCGCCAATACTTTATATTGAATGATTGTTTTTCCTTTAATTGATTTAGTAGTAAAGTCCGGTTCCACGGTTATGTCATAATGAAGTACATCCCACCAGGCTCTTTCTGGTCCAATGCTTCCGCGAAGTGTATCCTGGCGGGTAAATTTTCTTTTTTGATTGAGGGGCTGTCCGAATAAGTCCGAAACTAGTAACACAAAACAGGTAAGAAATAACAGGGATTGTATTTTCATTTTAGGGATTTGCATAATCAAAACAAATACTTGTCTAATTTAGAACCCTTTTGAATAGGACATGTTCCGCTGGTATAAATATTTAACAATCACCTTTGTTTTCTTTTTGTCGGCTTGTTATAATAGCGAGAAGAAGGACCAGAATATTTTTCATTATAATGAGCAAACAGGTATTGCATCCATTGATCCTGCTTTTGCTAAGAACCAGTCCATCATGTGGGCTATTCACCAATTATATAACACACTGGTAGAAATAGACAGTGCACTACATATTGTTCCTTCGCTGGCTAAACGCTGGGAAATTTCACCGGATAAAAAAGTTTATACATTCTATTTAAGGAACGATGTGTCGTTTCACAATGATGAGTGCTTTCCAAATAATAGGGGAAGACTTATGACCGCAAAAGATGTAGAGTATAGCTTTAAAAGAATTATCAATAAAGAAACTGCCAGTCCTGGTTCATGGATATTTAATACCAAAGTAGATAGTGTAGACGGATTCAAAGCAATTGATGATACCACCTTCCAGTTAAAACTGGTAAAACCCTATAACCCCATTTTAGGAATCTTATCGATGCAATATTGTTCAATAGTACCTGAGGAAGCTATAAAAACATACGGCAATGATTTTAGAAGACATGCAGTGGGCACCGGGCCTTTTCAATTTGTAGCCTGGGAAGAAGGGCAGGCAATGGTGTTAAAAAAGAATCCATTGTATTTTGAAAAGGATGACAAAGGAACAAGACTGCCTTACCTCGATGGTATTAAAGTAAGTTTTTATGATGCCCGGGCAACGGAATTCTTATTGTTCCGACAACAAAAACTTGATTTCATAAATGACATTGACCCCTCTTTCAAAGATGAGGTCTTAACCAAAAAAGGAACACTTCGTAAAGAATGGCAGGATAAGATACAGTTACAAACCCATCCTTATCTTAATATAGAATACTTCGGTATCCTGTTTGACTCTTCTAATGCGCTATTAAAAGATTCTCCTTTACGATTAAAAAAAATCAGGCAAGCTATTAACTATGGATTTGACCGCCAGAAAATGGTTCTCTACCTCCGCAACTCTTTGGGCACACCAGCTCAGTCGGGCTTTGTGCCGGCAGGTCTTCCTTCTTTTGATTCAACGCAAGTAAAAGGTTACTCTTATAATCCTTTATTGGCAAGGCAGCTTCTAAAAGAAGCCGGTGTCAATTCTACAAATCAACCTGCTATTAAATTGCTGACAATTCCCATTTACTCTGATATAGCCAGTTATATCGCACGGCAATTGGAAGAAATCGGTTTGAATGTTCAGGTAGATGTGGTGCAGAAGTCCCTGCTTTTGGAGCTTACCTCCAACTCAAAAGCTTTATTTTTTAGGGGAAGTTGGATAGCTGATTATCCGGACGCTGAAAATTATTTATCCGTTTTTTATTCAAAGAACCCAGCGCCCCCAAATTATACCCGCTATAGTAATCCCAGGTTTGATGGGCTGTTTGAAAAAGCGATAACTGAAGGCAATGATTCTTTGCGTTACAAATTATACCGGCAGGCCGACCAGGTTATGATAGACGATGCGCCTGTGGTACCTCTTTGGTATGATGTGGTGGTACACCTGGTGCAGCCTGGTGTGCAGGGTTTTATACCAAACGCTTTAAATCTTTTGGAACTAAGAAGGGTGCGTTTAGCGCAAAAATCAGAATGATTTCTTTTGGGCTGATTTAAGTTCAGGCAATTTATAGTTATCTAACGAACTTTTTTCCGCTATCATTTTTTCAATTCCTTCAATCGACCTGGGTGCGAAAGCAGAAAGCAATTCATAGCCATTCTCTTTAATCAATGCATCGTCTTCAATTCGCACACTTATGCCCCACCATTTTTTATCACAAGGGCTCTCCTTTGGAATATAAATGCCCGGTTCAATAGTAATAACCATATCTTTTTTTAGCACCTGTGAAATTCCTTTATCGTGCACGTCCAGCCCTATGTGGTGAGAAAGACCATGCGGGTAATACCTCGACACTTCCTCCTTGTTTTTGATAAGACCTAGCTTTAAAAGGCCATTAGCAATTACCTCCTTTGCCGCTATTCCTGCGTCAGACCATTTGGCTCCATCTTTTAATAACCTGAAAGCAGCTTCCTGCGCATCATAAACAATCTGGTAAATTGCTCTCTCCTCAGTTGAAAATTTTCCATCCACAGGTATAGTGCGTGTTACATCGGCAGTGTACCCGTGATATTCGGCACCAACATCCATCAATAAAAGTTCGTTGCCTATTTTGGTTTTGGTGTTTTCTGTGTAATGCAGAATACAACCATTTTCTCCGGAACCTATAATAGAGCCATAACCTACTTCTTCGGAACCATATCGCTTGTGTACGTATTCATGTAATCCCTGTATTTCCATTTCCGACATGTCGGGTCGTACTGCCTTCATTACTTCGTTCTGGCCTATACACGAAATTTCTACCGCTTTGCGAATAAGGCCCATTTCTTCCGGTGTTTTAATTTCTCTTAGGGCGCCGGTGACCTGGTCATATAATACCGTACTGATTTTAGCTTCTGAAATTCGTTGACGAACTTTTTCTATGTCATCTGCATTTTTAATCTGTACTATTGCGTTTACCAGCGGATTTTCCCGGTAGGACTCACTAGAGGCCATTTTTGTTTTGAAAGGGGCAATCATCCTCTCTATGTTTACTATCGAAGCCCTGCTTTGAAATGCACTCAGGTCTTTATACAAAGCATTATTGTAATCGGAAGGCAATTGAGCTTTTTGGATGAAAAATGAAACAAGATCATAGAGATCCGCCTTATCTGCAGGGTCATCAGTTAAACCTTCAGGCAGGCTTCCAAAAACAATAGTTTTGAAACGAGACAGGTCTAACGCAAAATTTTGGAGTTCATCATTATTATAGGTCTTTTCGATCCCTAGTTTTGTTTTTACTCCTTCAACACCTAAACGTTTGCCTGTCCACTGCTCTGCCAGCGCATTTCTTTTTTGTACAAAAAAAAGTTCATTGAACTTACTGCCGTCAGCAGATGGCTGGTCTTCCTTAAAAATAAATAAAACAGAATTTGGTTCTTTATATCCAGTGAAATAGTATAGGTCAGGATTCTGGTGATAGAAGTAACTAACATCATTTGAAAAAGTGCGGGTAGGAGCAGCGAAGACAACCATCACTGAGTTTTCAGGCATGAGGGCTCGTGCCGCATCTCTTCGTCCTTTGTGAAATTCTTTTGACAGGTAATCCTCTGGAAGCTGTTGCTGCGCTGGCAGATTGAAACCAGCAATCAGCATTAAGATTAAAGCAGTGGCCCGGTTAAAACAGTTTGGATGCATCACGAATGGTTTGACGTTTAAGTTAAACCATTCGTAGTACATAGCCCAAAACCCGTTAATAAAGCAGTAGTATATTATTCATCATCCTCTTCATAATACGATTCTTCGTTATTATTGTAATGTTTCTCCCAAACCTCAACCATCTTGTCGTTGAGGCATTCAAGAATGTCATAAAGCTTGTCATTTTTTCTTTTCCATTCTGTTACCAATTCATCCCTGTACTTAAAAACGTACATGCAGTGGTCGCTTTCCACTGTTACTTTAATAAGTTCAATTGGCGAATCAACTTGCTCCTGTACCAGGTAATAACATCCGGGCTCCAGCAATCCATACGAATACATATTCAATCCTCCTTTTTTGGTGGTTTATTAACTATTACTATGGGTTAGTAAGCTAATAGGCTGTAAGTAGAACTTAATGGGTAGTTAGGCAGTTCTGGTTTAGCGGCTAAAAATTGTGCCCCTAGTACGAGGTCAAAATTAGGGGTTTTCAATACATTATGTAAACAGAAGTGTCCAAAAATTATTTGACTTGGCAATAGTTTGAATATCAGGTTCTTATATTATAATTGTTGCGCGAAGTAAATATGAAAAAAGCTAAAATGTTTAGTAAAATAACAACTAATTTTTATTATATTTGCCCGCTGTTGAGCTGATAGACATAGACTAATCTATCTTGATTTTGTCTTCTTTCTTTAGAACAATAATGATAAGAAAGTACAAGTGAGTGACACAACAAAAGTTGCTTACAATTCTTCTGTTGGTTCAATAAAATTACTTTTACTCAAATTAGAGTTGAATAATCCTATGGCAGAAACTAAAAAGAATCTCTTTGAATACACCGAAGAGAGTATCAAGAGCCTTGATTGGAAAGAGCATATTCGTCTTCGTCCCGGTATGTATATTGGTAAACTGGGTGATGGCTCAAGTCCCGATGATGGTATTTATGTTATGGTAAAAGAGGTGATTGATAATTGCATTGATGAATACACGATGGGTTATGGAAAAACAATTGAAGTAACCATTGAAGGTAAATCGGTAAACATTCGTGACTATGGACGTGGAATTCCGCTCGGTAAGGTAGTAGACGTAGTGAGTAAGATTAATACGGGGGCTAAATATGACAGTAAGGTTTTTCAGAAAAGTGTGGGCTTGAATGGCGTAGGTACCAAAGCAGTAAATGCTTTAAGTAAACTTTTTAAAGTAGCCTCATTCCGGGACGGTAAAATAAAGGAGGCTGAGTTTGAAAGAGGTGTATTAGTAAAAGAATATAAAGAAGCAAAAAGTGATGGAGAAAATGGCACTTTAGTAACCTTTACTCCTGATGATTCGGTTTTCAAAAACTTTCATTTTATTCCTGAATACTTAGAGAAGCAGATATGGAACTATTGCTTTCTTAATGCAGGCATGCGCATCGTTTTTAACGGTAAATCCTACGTAAGCAAGAACGGTTTGCTTGATCTGTTGGAGCGTAATACTAATGCTGATGAATTGCGTTATCCCATTATACATTTAAAAGGGGAGGACATAGAAATTGCACTTGCGCACAATAATGATTATGGTGAGGATTATTACAGCTTTGTAAATGGTCAGCATACTACCCAGGGCGGTACACACCAGGCGGCTTTCCGTGAAGCTTATGTAAAGGTTATCCGGGACTTCTTTAAAAAGGACTATGATGCTGGCGACGTTCGGCAAAGCATTGTTGCTGCCATTTCGATAAGAGTAGTAGAACCTGTGTTTGAATCGCAAACCAAAACAAAACTGGGTTCTTTAAACGTAGATGAAGGCGGTCCAAGCATGAGGCAGTTTATACTTGATTTCTTATCGAAGCAATTAGACAATTACCTGCATAAAAATCCAACTGTTGCTGAAGCTTTAAAGAAGCGTATTGAGCAGAGCGAAAGGGAAAGAAAGGACCTGGCTGGTATAAAAAAACTGGCCAATGAAAGGGCTAAGAAGGCAAATCTTCATAATAAAAAATTACGTGATTGCCGCGTGCACCTGAATGATGAGCCGCCGGCAAAAGGAAAGCAGGAGTTTTTTGCTACACAAAAGGAAACAACCATTTTCATTACGGAAGGCGATTCGGCCAGCGGTTCTATTACCAAGGCAAGACAAGTGGAAACCCAGGCGGTTTTTAGCCTTCGTGGCAAGCCTTTGAACTGCTTTGGCATGAGTAAAAAAGTGGTTTATGAAAATGAAGAATTAAATCTTTTGCAACATGCATTAAACATTGAGGAAGGGTTAGAAGGATTGCGCTTTAACAGGATTGTGATTGCGACCGATGCTGATGTGGATGGAATGCATATTCGTTTGTTGATTATGACCTTCTTCCTTCAGTTCTTTCCTGATCTTGTAAAAAATAACCACGTTTATATTTTACAAACCCCTCTGTTCAGAGTTCGTAATAAACAGGAAACCATTTATTGTTATTCCGAGCAGGAGAAGCAGGCCGCAGTTAAAAAATTAGGGAGTAAACCTGAGATTACGCGGTTTAAAGGTTTGGGCGAGATCTCTCCGGATGAATTTGGACGTTTTATTGGAGATGAGATACGCCTTGATCCTGTAATACTTGAGCATGGAGATCATATACAGCATTTGCTGGAATATTATATGGGCAAGAACACCCAGGAAAGACAGGAATTTATCATTAATAACCTGAAAGTAGAATTAGATACCATTGAAGACGCGGCAGCATAACTGCTATTATGACGAAAGCATTCAGACATTGAATTAATCAACCAAAACGAATGATACATATAGTTTTCCAGGAAGCAGATATACCTGTTTTGCAAAAAGCAATTGAATTGGATGACAGCCTCCAGGGCAAAGTAGAAGTTATAAAAGACGATTATGCTGTTGGGCCAATTGAAAACATTTACGAGACAGAAGGCTACAAGCAAAGAAGGGATTGGTGGAAAAGCTTACTGGAAATTTCTCCTTATAATACAGAGCAGTTGATGGAGATGGTTGATGATCGCTTAACCGTTCATCACCTGCAAAAAGAATTAGAAGAAAACCCAAAAGAGGAGCTTTGGATTTGGATGGGCCAGAATCAACATGACGTGTGTGGGTACTATTGGCTCATTTCACAATTACAGGCTTACCAGGGACGGATCGTTGTATTATACATGAACAACCTTCCTTTCATCAATGAAAAAGGCCATATATTTTATCCAACTACTATACATGAAATACAGCCAAAGGAGTTTTTAAAAGCTAAAAAGCTGAACCGGAAAGTAACATTAAGTGAATTTGAAGTGGATCCTGATGAATGGCAAAAACTATGCGGTGAAAATGCTATGGTGAGAATATTGGAAGGCGGGAAAAAGATAGTTGGAAAAAATGAAGATTTTTATGACAGCGAGATATTAAAAGGACTGACCAATGAATGGCAAAAAGGTAATAAAGCCATGCATGCAATTTTAGGCAAGATGAAAATAAAAACCGGCGACGTGTTTTTATTACTGCGTATGAAAAAACTGGCTGAAGAAGATAAGATTCAAATTCATGGTGATACTTCCAAAGGATGGAAAGAATTTGAGGTAAGGTTAAAAACCGTAGCGCCGGAAGAAGTAGCTGCTGAACCAACTAACAGTTTATAACGATCCAATAAACGGGTACTACCACAAATGAAAAACAAGAATTACGAACACGTGCAAACCGATCATGGTATTAATGGTCAATATAAGACCTGGTTCCTTGATTATGCATCTTATGTTATTTTGGAACGTGCTGTTCCTGCGGTGGAAGATGGTTTAAAACCCGTACAACGCCGCATTCTTCATGCTATGAAGGAAATGGATGATGGCCGTTTTAATAAAGTCGCCAACATTATCGGCCAAACCATGCAATATCACCCGCATGGTGATGCATCCATTGGTGATGCGCTCGTCAATATGGGACAAAAAGACCTGTTGATTGATACACAGGGAAACTGGGGAGATATCAGAACAGGTGATGACGCGGCTGCATCCCGATATATTGAGGGCCGCTTAAGCAAGTTTGCTTTGGAAGTAGTTTTTAATCCGAAAACAACTAACTGGCAGTTGAGCTATGATGGAAGAAAGAACGAGCCTATCACGCTGCCTGTAAAATTTCCATTACTGTTAGCCCATGGCGCAGAAGGTATTGCTGTTGGTTTGGCAACCAAAGTTTTACCACACAACTTTTGCGAAATCTGTGAAGCCGCCATTAAATATCTGAAAGGAAGGAAATTTGACCTTTATCCTGATTTTCTTACGGGCGCCATGGCTGATGTAAGCGATTACAACCAGGGTATGCGTGGTGGAAGGATAAAAGTTCGTGCGCATATAGAAGAGTTTGATAAGAAAACGCTATTGATTAAAAGTGTTCCTTATGGCGTTACTACGTCCAGCCTGATGGACAGCATCGTCAAAGCCAATGAAAATGGTAAGATCAAGATTAAAAAAGTAACTGACAACACAGCGGCTGAAGTAGAGATACAGGTCGATCTGGCTCCGGGTATTTCTCCTGATATAACCATCGATGCTTTATATAAATTCACTGATTGCGAAGTTTCTATTTCCCCTAACACCTGTGTGATCATTGATCAAAAACCACATTTTGTCAGTGTAAATGAACTGCTGAAGACCTCTGTTGATAATACAAAAGCTCTTCTGCAAAAGGAATTAGAGATCAGGCTTAGCGAGTTACAGGACAAATGGCACTACACTTCGCTCGAAAAGATCTTCTTCGAGGAAAAAATTTATAAAGAATTAGAAAAGAAACATGAGACCTGGGATAAAGTGATCCAGGCAATTGACAAAGCATTTACGCCTTTTATAAAGCAATTACGAAGGCCTATTACAAGAGAAGACATCTTAAAACTGACCGAAAAACCGGTTCGCCGTATTTATAAATTAGATATTGATGAACTGAATGCACAAATAAAGGACCTGGAAGCGCAAATTAAACAGGTAAAGTATGACCTGGCTAACCTTAATGATTTTGCCATTGCCTATTTTGAAGGTTTGTTGAAAAAATATGGCAAAGGCAAAGAACGTAAAACAGAGATTAAAGTATTTGAAATAATTGAAGCCAAGCACGTAGCCATTGCTAATACACGATTATACATAAACAAAGACGAAGGCTTTATTGGAACATCGTTAAGAAAAGATGAGTTTTTATTAGAATGTTCTGACCTGGATGATATTATTGCTTTTACCAAGCGGGGTACTATGAAAGTAGTGAAGGTGCAGGACAAAGTTTTTATCGGAAAGGATATTTTGTATGCTGCGGTTTTTAGAAAAGGTGATGAGCGAACTACCTATAATATGATCTATACCGACGGTGGCACCGGGATCACATTTGCTAAACGGTTTAATGTAACCGGCGTTACCCGTGATAAGGAGTATGACCTTACAAAGGGACACGACAAAAGCAAAGTTCATTATCTAACCGTCAACCCAAATGGTGAAGCGGAAATAGTAAGAGTAATTTTAAGTCCTAATTGTTCTGCACGTAATAAGGAATTTGAATTCTATTTTGAAGAATTAGAGATCAAAAGCCGCAACAGCATGGGTAACCAGGTAACCAAATATCCCGTTCGGGCTGTAAAGTTTAAAGAGGCGGGGCTAGCTACTTTAGGAAGCATTAAGCTTTGGTTTGATGATAAATTCGGACGCCTGAATCATGAAGGAAAAGGGCATGAGCTAGGTGATTTTGATGCAGACGATAGGGTATTGGTTCTTTATAACGATGGCACTTATGAAATTACAG
Organism: Flavisolibacter sp.; assembly: GCA_036787395.1. Classification (GTDB taxonomy): domain Bacteria; phylum Bacteroidota; class Bacteroidia; order Chitinophagales; family Chitinophagaceae; genus Flavisolibacter. Next base: position 237 of record DAIQPL010000024.1, on the reverse strand, counting down.
ACCAGGAACTAACTCAGCGCTTTAATCCCGAAGAGGTGATGCTGGTGGAGAAGTTTGATCCGGAAAGAATTATTACCGCGGTTTATTTGGATAACGACAAGCTGCAGTACAATGTTAAGCGCTTCCGTATTGAAACAACAACCCTTCGAACCAAATTTTTATTTGTAAAAGAAGGCAAGGGTAATGTACTTGAAGCTGTGTCAACCGAAGAAGAACCAATTTTAATAGTGCAATCGG
>DAIQPL010000202.1:0-7762 GCA_036787395.1 Flavisolibacter sp. | reverse complement strand
ACTCAGCCTGAACTTGATTATTTAATGGACCCTCAGGCTAACACCATTGGTGCCCTTTTATTGCACTTGGCCGCAACTGACGTTGTTTACCAGGAAAAAACTTTTTACGGAATAAAAAAAGGCTTCAGTGAAGTGAACAAGAAATGGGAGATTCCAATGAACCTTGGTGAAGAAGCACGAAAACAAATAAAGGGTAATAAACTGGAATACTATCTATCAGAACTACAGGCCGTGCGGGAAAAAACACTGAGTGAATTTAAAAAGCGAGATGATAAATGGTTTGCCGAAATTGACCCCTCTTTCTTTGGCAACTTACCCACCAACAATTTTTGCAAATGGTTTCATGTATGTGAACATGAAGCCAATCACCGGGGACAAATAACGGTGATAAGAAAAAGGCTCGCCGGTAAGGATTCGAAAGGGGAATGATGATCATTGAGCAGACCTGTGTAAATCATACCCATAAAAACTACTTGCCAAAGTGCATTTTATAAGATGACGTCAAAGCTATGTTCTTCCTACTCAAATGAGTAATGGGGCACTATCTAAACTTAAATTAAATTCGTAAACGGACCATCGGCTAGAGACCACCTCCGACTTAAGCATGCCCATAAAGATCGTCATATTTGAAGACAATGATAAGCTGCGGGATTCGCTGGTGGCGCTTTTTAATGGAATGGAGGAGTATGAGCTGGCAGGCGATTATAATAATTGTAATGAAGCGGCCACCATTGCAAGAGTATATCAACCAGACGTGGTTCTGATGGATATTGATATGCCGGGTGATAGTGGTATTAAAGGTGTAAGCAGTATCAAAGAAACAAGACCGCACACCGCCATCATCATGTATACGGTTTTTGAGGATGATGAAAAATTGTTTCAATGTCTTTGTGCCGGCGCCAATGGATATCTTTTAAAAAAAACGCATCCTGCCAAACTTATTGACGCTATACAGGAAGTAATTATCGGTGGAGCGCCCATGAGTCCTGTCATTGCCCGTAAAGTCCTGGATAGCTTTCAACACGGCAAAAGCAACCGATACCATTTGTCTGCAAGAGAGGTTGATGTTCTTCAGCTTCTCATCAAAGGGTACAGTGCCAAAATGATCGGCGCTGAACTAAATATTTCTTTTGATACCGCCCGGTATCACCTTAAAAACATTTACCAGAAACTCCACGTCAATTGTGGAAAAGAAGCAATTGTCAAAGCACTTAGCGAACACATTGTTTGAACTAACGATTTTATTTTTACTCAAATGTGTAGTTGATCAATCATTATTGGTAACAGAATTTTGAGAAGATATTTTACTAACCCAAAGCATTTCTCTTGAAATTTCTAAACCCATGTATTATGAGAAAAACGCGTATCCTGCTTTAGCAGCAATTACCTTATACACTGCCATAAAATTGTTTGCACAAAGTTCCCCACCTGGATAAAGGTTTTATAGCGTAAACTTTTGAAAATGAAAAAGCTTATCATTCTCCTTTGTTGCTTATTCTCCCACCAACTTGGCTTCTCACAAAACCTATCTATGCCTGACAGTGGTCGATATATTATACACCGCTGGTTACAACCGATCGGTGAGGAAACTTATACGGTAACTCATGACAACAACGGTATTCAGTTCAATATTAATTTCCTCTTTGTAGACAGGGGAACAAGAGTTCCTCTGAATAACCTGATATCATTGGCGAAAGATTTTTCACCAATTTCTTATGTTATTAAAGGGAAACAAGAGCGGACTGAAACTATCGACGAAAATATAACGATCAAGGAGGGTAAAGCATTCATTAATAAAAGCGATACTTCTTATACCATTCCACTTCCTCCAAATGCTTTTCCGATAGACGGAGGTGTTCCGCTGACAATGCAGGTTCTATTAATAAAATATTGGGAACGGCATGGGCGTCCGAAACAAATTCATGGTTTGCCGGCGGGAAATATGATAGAAATCCGCTATCGGGGAAAAGATACCATTTTGCAGAATGGACAATCCACTTTATTTGACAGGTACAGTGTTAAAAATGTGAAATGGATAACAGAAAATCTATGGCTGGATCAAAAAGGTGAATTCGCGGCGCTTACTTACGGGTTTACAGAATTTGTAAATAAAAAATATGAAGAGCTCCTGGTGGATTTTAAAAGAAAGACCACAGCGTATGAATTAAAAGACAATAACATTAAAACAAAAAAAGAAGGATCAATGGTTGTTACCAATGCAAATCTTGTTGATGTCAACACAGGTTTGCAATCTCCTGCCTCTGCCGTTGTAGTTACCAATGGCGTCATCACCTGGACTGGACCAACAATAAAATTGAATGCACCCAAAGGTTCGAAGATCATTGATGCAAAAGGTATGATGCTTTTACCCGGATTGTGGGATATGCATGTTCATTATCCCTGGGTAGAATATGGTAGAGCTTTGATTGGAATGGGTATTACAACTGTCAGGGATTGCGCCAATGAATCCGATATTATTGAACCCGTCAAACGATCAATTGATAAAGGTCAAAGCATAGGACCTAATATTCTACGAGCAGGATTGATTGATGGTACAGGTCCTAATACACTCAGCCTAATTACTGCAGATACGAAGGAAGAAGCTATAGACCGGGTGAACAAGTACAAGAATGAAGGTTATGACCAAATAAAAATCTACGGTTCAGTAAAACCACAAATTGTAAAAGTAATCTGTGACGAAGCACACCGTCTTGGGATGAACGTGACGGGGCATATTCCGACAGGGATGAAATTATTGCAGGGCATCGATTCCGGCATGAACCAGATCAACCATCTGCAATACATTTTTAATGCCTTTGAAATTGACAGCAGCACGTTTACTATTGATTTTAACAAACCTGCTAACAAAAATGTATTAAAGGTCTTAAAAGAAAAACAAATTGTAGTTGACCCTACCCTGAATATTTACGAGATGAGAGCACGCCTTATCAGTACTCCTGTTACAAATATTTATCCTTCATTTTACAACTGGCCGAAGCCTCAGCAGGCGCAAGCAATTAAAAGCGGAACCGTAGTTGATACCATTGCTAAATATAAATTGGATCTGCGGATTCCAGCGTATAAGAGATTAGTTCATCGCCTTTTCGAGGAAGGTATCCCAATTGTTGCCGGTACCGATAATCCTTCTTTACCTGGTTATAGTTTATACAGGGAGTTAGAAATTTATGTGGATGGAGGTTTAACACCTTTGCAAGCTATTCAAACAGCAACACTCATTCCTGCAAAAGTGATGGGACAATTATCACAATCAGGAACGATTGAAGTCGGAAAACAAGCCGACATGATTTTTGTAGATGGTGATCCGCTTAAAGAAATCAGTGACATACAAAAAATTAAGTGGGTCATTAAAAGCGGACAAGTTTATAATGCCGCGGAATTGAAGAAATCGGTTGGATTTAAATGAACAAAGTAAAAATATATTCTAATAGGTCATTTTAATTCAAAAAATATGAAGCAACATTTCCTAAATATAAATTCAAAAATATTTCATCAAACAAAAACTATAGCTACTGTTTTTATTCTGACAATTTGTAGTCATAGTCTTTTCGCACAGCGGCCACAAGAGATAAATCCATTGCTCATACATTCCAATGCACCAATTCCATTTGACAAAGTGAACTCTACCATTATTAAGGAAGCAGCGTCTGAAGTGCTTGCTAAATCAGATCATCGCATCAAAAAGATTGTGAGTATTGCCCCGGGCAGGCATACGTTTTCTAATACCTTAAAAGCATTTGATGAATTGGGTTATGATATTTTGGATCTTTTTATAAAATGTATGTTGATTGCCGGTACATACGAAGCGGACAGCATACGTAATGCTGCACGGAACGAGCAGGAGAAATTGTCACTATATAGAAAGAACCTTTACCTGAATGAAGGCCTGTATCATGCATTGAAGCAATATGCAATTACTGCTGAACCAAAGAAGTTGCCAGTTCATCAGCAAAAATATCTGCGGGAAAGCATTTTATTATTTGAAAAAAACGGAACGAAGCTGGATTCCACAGCAAGAAAAGAACTGAAAAACATTAATCAAAAGCTGGTTTCCTATGCCACACAGTTTGATAAAAATATCGCCGAGTCAAAGGACAGTGTTGCTTTTAATGAAAACGATTTAACGGGCGTACCAGATAATATAAAGGAACCCTGGAAAAGAGCGATCGGCAACTACGTGGTTTATATAAATGGTCCGAATTACAATGATATTCTTAAATATGCTGTAACAGGTGAAACACGACGGATCATGTATGTATACTACAACAATCGGGCTTATCCAAAGAACTTAGGGATACTGGATAGCCTTTTATACTATCGTAATTTGTATGCCCGTAAGCTTGGTTTTAGAAGTTTTGCGGATTATACCCTCATCGATAAGATGGCCGCCAGTCCGGAAAATGTATGGAAGTTTGAAAACAACCTGGTGAATAAGTTAACACCTCAGGTTACTAAAGAGTTGTCAGAATTAAGGCAACTAAAAAGTCAACTTCAACTGGAGTCAAGTGATTCCCTTTATGTATGGGATATTGCTTTTTACCAAAATAAGCTGCTTGATGCTAAATACAAATTGAACACCGATGAAGTAAAACAGTATTTTGAAATGAATAATACGTTGCAGGGAATGTTTAGTGTTTATGAAAAGCTGTTTAATATTCAGATAAAGGAAATCAAAAGTATTCCGGTATGGCATGCAAAAGTTAAAAGTTATGAAATGTATAAGGATGGGAAAAAGTCAGGCAGCTTTTACCTGGACTTGTACCCCCGTAAAAACAAATTCACTCATAATGCTTGCTTCCCAATAAGTTTCTATCTTAAAGCGGATAAGAAAGAAGTTCTTCCGGTTTCGGCACTTGTTTGCAATCTCCCGGAAGGGAATGCTAAAGAATCCTCTTTACTGAGCCACTCTAATGTAATTACTTTATTTCATGAGTTTGGACATTTGGTTCATTCTATACTTGGCCGGTCCGATATTGCTTCTCAGCACTCATTTGGTTTAAAAAGCGATTTTATTGAAGCTCCTTCAAAATTACTGGAGAATTGGTGTTGGGAGTATGAGCCGTTGAAAATGTTTGCCCGTCACTACAAAACCAGAGAGGTATTACCGGAACCTTTATTCAACAAAATGAAGCAAACCCAACTGGTTGGCAACAGCGGCATTCTTCTTACTATGATGCGGTTATATGCTGGCATACTTGATTTTACTTATGAAGACAAGTATGACAGTATTAAAGGAAAAGATCTGACACAGGTGTCTAAGGACCTTTTTGCCATAACACAATTGCCTTTTGCTGAAGGCAGTCATTTCATTTGCAACTTTATACATTTAACCAGTTATGGCGCTCAATATTACGGTTATATGTGGTCAGAAGTTTTTGCAATGGACATGTTTACCAGTTTTCAGAGTCGTGGAGTGATGAATACCAATACCGGGATGCGATATAGAAAAGAAATATTAGAGAAGGGGGCTACAATGGAAGAGATGGACATGCTGCGCAATTTTTTAGGCAGAGAACCAAACTCGAATGCCTTTTTGAAATCTTTACGAATTCAGTAAGCTAACAAAATGGACCCGGGTTCTTGTGTAAATGAGCACTCATGAAACTTATAACGTTAATATCATGAAAAAGATTCTTGTAGCCTTTTTTTTCTTTCCTTTTTTTGTATTCGCGCAGGATGCACAACTGGAAAAATATATTGATAGCCTGATGGCACCGGTAAATCGTACCGATATGCCCGGCACTTTGTTATTGGTTGCCAGAGACGGAAAGCCATTAATCAGGAAAGCTTATGGCATGGCCAGCCTCGAATTGCAGGTAGCCGCAAGACCTGACCATTTATTTGGGATTGGTTCGGTAGGCAAGCAATTTACCGCTGTTGCCATGTTGCAGTTAGCGTGGAAAAATAAAATAAGTTTATCTGATGACATACGTAAATACATTCCAGAGTTTAACACGCGTGGAAAACTAATTACTATAAAACACTTGCTTACGCATACAAGCGGAATTTCCAGTTCCGAACAAGCTGCGGCTCCGGATTTCATTTATAATACCGGTATCTTTTCTGAAAAAGAATTTCTTGATTTTGCTATGAAACAAGATTTGTTATTTGCACCGGGCTCTGACTGGAGTTATAATAATTTTGGTTTTGTAATTGCTTCTTTTATTATAGAAAGGGTATCAGGGCAAACATATAGTGAGTATATGACTAAGAATATCTTTCAGCCTGCCGGCATGGTGAACAGTTTTGTGCCGGATGAAACCAAACCGCTGAAAAATGTTGTGAGTTCGTATTACAAGGAAAGTGGGGGAAGTTGGATGACTTATTTTCCGAGGAAATGGTTAACGGCACAAGGGAGCGGTAATATTGTTTCTTGCATGGATGACATGTTAAAATGGGATATTGCTCTAAGAGAAGAAAAGCTATTGCCAGCAGCATGGTTACAGAAAGCCTGGACAAGCGACACATTAACTGATGGCAGAACCACTGACTATGGTTTTGGCTGGGCCGTTTCAAAAAATAATGGATTAGCATTTGTCTCACATGGTGGCGACTTTTATGGCTATCACACATATTCCGTACATGTACCCGGGGAAAAGCTTTATTTTTTATGTGCAAATTTTTATGCTACTTCGGGAGAGGCAGGCAGTACGGTAAGAAAAATTGTGGCGAAGATGTTGCCTATCGCCTATCCTTCACCAAAAAAAACTGCTATAAATATTGATGATTATACGGGGGTATACGCGGTTCACCGGGTAAGCACACGTATAGCAAAACAAACAACGGAGAAACCTTTTTATGTAAAAATAGCTGCCAGTGGAGATACATTAACGATACAACCAACAGCCGGAGAAAAAAATTATTTGCGGCCAGCCGGAAAAGATAGCTTTCTTCTTGGTAATTCTGAAGGCAGTTGGTTTTTGTTTAACCGCGATGAGAATAATAAAGTGAATGCAATTTCTGTAAAAGGTAGTTTCTGGAATTTCGGACCTGAAGTGTTTAATAAAAGACTAAATATTTCGCTGCCTGCGCCGCTTATTTCCAAAACGATAAATAGCGAGCTTTTAAAAAAATATGCAGGTGTCTATCACCGTGTTCAAATGGAATTTTTTTTTCCTACCAGTATTTATTTTATAGAAACTGACGGCGTAAAACTATACAACAAAACGGAGGGCAAACGACAAGAGTTGATACCCATATCTGATAACAAATTTGTAAGAAAGGGTGTAGAAGATATCAGTTTTGAATTTAAAACTGCAGCAAACGGTTCGATGATCTTAACAGTTTCCGGACTTCGTGATTATGATTTTAGAAAAATAAAGTAAGAAGTGATTAAGCATTCCCATTTATCTCTCTTCTATTGCTTATCCTGTAAAAATATTAATTAGAAAGATTTTTTAAACCAGGTATTATGAAAGTTAGTTTTCATCCTTCCGTAACATTTTTAATACTTTTCTCAAACTCATTCTTTTCATTTTCGCAAGCTGGACGAATACCTATTCCTGCAAAAAATGGAATGGTGGTAAGTGCTCACTTTCTTGCTTCTGACGTTGGAAATAAAATTCTCGAAAAAGGAGGAAACGCAATCGATGCAGCGGTTGCGACAGCGTTTGCGCTGGCGGTTACTTATCCTGGGGCTGGTAATATCGGTGGCGGTGGATTTCTGGTTTATTATGGTAATGAAGGTCAGACAACTTCATTCAACTTCAGGGAAAAAGCCCCTTTAGCAGCAAGAGTTGATATG
>DAIQPL010000201.1:0-7804 GCA_036787395.1 Flavisolibacter sp. | reverse complement strand
TGGCAATCGGTATTATTGGGTTCTTTGCTTATTCCGCTGTAAAACCCTCAAATAAACCTGTAAAAACAGGAACGGGTGTAGTTTACTATTACCCTAAGCTTAACGTCTATTATGATGTGGCTACTGGCCAATATGTTTATTTTGAAAGCGAGACTAAAACCTGGAAGCAAACCAGGAATTTTAACGAGGAACAAAAATTATCTTTAGGCGAAAAAGCCATAATCAGTAAACCTTCATCACCTGTATGGAAAAATAACGCGGACGACAGAATTATTTACAGCGTCAATCTTTATGCATCCCGCTATGACCTCAAGCAAAAGTTTTATGCCGATTCTCTAAACAGCCTTCCTAAAATAGCAGCAACACCTGCAAAAGTGATCAAGCCCGACGAAAAGATAGAAGAAGAGAAGCCCAAAAGCGGATTCAGGAAGTTTTTCGAAAAGATTTTTAAAAGCGGGAAGGATCAGCAAAAGGAGTCGTGATAGATCAATACTCAAGCCCACAATTTGTAAAACGCCAGCCCGGGAACAAGCCGTAAGCCTATTATCAGTCTTCCTTAATTTCAATCCTATCAAATATTAATATAAAACCGCTGGGTTTGGTAGGTCTTGGCTGATCCTATATTTTTGGCTTCTATTTAATTCATTTAAAATAAGCCAATGCATACCATTGAAAAAGCTGATGGAAAACTGGGAATATTAATACCAGGACTAGGGGCTGTTGCCACTACAGTAATTGCAGGAGTTGAAGCGGTAAAGAAAGGACTTGCTCAGCCGGTGGGTTCTTTAACTCAAATGGCGAACATCCGTTTAGGGAAAAGAACAGAAAACAGGTACCCAAAAATCAAAGATTTTGTTCCTCTTACCGATCTGAACAATATTGTTTTTGGAGGTTGGGATATATATAGTGATAATGTATTTGAGGCTGCTGCAAAAGCTAAGGTTTTGGAGCCCATGTTGCTGCACGCAGTGAAACCTGAATTGGAAGCGATTAAGCCCATGAAAGCTGTATTTGACAGGTCTTATGTATCAAACCTTGATGGAGATCACGTAAAACAAGCTGCTACTAAATTCGACCTGGCTAAGGCGGTAATGGATGACATAGAAAACTTCCGCGATGCCAATGATTGCGCAAGAGTGGTGATGGTTTGGTGCGGTTCTACCGAAAAATACATTGAGGCTTCACGGGTACACGAAACAATTGAAAGTTTTGAAGAGGGATTGAGGGCTAACGATCCCAATATCTCTCCATCCATGATCTATGCTTATGCTGCCATTAGCCTGGGTGTACCTTTTATGAATGGCGCTCCTAATTTAACCTGCGACATTCCTGCCCTCATTGACCTGGCTAAACAAACCAATACGCCCATAGGTGGTAAAGATTTCAAAACCGGCCAAACGCTGATGAAAACTATCCTGGCGCCAGGGCTGCAAGCGAGGGCACTTGGTATAAAAGGATGGTTTTCTTCCAATATATTAGGAAACCGTGATGGATATGTATTGGACCACCCAGACAATTTCAAAACGAAAGAGGTTTCAAAACTGAGCGTTTTGGAAGATATTTTACAGCCTGAAGTAAATCCTGAGTTATATGGGGAAATCTATCACAAAGTGAGAATCAATTATTATCCTCCTCATGGGGATAATAAAGAAAGCTGGGATAACATTGACATTTTTGGCTGGTTGGGATATGCTATGCAGATCAAGATAAACTTTCTGTGCCGCGATTCTATCCTGGCAGCGCCTATCGTATTGGACCTTGCCTTGTTTAGCGATCTGGCTAAGCGAGCCGGTATGTCAGGCATACAGGAGTGGTTATCTTTTTACTTTAAATCACCACAGACTGCTCCTGGACTACGACCTGAACATGATATATTTAAGCAGCTGATTAAATTACAGAATACACTTCGTCACATGATGGGTGAAGACCTGATCACTCACCTGGGCTTGGACTATTACCAGGATCTTGTTGAGGTGTTATGATGTTTACAGCAAAGCTGATCTCCACGTGCCTTGGAATAGGGTACATAAAAAAAGGCGCCGGTACAGTTGCTGCTGCACTATGCTGCATAATATGGTACCCTGTTCGGGTACATGGAGAAAATGCCTTGTATGATCTAACAGGTATATTAGTTTTGCTCCTTATTGGTACCTGGGCCGCCGCTGTTGTTGAAAAAGAATGGGGAAAGGACAGCAACAAGGTCGTAGTGGACGAATTATCAGGCATGTGCATAAGCCTTTTCCTGGTACCGGTAACCTGGCAGTATATTAGTCTTGCATTTATTTTTTTCCGTTTTTTTGATATAGTGAAACCACTTTATATCAGGAAAGCAGAGTCTTTGCCAGGAGGGTGGGGTGTTATGGCCGATGACTTTTTAGCAGGTATTTATAGTAATCTACTGTTGCAGGCAGTAATTAAATCAGGATTAATTTGAAAGTAGTAACCTTTGCCAAAGCTCAAATTGCTTCATTGCTTGCATCCATCATTGATTACTGGTGCACTGTTATCGGGGTAGAATTAATAGGTATATGGTATGTATGGGCCAGTGCTATAGGAACTATGATTGGAGGCGTTACCAATTTTTCATTAGGCCGTAATTGGGTGTTTAGAAGGAGGGAAAAAGCCCGCCGTTCGCAAATGCTGAAATATTTAATTGTATGGACAGGGTATTTATTACTGACCACAAGTGGAGTGTTTCTTTTAACCCATTATACCCGGTTAAACTATGTTATCTCGAAGGTGATGGTCTCATTGGTGATGGCAGTTTCATATAATTATCCTCTACAGAAAAAATATGTTTTTAGATAGATGAATATTTTGCAAAACAGGAAAGACGTAGATGGCTGCATTGCGTGGGGCATCCGCTTGACTAAGTATTTACAAATTGACTACTATGGAAACTAAGCCACTGAAAGTAAAACTTCAATTTGGTATTTATAAGATACTTGACCCGTTTGTTAACTTATTAATTAAGATTGGGTTTACTCCTAATACGGTTACCGTGATTGGGTTTATTTTGAATATTGGAGTGGCAGTCGTTTTTGTGGTGGGAGCTGAAAAAAGTAACAGGGGCGATCTTTCTTATGTAGGATGGGCTGGTGCTTTAATACTATTTGCGGGCTTGTTTGATATGCTGGATGGCCAGGTGGCCCGTGTAGGAAAAATGAGTTCGTCCTTTGGCGCTTTACTTGATTCGGTTTTGGATAGATACAGTGAGCTTTTTATGTTCCTGGGTATTTGTTTTTACCTGGTATCGCATCACTATCTTATCAGTTCTCTTTTTGCTTTCCTTGGACTCATTGGATCAATGATGGTAAGTTACACCAGGGCCCGGGCGGAAGGGTTAGGTATTGAATGTAAAGGTGGTCTCATGCAAAGGCCTGAGCGCATAGTGCTGGTTGGAACCACAGCACTGGCCTGTGGTATCATATCTAAATACATTGGTGGCAACTTTAAATTATATGTAAAAGGATTTCCCTACCATGTATTTGAAACGATGTCAATCTTTACCCTTCCTTTGGTTGTTTTGGCTGTGCTTACCAACCTGACGGCCTTTCGCCGCCTTATGGACGCAAAGGCCGCTTTGGAAGCAAAAGACAAAATAAAGTTTCGTCATGAAAACACGGTCAGTGGTATGCCAACTCAAAAAGTCAATTCTTAATAACTCTGCCATTACTTTACATCCAATTTTTATATCTATAACTTTTCGTAAAAGCGATAGCTTTATTTTTGCTCCTTATTTAAACTAACGCAGCATAATGTTACAAACTGAAAGTAAAGTGCGGGAACGATTGATTTTAAATGTAAGACAGGATGTAATTCAACCTTCTTTATTTTCAGCCAAAAACGTCCGTTTTTCTCTTATTATTTCATCCATTTATTTGCTCGTATCTTATTTCCTTTTGGGTTTCAAGGGCGAGCAATTAGTATTAGTCTTCCTCTTTAACAGCTTATATTTTGCCAGCAATACAACCCGCAGGCTCGTAACCGGATTTTCGATCTTTATCATTTACTGGATCATTTTCGATTACATGAAGGCCTTTCCCAATTACCGGTTTAATACTGTTCACATTGCCTCTTTATACAATCTTGAAAAGGAGTTTTTTGGAGTACATTGGAATAACAGTATTCTTACACCTAATGAATTTTTTGCCCTCAATCATAATACTGCACTTGATTTAATGACCGGCGTTTTTTATTTATGCTGGATACCGGTTCCTCTATTGTTTGCAGGTATTATCTTCTTTAAAAACCGGAAATATTTTTTTTATTTTTCTCTTACTTTTTTCCTGGTGAATCTTTTAGGTTTTATTGGATATTACGCTTATCCTGCTGCTCCACCCTGGTATGTTGCTCAACATGGCTTTAATTTTATTGCTGCTACTCCAGGAAATACCGGCGGCTTAGCACGGTTTGATTCTTACTTTGGAATAAAGCTTTTCGAAGGTATGTATAGCAAAAGCTCGAATGTATTTGCTGCCATGCCTTCTATGCACGCCGCCTTCATGCTTATTGTTCTCTATTATGGAATAAAAAGTGGACTCAAAGGATGGAATTTTCTTTTTGGTATTGTAATGGTGGGCATTTGGTTCTCGGCTGTTTATACTTCTCACCATTATATTCTGGATATAATAGCAGGGATAGCCTGCGCGTTTTTGGCCATTTTTTTATTACAACGCTTTATTCAACGGACAAAACAGGGAAACAAACTACTGCAGAATCTGCTGGCACTTACCTCCCGGTGAATCTATTAGTTATCACCCCGATTATTTTGTCAGCTTTTTCAAATGAAGAGTTACAAACAATTTGCAAAGCTTCAGGTTTGAAATGTCATTATTTTAAATGTGTGTAAGAAACATATCATTGCTTGGTTGTTAATGACATAACAGCTATATTTAAACATTGAAATAAGAGTATTTCATTACGCTGATCCCTCTAACCCTATTGTACCGTGTTTCCAATCCTTCTAGAACTCCGTCTAAGTTTGAATTATTGTGTTGTTGTCATCCCCCTTATGTAATCGACACTTACCCTCTGTATTACACTGGTTGCTTTAAGCAATTTTTTCCATTGTACCTATTGAACCCTTATGCTATTATCTCTAATTAACTAAAAAACTCATGAGACGGATTTTACTAACTGTAGGTCAATTTGCAGGCGTGCTAATTTTATTGGTGTGTTATAACAGCGCTGGTGCGCAGCTATTAAACCTAAAAGATTTTGTTTTATTTGGTGACTCCATCCAGCTAAGTACTTCTACAACCATATCGGGTGGATTTATCGGTAGTAACAAGCTTATTCAAAGTAATGGCACCAGTACTATTTCGGCTAGTCTGTATAGCAACGGGCTTGTAGATTTGGCAAACAGTAACAATATTACCGGCAATATATCAGCAGCCAACAGAGGCGGAAGTACAGGAAATATTTTGAAGGTCGGGTCTAACGCAGCTATCACGGGTAGCGCAATGGTAAATGGAGATGTATTAATTGGTAGCGGTTTCATCACCGGTTCTGTAACACTAACTGCAAATAAAGTATACAATGGGCCACCTCCAGGCGGTGGAATTTCAAATGATACCACCTTTCCATCACTTCCGGTTATGCCTCCGTTTTCCTTCATTGCATCCGATTCTAATATCACGGGAACGCAGTCGATAACGCCTGGATCTTATGGCAACGTAACGCTTTCAGGAGCTAAAACACTTACTTTTTCCGGCGGTGGAGAGTACTACTTTACCTCCATCAAGAACTCCGGTAACTTCAACAATTTTGTTTTTGATTTTAAGTCTCCATCAGATATTTTTCGCATTTATGTAACAGGTGATGTAGACCTATATAAGTTGAATGTCACCTTCCCCAATGGGGGTGATGCTTCGCGTATCATCATGCGTGTATTAGGCACAGGAATTACCTCGCCTGATAAAGTCAGTGCCTGGTCCATCAGTAATGGTGCTTCCGGAAATACCAGGTCTGTATGGCAGGGTACAGTAATTGCGCCAAACGGTAACATCAGCGTAGGTAAAGGTTCAAGTGAAGCAAAAATTATCGGGGCCTTGTGGAGCGGTAAAAAAATAACTGTTCAAAGTGGTGTTAGTATTACCTACGTTCCGCTGGTGGATGACAAAATAATCATTCCCTTTATTGACCCTCCGTTTGGGGGTAGGGTAGAGAATATCATAGGCGCAGAATTAACCGCGCTTGCAAACAACACAATAACCCCCGAAGCCAAAAAACAATTAATCATTAAAGGAACAAGTGTTTTAATAGAGGTGTACGCTAAAGCAAACAACGCGGCCGCTGTTCAAACTTATCTTATAAACCATGGGATGAGTTTTAGTCCTAATGGTATAAATGGGTTACTCTCCACTGGTTATTTCCCCATTGCTTACCTGCTTGATCTGGCTACACAAACAACGATTATTAATTTTTGCCAGCCCGTATTTAATCCGTCCATGAACAGCGGACTTATAAAAAATGCAGGCGATACAGCGATGGGCGCCTATTTATTACGGAATGGATTTAAGTATAATGGCAATAGTATACAAGGAGAAGGAGTAAAGGTAGGTGTGATATCAGACAGTTATAATACGTTGGGAGGAGCACTTCTAGATGTGTCAACAGGAGAACTGCCAGGAGTTGGCAATCCGGTGAATGCTACGCCTGTGCAAATAGTAGGGCAAGATTTTGAATCCCAGGCATCTGACGAGGGTCGGGCTATGCTTCAACTCGTTCATGATATTGCCCCAAAGGCTGCGCTGGCTTTTAGAACCGGTATTAATAGTCCAGTTGATTTTGCATTTGGTATAAAAGAATTGCAGGAAGCTGGCTGTAAAGTTATTGTAGATGATATTACCTATATCAATGAGCCCTTCTTTAGAGATGGAAAAGCTGCACAGATGGTAAACACTGTGAAGAACTTAGGCGTTAGCTATTTTTCTGCAGCCGGCAACTTCAGCGCTAAATCTTATCAAGCACTCTATAAGGGAGTGGCTCCCCCTGCAGGATTTCCGGCAGGAACTACTGCACATGATTTTAGTGGTACGGGTGATATCTATCAAAAACTTATACTCAAGCCAGGATCATACACAATTGTATTACAATGGGACGATGATTTTTATTCTTTAACGCCTCCTGGTGCCCAGTATGATTTTGATATTTATCTAACCGACCAATTTAACCAATTAGTCTGTGGTTATAACCGACCAAACCAGTTTGGTGATCCGGTAGAAGTGTTGGGTTTTAGCGTATCGAATACTGTTACCCAGGTAGAAGCCAACCTTTTAATCACTAGTCAAAATGCCGGAACGACACAACGCACAATCAAATACGTCATTTACCGCGGCAATGCAGTAATTGCCGAATATCCTGGGACTAATTCATCTACCATAACAGGCCACAGTAATGCTGCAGGCACCATTTCAGTAGGAGCGATCAATTACTTTAATGCACCGGTTTATAATTCTATTTATTCAACTACACCTGTTATTGCTCCTTATTCGTCTATAGGCGGAACATTGGTAGGAAATGTTGACAGGCACAAACCTGATATTGCAGCGCCTGACGGTGCCAATACCAGTGTAAACATGGGACCCGATATCGTACGGGATGCGGATCCTTATTCCAACTTCTTTGGTACATCAGCCGCTGCGCCGCACGCAGCAGGTGTAGCCGCTTTGTTAATAGAAGGATGGAGTAAATATAAAGGTCAGACGCTAACACCTGACGCCTTAAAAACATTGCTTCAAAACTCTGCCTATAAATTTGGGAACGAAAATGCAGCGGGTAAAGGACTTGTGCAACCCGA
>DAIQPL010000200.1:0-7815 GCA_036787395.1 Flavisolibacter sp. | reverse complement strand
CGCATTTGCTCGGCACTGACACCGGATGGGAACGTTGCTACATCAGGCCATAGATAATAATCGTAACCATCAACTTCATCAATTTTGTAACCGCTTATGCCAATCTCCACCTGGTCTTTATTTAACTGGTCGAAGAAAATTTTTCTAGCCTGCGGAATCGTAAAATCAGTTACTGCACCCACCCAAACGGTATGAGAACCAAAATACGGCTGAAGATTTTTATAAAAACTTGCTTGTGTAGAAACGTAAGGATTGATCCATAGATTTAAACGAATGCCTCTATCAAACATCTCCCTTACAAATTTTTGTGGCTCAGGATAGCGCTTTTTATCCCACTCAAAAGTACCGGGGTACGATCTGCTTTGCCAGCCAGGTTCCAGCCCAATAAAATCCAGCGGGTAGCCTTTCACTTTAAATGAATCTGCTTCTGCTTTTACCTCATCTGCTGTAAATAAAGAACGTACTCTTTGTGTAAATCCAAGTCCCCATCGTGGTGGAAGTACGCCGCCTCCATTGAATAAGTTGAAACGACGAATTGCATCAAGGGTGGTAGGGCCTGCGAATACATAAAATTCCACCCCACCTGTCGGAACCAATATTTCCACAGCATCGGAATAAGGGCGGGAAGACCAACCTGATTTAGGATCATTACGGTCTTTTTCAACAGGGGGATTTTTACTGTCGATCCGGACACCGCTGCCGGCATACACAGTGATATAACGGGCTGAATTTATAAACACCCCATATCCATTGGATGACACATAAAATGGTGTAGGAGCATGTGTACGGCCATTGTCCTTTCCGCCATAATGATCCATGTGGAGTTGCAGGATTTTACCGCGCTGGTGAATGGTTTGAAAGTTTAAACCAAAACCAAATAACTGTTCCTCTTTTACTAAAGGAATGCGGAGGTAAGTTTTGCCATCTTGTATTTTTCCTGTGATATCTGCTTGTGGTAAAGGGAAAGAAACCTTTTTCATTTTAGCTAAGGCGTTTGTCATAGGCGATGCACCAGAAGCTTTCAACAGGTCATAATCTTCTGGTTTGCCCACTACACCTTTCCATACGCCCGAAGCCACTTCGCTCCAAATTATATTTTGTGCATGAACTATGAAAGCGGAGACAGTAAAGAAGAAGACAATAGCAAGACTTCGAAGATTTTTCATAATGCAATCAATCATTAATATTCGGATCATTGAAATGTATATTGATTCCTTTTGAACTTGTTTAGTTGCAGACTTCAATTGAAGTTTCAAATTTCTTATAGAATGTCTTAGTTGTGGTGGAGATTTTGGCTTTCTTTTCAAGCTTATTGGCAATTTGGTTGTCGTCCGGTTGGTTTGTTTGAATTGTAAGAGAATCGGAAATTAAAAAAATAGGAGGCTCATGACGGCCTCCTATCAACATACATAAAAAGTTTTACAATAGCGGGTCAAAGGTTCCTCCTGCCCAACCTTTTGTCTGCTGCAAATTGCTGTTTAACAGCAAATGCGTGGATGGAATGGCATAGAAATAATAATTGGGCTTCCAGTTTATAGGGAACTGGGTATCCAATACAATGACCTGATGTTGAAAATACGTGTTGTAGTTGGCTTCCACTTCTGCAAGGCTTAACTTATCAATCTGAGCTTTAGTAACACCGGGCTTTAATGTAATTTTCAGTCCGGTTCTTTTTTTACCATTTAATTCAGTTTCAAATAGCTTGTTTCTTCTCAGGTCCCAATGCCGTTTGCCTTCAAAAGCAAATTCAATTTCACGTTCCCAAATAATTGCCTTTTGCATTTGTGCCTGGGTCATACCGGCATCAAGGCCGTAGAGGTTGTCTGCTCCCGGTTTTATACCGGCACGTTTCCTGATTTCTATAATCTGGGTATACGCTTCACTTGTCTGTCCAATGGCGTTCGCCGCTTCTGCAAGATTAAGCAGTACTTCAGCGAATCTCAGTTCGGGATAATCAGTATCACTCAGAGATGCCTGAAGAGAGCTTTGACTTTCTACAACTGCCTTTCGGGCATAAAAGCCAGTAAGTGTAGGCGAGTTGACTTCTGCGCCTACATAAGTATATTGTATCCGTCCGGTTTGTCCACTCAATGCCCAGGGAGCCCCATTATAGGCAATACTTGCTTTGAAACGTGGATCCCTGTTTTGCCAATATGTAGTGGGGTTGTAGTTGGGATGGCCTGTTATAGGGCGGCCATCATCCATCGGAAAAGCCTGAACGATTTCCCAGGTGGGCTGGTTGGAGCCTTGGGCGTTCTGCGACATATCCAGAGGACGTGTGCCTGCAGACCAGTTATGTGTGTGAGAAGGGTTTTGATATCTTCTTACAAAAAGAATCTCCCTGTTCATTTCATTAACCCAGATATTGGCAAAATTCTCATAGAGACCGAAATTGTTGGCTACCAAAAAGTCTCTAGCTGCTCTGTTGGCATTGTAGGCATCCTGCCAACGAGATGAAATGTTGGTTGGGTTAAACTGTGGACTTGCCCAGTATAATAATACCCGGCCTTTTATAGCCATTGCAGTTCCTTTGTGCACATGGCCGTCGTTTGTAGCATCTCCGGCTTTTATCGTGGGCAAGTTAGCTATGGCCGAATCAAGGTCCTTTACAATTTGTGCTATTGCAGCGGAGGTGGATGCTCTTGAAACGAATATATTATCAGTTGTATCCTGTGGTTCCAGCACCAATGGCACTCCTCCATATCGTTTAGCCATTTCAAAATATTGCCATGCCCTGAAAAACCATGCCTCACCTTTAAACTTCTTTTTCAAAGCTTCGCTAATGCTGCCTTTATCAATATTAGCCAGTAAAGTATTGATTGACCGTATCTCACCATAATAAACATTACCAGAGCGCAAATGGCCGTTTCTTATAGCACCATAAGGCCAATAATCAACCGAATTTTCTGTCAGCTGCCCATACATGTAAGTATTCCCACCGTCCGACTCTTCTGAAAGATCAGAGATGCCCCTGTCCCACTGAGGTAAATTTTCAAAATATATGGTATTGACAAAAGCCTCAGCCAGGTTGGGATCATTCCAGGTATCCGTACCAGGTACCGAAGTCAATGGCTTTTTATCCAGAATCTTTGTGCAGTTGCTTAGTGCACCACCCAACATAATCAGCAATATGAATTTTGGATATCTCATTATAATACGATTTTGTAATAAACGATGATTTCTAAAGCCCGATGTTCAGGCCAAATGATACCGTTTTCATTAAAGGATAAGACCGGATATTATTTGCCTCGGGATCATAATCAAAATCCTTGATGCCTTCTTTCAGCAGAAAGAGGTTAGTACCTGTGAAGAACACGCGGATATTATCTACATGTACCCGCCTTAATATATTTTTTGGCAAGCTGTAAGAAACGTTGAGATTTTTCAGCCGGATAAAAGAAGCATCCCGTATAAACCATGTTGAGGCTGGAAAATCTGTGCCTGGAAAACCATAGTTCCGGGCAGCAGGATAAGCAGCGTCTGTATTGGTTGGTGTCCAACGGTCAGCCCAAAAGCCATAAGAAGTTTCTTCTACTCTTCCCTGTACGCGTCTTCCATTTGCATGGAGCATAGTTTTATGACCGGCCAGTCCCTGGAAAAGAAGATCAACACTGAGGGACTTCCATGCTGCACCAAGTGATAAGCCATAATTCATAGGTGGAATGCTATATTCTCCAAGATACTCACGGTCATCAACAGTAATTTTGCCATCCGGCTTATCTGAATTTACACCGCGAATGTCTTTATAGTTTAGCATGCCGAGTTTTGGAACTTCACCGATAATAGTATATCCAGCGGGAAGAGCATTCAGATCCGCTTGTGTGCGAATAATGTCGGTAGCAACGTATCCAAAAAGCAAATCGTTGGCGTAATTCCTTGTGTTGTTAACATTGCCATTCGCCTGGAGCCCAACCGCACGTCCAATCATTGACCAATAAGACGGTAGGTTTTGGGCTTCATCCATTTTTACCACTTCATTTCTGGCATAACTAAAATTACCGCGGATGTTATAGCTGAATTTTTTGGAGCTCCCAATTGTGTTGGTATAACCCAACTCCACTTCAAACCCTCTGCTATCAATTTGCTGGTAGTTCTCATCAGGCATTCTTGCGCCAAATGTGCTCGGGATACTTAATTGTCTTGAACCGAGAATGTCATAGGTATTGCGATAAAAAACATCCAGTTTTAAATTAAACTTGTTATCCCAAAATCTTGTGTCAAAGCCAGCGTTATATGATCTTGCTTTTTCCCAGGTAATTCCTGGATTTGCCAAAACATTTGGCACTAGTCCAAAACCAGGTGAGTTGAAGATTGCTGCCTCAGGCTGAATATCATAAAGGGATAAATATTGGAAAGCAGGTACAGCGTCATTACCAACGATACCAAAAGAAGCCCGCAATTTCAGATCATTTATAAAACCTACCTTAAAGAAAGGTTCACTAGAAATACGCCATCCTGCAGATACAGAAGGAAAGAAACCCCATCGGTTATCGGGAGCAAAGATGGTTGAGGCATCATACCGGAAAGAACCTTCGAGAAAATATTTTTGTTTAAAGTTATAGCTAGCCAACCCTACGTAGGAGATCCTTGCAGTTTCTGTCTCCTCTCCGTTTGTGCGTGAAAGCGAATTCCTTGCTCCAATAAACTGATCAATTCCTGGCGTGAGAAGGTCATCTCTACGAGCCTCAAACCATATGTCGTTTGTTTCGGCCTGTTCATATACCAGTAAGGCATCTAAGCCATGGTTGCCAAAGTTGCGTTGGTAGTTGAGCTGTGTGTTGAATTGATAACGCTTGACTTCAGTATTCCGTTGCCGGAAATACTCTTCCTGCACACGGGCTTTCGGCTTATCATATACTTCGCCAACAATGTGTTTGTTTGTACCGGTTTGCACAAACTGAGCCATGTCATACGGAAGATTCATTTGTCTTTGACCTTCGTTGCGTCTGTAGTTATTGTACATTACTTTAGCACTCAATCCTTTTATGAAAGGCAATTTATAACCAAGGCTGATTTTCGTTTCAAAACCAGTCCAGTTCCTGTCATAATACCCACCCATTCCAGATATTACTGCACCGGGATGCCATTCAACATAGTTCCCGGTTGGCAATCCGTTTACATAGGGAGGAACCATTGCCGATCTTAATGCCAACGCTTTGTATAAATCTTCATGACCCCAATCTTCACCACCCCAGCTTGGCCCATCAGCTTTTCTGTTATCTGTGCTCATATCCAGCGAAAGTGTTAGGTCTTTCGTTACATTAACATCCACATTTCCTCTAAGATTTACTTTGGAATAATCCAGGTTATCAAAGGAGCCTGTTGCATAATTATAGGAGCCACCCAGAAAAAACTTTACAGTGTTATTACCACCAGTAACGTTCAGTGCATGCTGCGTTGTAGCAGGATCTCTCCATAAATAATCAATCCAGTTCCACGAATTATTTCTAAAATAGTCCAGTTCATCCGCAGAGTAACGCCTGGGATCAGATGAAGTAGCATTGATATAATCTAAAATATCATTGATTAAAGTGGCATGCTCAAAAGCTGTTAACCCACTCGGGATTTTGGTAGGCGATTGTATCCCGTAAGTACCATTATAGGAAATCTTTGGAGTGCCGGTTCTTCCCCTTTTGGTAGTAACTACTATAACACCATTCGCAGCCCTTGAACCATAAATAGCAGCAGATGATGCATCTTTCAATATGGTGATATCTTCTACTTCATTAGGACTTAAACCGTCAAATGCGAATTTATCGGTCACTACACCATCTATTACAAACAGGGGGTTTGCATTATTAAATGTGCCAATGGAACGAATTCTGATGCTTGACTCCCTTCCCGGTGTACCGGCATTTTGAGAAATGGTTGTACCCGATAATCTACCTGCTAAAGCATTAGATAAATTATCGGTTGGGTTGTCGGCAAACTCAGAGCTTTTTACTGACGAAACGGAGCCTATGATCGTTCCTCTTTTTTGGGTGCGGTAGCCCGTAACTATTACTGTCTCCAGTTCATTGAGATTAGCTTCTAAACTAACATTAATGCTTGTACGGTTCTGCACTGGTACACGCTGTTCTTTATAACCGGAATAACTAAATACGAGTGTACCATTTTCAGGAGCTGTGATGGTGTAGTCGCCTCCTTCGTCAGTGGTAACACCGGAGGACGTTCCATCTACTCTTACTGACACCCCCGGCAGCGGCCCTTGAACACTTGATACTTTACCTTTTACAACGATATCAGCAGCAGCTGCTACCACCGGAGTAGAAACAATGATGATCATCAAAATGATCCTGGATAATCTCATTTGCAAAGCAATCAGATTTGTAAATCTTTTTTTCATGATTGTGGGTTGAGTTTATAAAAGACTGAATGCATACAATGCTTTATCATTCAGATTACAGTAGTTTGGCTTGATACTGATTTGTCAATCTTCCTGGTGATAATTCATACAGCAATTGTTTTAATATTATCATAACATGGTAGAAATGAGTTCAATTAAAACCTGTCGGCCATTAATTCTTATTGATGAGTAATTGAGTATAGTGGAGTGGGTACCTTTCCAATAACGCAATCGTTATAGCATATGCAATTGAACAAAAATTGAAGAATTCTAAGCCTGTGTTATTGGCATTTTATTCAACCATTTTAACATGGCGTAGCAAGAATACTCAGATGTGTAATAGATGTGCGAAAACCTTGCCTGGTAAAGCAGCGGTTATTATCTTGCTTATCTCATTTAATAACCGCAAAGACCTCTGTCCATTTTACAAAGGCACTATGGTATACGTTTTTCCTTTTTCAGTTTTGAAATCGATCACATATCCTTTCTTTACTTGAAGGTCAACTAATTTTGCAGAAAGGTTTTTTTCATAGGGTGGTGTACCATAAGCAGTGAGCAAACGATTTGAACTTTTTCCTTTTGCATCCAATGATTTTACTTCTACTACTTTAACGGTCTCCATGGTACGAAGGCGACAATAACCACCGAGTGCCGAAT
This sequence comes from Flavisolibacter sp., assembly GCA_036787395.1. Lineage (GTDB taxonomy): Bacteria > Bacteroidota > Bacteroidia > Chitinophagales > Chitinophagaceae > Flavisolibacter. Next base: position 812 of record DAIQPL010000200.1, on the reverse strand, counting down.
ATATTTTTGCTCCTGACAATTTTCCTTCTTTCCATTGCATATCAATCCTAAAGTTTCCTCTTGCTTTGATTCCTTTTACACTGCCGCTCTTCCATGCCACAGGTAAAGCAGGTAATAATGAAATAGCTCCATCATGACTCTGCAACAGCATTTCGGTAATGCCGGCAGTGGCACCAAAGTTCCCATCTATCTGGAAAGGAGGATGTGCGTCAAATAAATTAGGATAGGTTCCACCACCTCCCATCGTTTCTCTTATCTCTTTTGGATTTATATAAGTGAATGCAAGACTTAAAATCTTATAGGCATGCTCTGCATCCTGCAGCCTTGCCCACCAGTTGATCTTCCATCCCATAGACCAGCCCGTACTTACATCGCCTCTATGGATGAGTGATTGTTTGGCTGCCGCAGCCAATTCAGGCGTTATACTGGTTGTGATCTGGCTTCCGGGATACAACCCGAACAAGTGTGATATATGACGGTGCTTGTCATTGGGATCATCCCAGTCCTGGAACCACTCCTGCAATTGGCCGTACTGCCCAATATGATAAGGATAAATTTTTGCCTTCGCCTTTATCAAATCATTTTTGAAACTGTCATCGATATCCAGCGATTCTGCACTTTTGATTACGGCTGTAAATAATTCGCGGATAATTGACATGTCCATGGTGGATGCAATACTCAGCTGGTATTCTTTGCCATTGATCTTTATGGTATTTTCTGGTGAGGTAGAAGGTGCCGTAATAAGTAAACCAGTCTTTGGGTCAGTAAGCATCCATTGCAATAAAAATTGTGCTGCTCCTTTCATCAATGGA
>DAIQPL010000199.1:0-7821 GCA_036787395.1 Flavisolibacter sp. | reverse complement strand
TGTTTAAATTTCTATGCGCCGCGACGGGCATGTAATCGTGCTTTCAAATAGCATCAAACAGTATAGTATGAAATTAAAACATCTTCATTTGCTATTGCTTCCTGTATTGTATTTGGGTTTTTTAACTGCAGGTGCACAAGGCTCTTTTAATGTAAAAACAAACAATGTAAAAAATCAGAAGCCGGAAGAAAAAGCAGCACAAAAGCAATTTCTATATGTGGCCGTGCCAGGAATACGCGACTACCTTGGATATGGAGGACATGGAATCCTTGTTTTTGATATTCGAAATAACCATCGGTTTGTGAAAAGGATCAAAACACAGGGGCTTCATCCAAACGGTAAGCCATCCAATGTAAAAGGTATTGCTGTAAGTGTTCCTCTAAACAGTGTTTATGTGAGCACCCTGGAATCATTGCAGTGTATCAATTTAGCCAACGATAAGGTTGTTTGGGAAAAACCCTTCGAAGGAGGCTGTGACCGTATGGCTATTTCACCCGACGGTATGACGATGTATCTTCCTTCACTTGAGAAAGGATTTTGGAATGTAGTAGACTGCAAAACGGGCGACATCATCAAAAAAATTGACGTGTACAAAAGAGCGCATAATACTATTTATGGCAAATCCGGAGACCTCGTCTATCTTGACGACATAGCAAGTCCATGGTTACACATAGCAGATGCAAAAACTCATACGCTGGTAAGTAAGGTTGGACCGTTTAAAAACAATGTCCGGCCATTTACAATTAACGGTAAAGAATCTCTTGCCTTTGTAACAGTTGACAGCCTGCTTGGTTTTGAAGTAGGTGATTTGAAAACCGGTAAAAAACTGGCAAGCGTAGCAGTGGAAGGATGGGAGATGGGTGCGGTAAGACGACATGGAAACCCCAGTCATGGAATCGGGCTGACTACAGATGAAAAAGAACTATGGGTGTGTGATGGACATAATATGCGGTTACATGTCTTCAACGCACGGCCGCCCTATCAACAACTCACTACCATCCCGGTGCAGGATATGCCGGGATGGATCACGTTTACCATAGATGGAAAATATGCGTACCCATCCAGTGGTGAGGTGATTGATGTAAAAACACGTCAGATTCTTTTAACGTTAAAAGATGAATTCAACAACAACGTTGCAAGCGAAAAAATGGTGGAAGTTCAGTTTAATGGAACTAAAGCGGTAAAAGCGGGTGACCAGTTTGGAATTGGACGACAATAAAAAAATTGTTTCACCGTCTTACGTTAGACAGGATATTATAAAAAGCCACTTGTAAGCCCACTGCAATTTCATCTCAGTTAAATCAAAAAATTATCGCAATCGCGATAAGCTTTAATCAGGGCTAGTTCGCCTTCTTTGCCTTGTATAGAATTGCCATGTTCCATTCCGAGTATGCCCTTGTAGCCTTTACTATAAATGTGCTTGAAAATATTCTTATAATTCATTTCTCCGGTGGTCGGTTCTTTTCTTCCCGGGTTGTCGCCGATCTGGAAATAGGCAATCTCGTTCCAGGTTTTATTGATATTATTAATGATGTTGCCTTCATTTTTCTGCATGTGGTACATGTCGAATAATAGTTTGCAGGAAGAACTATTTACAGCCTTGCAGATCATATAGGTCTGGTCAGAATTTTGCAAAAAAAGATTAGGTGTATCACTTAAAGGCTCTAATACCATTACAATTTTATTTGGCTCAAGAATCTCTGCACCTTTTCGCAAAGCTTCAACCACGTTGCCGGTTTGAATGCCGATAGGAAGATTTCTTTCAAAATCACCCGGCACTACGGTAACCCATTTTGCATTTACTCTTTTAGCTACTTCTACCGCACCACGGCACCCCTTTAAAAAAATATCAATATACTCTTGCTTTCCGGCAGCAAGTGTATTGGCCGAATTTCCTCCTTTTTCCACAACAAATACGCCCATGTTCATGCCCAGTTTAGCAAGTGTATCGCCTATTTTAGTTTGGAGTTCAGGCGTACGCCCCATCATACCATTGTCTTCGATAGAACGGAACCCCTGGTCATATGCAAATTTGATCTGGTCAATGACATCATCACCGCCAAGATTTTTAAACATACCCTGGTGGATTGCATAGTTCAGGTGAAAAGGCTCGTTAGATGTGCGATTTGTTTTACTGCTTTTCCTTTCACGGGCTGAAAGGGAAACGGGCAATAAACCCGCTGCTCCGGCAACAATACTGTTGTGCAAAAATTTACGGCGATTGATCATGGCTGGTTAGTTATTAGTCAGGCAAAAGAATGAATGTTGATAAGATAATTCCTAGTCTTATTAGATATAGGTATCGGTTATTGAGCAGCGAAAATTTCACTATAAATAACTGATGCAATAAATTTAACCATATTCTTTATTTCAAAGCATCAAATTTTGAAACATAGGTTCCTGCTTTTTTTCTTTTGCCTGGCTAACATATGCTATGCCCAATTAAAACGCTTTAGTTTTTCAGAGCCAAAAATGGGCTCGCCAATGAATATTATTTTTTATGCAGCCGATTCCCTGAAGGCAGAACATATCGCGAAGCAATGTTTTTTACTGGCCGATTCTCTTAATGCTATTTTTAGCGATTATTCACCCGAAAGTGAATTAAATAAATTGTCGGCGACGGCAGGCAAAGACAGTTTTGTCCAGGTATCCCATTCACTTTACGACGTTTTGATTCTTAGCCGCACGGCATGGCAAAAAAGTGACCACAGTTTCGACATTACCGTTGGACCGCTAACCCATCTGTGGCGAATAGCAAGAAAATCAAAAAAATTTCCGGGGGCGGGCGAAGTACAGGAGGCCAAATTGAAAGTGGGCTTTGATAAACTAGTGATTGATTCGGTTAAACATCGCGTAAAATTAATTCAGAAGTATATGCTGTTAGATCTTGGCGGCATTGCTAAAGGATATGCAGCGCAAAAGATCATTGATTTTCTTTTATCACAACACATTCGTCAGGCGTTGGTAGATGCAGGTGGTGATATGGTAATGACGAATGCGCCGCCTGGTTCCGGGGGCTGGCATGTAGGGATCAATACTCCGCGAACCCACAATGAATTACTGTCCGGTTATCTTCGTGTTACCAACAAAGCAGTAGCTACATCGGGCGATTTCTATCAATATATGGAACACGGTGGTCAGCGCTATTCACATATTATCGATCCAAAAACCGGTTATGGAGTGACCTTTCAAAGGAATGTCACCGTCATTGCCGATGATGGAGCAACGGCCGACTGGCTTGCTTCCGCTTGCAGTATACTTTCGTTGAAAAAAGCAAAAAAGATAGCGAGGCAGTACAATGCCGCCTTATTAATTACGACGATTGATAAGGGAAAAATAAAAATTTATAAGGCAGGCAACTTCGACAGCTATTGGGCACGATCCGATTCATCTAATTAAACTATCTCAAACCTGGTTGTACATAGATTTCCAAAGTGAAAAATTATTTGTTTCCGAGTTGGTAAAAAACTATAACTTCCTTTTGATAAATGCTTCCTGTGAGAGTACTTATTTTGTTTGCTTTATTTATACAATTTAAAACTGTAGCCGGTCAGTCGCCCGATACTTCCTTCAAAGTTTATCAGCAAACTATTCCGGGAACATCCTTGCAATTTTCTATGATACCAATTCCGGCAGGCACTTTCATTTTTGGCAGCACGGAAAAGGCTGCGGTCAAAGAAAAGGGTGAACAACCCGCGCATGTTATCCGGGTGCATGCTTTTTGGATGGGCAAGTATGAAGTAACCTATGAAGAATTTGATGCCTTTGCCAAAGACGAAAACACTCCCCTTAATTCGGAGCTCGATGCGATCACAAGGCCAAGCCCGCCTTACATTGACCTTACATTGGGAATGGGAAAGACTTCAGGCTTTCCTGCTAACAGTATGCAACAATATGGTGCCCTTATGTACTGCCGGTGGCTTTATAAAAAAACCGGCGTCTTTTACCGGCTGCCAAGTGAAGCCGAATGGGAATATGCCTGCCGTGCCGGCTCAACTACTATCTTTCCTTTTAGCAACGACGCTAAGGACCTGAACAAATACGCATGGAATGCAAGGAACAGCAATGGGCATTATCATATGGTAGGGCAACTACTTCCAAACCAGTGGGGGCTTTATGATATGTTGGGCAATGTAGGTGAATGGACACTTGATCAGTATGATGAAAACTTTTACGCTGGTTTAACTGACTCCACTGCATCACCTGTACGGTTGCCTACTGCACGGCATCCACGTACTGTACGTGGTGGTACGTACATGGACGAAGCAAAGGATATACGGAGTGCAAAGCGTTTAATGTCTGATCCGGTATGGAACCGGCGTGACCCACAACTACCAAAAAGCCGTTGGTGGAACGCCGACGCACCCTTTATTGGTTTTCGCATGGTCAGGCCATTGAAACAACCGGGTCCGGAGGAAATCGAAAAATTCTTTCAATTATATCTCGGTCAATAAGGAATATCAAATAAAACAACTTGCTATGAACAATGATCAAAAAAACAACACTACGCGAAGAGATTTTGTAAAACAAACTTCACTGGTAGCAGGCGGCCTGCTAGTTATGCCTGTTCTATCCAAAGCTAATTTTTTCTCCGGTGCAGATGATGCCATTAAAATAGCACTTGTTGGATGCGGTGGCCGTGGCACAGGTGCTGCCATGCAGGCTTTACTATCGAAGCAAAATGTAAAACTGGTAGCCATGGCTGATGCCTTCAGGGATCGGCTTGATCTGTGTTATAAAAAACTCACCGACGATAGTTCGGGAGCGGAAAATGTAAAGGCAAGAGTTGACGTTCCCGAAGAAAGAAAGTTTACAGGTTTTGACGCTTACCAAAAAGCCATTCCGCTGGCTGATGTTGTTATCCTGGCAACGCCTCCTGGATTTCGCCCCATACATTTTGAAGAAGCTATCCGTCAAAACAAACATGTGTTTATGGAAAAGCCGGTTGCCACTGATCCTGCGGGTGTTCAAAAAGTGCTAAGCATAGCAGAGATCGCAAAGCAAAAAAAACGGAACGTAGTTGTAGGTCTGCAACGTCATTACCAGAATTCTTATCGTCAACTGTATAAATTAAAAGATAAGATTGGAGACATTACTTCGGCGCAGGCCTGGTGGGACAACGATGGCGTATGGGTTCGTGAGCGCAAGGAAGGACAAACCGAGATGGAATACCAGATGCGTAACTGGTATTATTTTGTTTGGCTTTGTGGCGATCACATCACAGAACAACATATTCACAATCTTGATGTGATCAACTGGTTTAAAGGGTCTCACCCGGTTAAAGCGCAGGGAATGGGCGGACGCCAGGTACGTAAAGGAAAAAACCATGGGGAGATCTTCGACCACCATTATGTTGAGTATCATTATCCCGATGGCTCTGTATTGAATAGTCAATGCCGGCATATACCAGGTACTATGAGCAGGGTAGACGAACTGCTTATTGGTACAAAAGGAAAAATTCAGTGCGGTGCAGCCAACATCGTTGATCATAAAGGAAAAGTGTTGTTCCAGTTTGACAAGAAAACTGAAAACAATCCTTACCAAACCGAACACGATGAGTTGTTTGCAGCCATTGCTAAAGGAGAATATAAGTTTGCTGATGCAGAAAACGGCGCTATGAGTACTATGACTTCCATTTTAGGACGCATGGCTACTTACAGCGGACAAATGATTGAATGGGATAAAGCACTCAACTCAGGACTTAATCTTCAACCAAAAGAATATGCATGGGATGCCAAACCTCCGGTGTTACCGAATGAAGATGGCTTCTATCCAATAGCTATACCAGGAGTAACAAAGTATATATAAGTTGTCAGAATTAACCTGCCTTTACAAACATTGCATTTGCCGGTGAAAAAGCTGCAGAAGTTTATGAAGGCAATAAGGAAGGGTCAATTCATAATCCGGTCAACTATTATATAGAAAGAAGTATCTTACGAAGAAGGTAAATGAAGTTGTTAATCTGTTTCGGAATGAGCTACACTCTTCGACCATCTTGCTTTTTGAACTTATTAGTTATTGTAATTAGCCAGGCCGCATTTACCCAAGCTCCACCGATACAGGTACAGCATCTTTCCATGGAACAAGGATTATCACAAAACAGATTGTTTGCAATTACACAGGATAAATATGGGTTGATATGGATTGCCACTGAAAATGGATTAAATCGCTTTGATGGATATAAGGTGGAGGGTTACCGATATGAACGAGGTAACAAAAATTCTCTACCCAATAATATGGTTCAAAGCTTATTCACGGATTCACATGGTACGGTTTGGATCGGAACAGCAAATGGACTGGCCTACTATGACTATCAGACAAATTCTTTTCAATCTTTTTTTTATAGTGACAAAGATGAAAATTCTCTTCCTTCTAATGTCATCTGGGTTATCAATGAAGATGTGTATGGCATAATTTGGATTGGTACCAACTCAGGTTTATGCTCCTTCGATAAAAAGAATAAACGTTTTCAACGATTCGTTCGTGATGATCATTCCAATTCTATCTCTGGAAATTATATCAATGATATCGAATTCGCTCCTGATGGAAAAATGTGGATCACGACAAGCAATGGATTGAATTGTCTTGATCTTTCTACAAAAAAATTCACTTCTTTTTTTAATGATCCAAATGATAGCGGCACTTTAACCGGCAATAATCTCAGTAAAATGGCCATTGACAAATTTGGAAATTTATGGACATCAGTGTATCAAACTCTTACTCTTGAATGTTTCGATACCAAAACGAATCGCACAAGGCATTTTACAAACTTCATCGAGAAACAAAAACATATTCCTTCCAATTATTTGCGTGATATTTTTATTGACAATAACGGAAGGCTCTGGATAGGAACGAACGCGGCTGGTTTAATTCTTTTCTTGCACGACAGTAATATTTTTTATGAATACCAGGCCGATCTTCTTGATCAAAAAAAACTGCAGTCGAATAGAATTGGTGGAATATTTCAGGATCGGGCAGGTATGATCTGGTTATCTACTTTTAGTGGTGCCGAGCGGTTTAATCCTGATGAGTCAAAATTTATTCTTTACCGGTTCTCATCAAATACCTCTGAGACACTCGCATATAAATCGGCCAGGGCAATTGCAGAAGATTCGTCTTATCGGCTTTGGATTGGGACGTCAAACGGGGTATACATTTTGGACCGTATTACGGGAGCATATACTAATTATCAATGGAAGCGAAATGATCCATATTCGCTGAATGATAATGATGTTTATTCACTTTGTTGTGATAAGTCTGGTAATATGTGGGTTGGCACCGATGCTGGACTGAATGTCTTTGATCCTGTGCGCAAAAACTTTCGCCACGTATATGCTCAGCAGGATACTTCCAAAGGAACTGCGTGTGTCAATCGTATTGTATCAGATAAAAACGGTGATCTATTAATTGGTAGTTCAGCCGGGGTATCAGTATATAATTTTAAAAATGATTCTGTGTATGGGTTGCTTCGTAATGTAACCCGGACTATTTTAGAAGACAACCATGGAGTACTGTGGATTGGAACCCGGACTGATGGACTTATCAAATACAATCGGCTCACAAAAGAAGTTGAACGTTTTACAAACATGGTAGATGATACTTCGTCTCTTGCGGCAAATTTTGTCCAATCAATCACCCAGGACCATAGTGGGCAAATCTGGTTAGGGACGATTTCAGGATTATGCCGCTTTGACAAAACCACGGGCAGGTTTTCGACTCTTTCTGAAAAAAATGGATTGCCCAATATTAGTGTGAGTCAATTGATCGTAGACGATAAAGACCGTATTTGGATGGCCACCGATAAAGGCATCAGTATGCTGA
>DAIQPL010000023.1:0-23550 GCA_036787395.1 Flavisolibacter sp. | reverse complement strand
CGATTAACCAGGCCAGCAAGCGCTTGTAAAATGGAGCTGCTTCAAACTCCAGTTCTATATTGAAATTAGTGTTTACCCTGATGATTGACATGCCATGTATTTAAGACAACGTAAACTTTAAACCTTCTTTTTCACGCAACAGTCGTAAAAATAGTATTTTACAACTTTAAACCACCCGTTTTGCGTGAAGGCTTATTCATAAAAAAAAATAAAGACCGTTGGGAGAAAGTTCAGCAGGAAAGCGCTGAAGGGGCTGATGAAATTGCGAAGGATTTTATACAGTTGGTCGACGACCTTGCCTATTCAAAAACATTTTATCCAACCAGCCGGGTTACACAGTATGTCAATTCCCTGGCTTCAAGGATTTATCTGAACATTTACAAAAACCGAAAGGAGGAATCGAACCGCCTCCTTAATTTCTGGCGTTATGATGTGCCCTTAACGGTGAAAAAACACCGGGTACTGATCCTGGTTGCTTTCATCATTTTCATGTTATTTTTTTCAGTAGGTTTTTTTTCAGCCACCAGCGAACCAGGATTTGTCCGGGAAGTTTTAGGTGATGGGTATGTAAATATGACCGAGGAAAATATCGAAAAGGGAAACCCGTTTGGCGTGTATCAGGATTCTAATTCTTTCGTGATGTTCATCCGCATTATGGTAAATAATATTCTTGTATCTTTTATTTACTTCTTTCGTGGCATTTTCTTAGGCATACCAAGTTTGGTTTCGTTGGGCAAAGAGTCAATCCGGCTGGGGGCCTTTGAATATATGTTTTATGTAAAAGGATTAGGGGGCCAGGCTGCAACCACCGTTTTAATACATGGCCTGTTGGAATTAACCGCTATTATTATGGCTTGTGGCGCCGGAGTAGTCATGGGCACGAGTTTTTTGTTTCCCGGAACCCGCCGAAGGATGGAAGCGTTTCAGCAGGGCACAAAAGATGGAATAAAAATGATCATCGGATTGATACCTGTATTTATTATAGCTGCATTTTATGAAGGATTTGTTACACGTTATTATAAAATGCCACTCGCTTTAAATCTTTTGTTGTTATTGTCTTCTGCCTTATTTATTATTTGGTATTTTATTATTTATCCTGCCCGGTTATCAAGAGGTGCTAATGAGAAAGTGAGGAAAGAGAATGTTTAAAATTTTTTTACACCATATCATCGCAAGGGTATGCTTTCTTTTTTTGTTTATGCCCATAGCTATTGCAAGTTTTGAGCAGGAGCAGAAGGAAGCGCCGGTTATTGCTGATAGCCTGATGGTAAATGAGGGTTCGTCCGAAGAGGCGGTAACTGTTTTTGATAAAATGGAGGATACAGGCAAAGTACAAGCCCGCGTGGTGTACGACAGCACATTAAAAAGGCTTAAAAATGATGAGGATTATTGGTATGTCAATACAGTGCCTGCAAGGCAAAAGCCCAAACAGGCCAACATCCCCGAACAAGAAAAGTGGTTTGAAAAAAAATGGTTTTCAAATCTTCTCTGGTTTTTGGTAATAGCAGCTTTTATTGCCATTCTTATTGCTTTTTTAGCATCAAGTAATATTAAATTATTTCGAAGACGGTCTGCTTCCATTGATACCGGCAATGATGAAGTAGCAGAAGAAAATATTTTCTCTGTGAACTATGACAAAGAAATCAGGAAAGCGATTAGCGAACAAAACTACCGGCTGGCAATTCGTTTATGGTATTTGAGTACTTTAAAAGACCTCGCTGAAAATGACGTTATTCAATACAAGCAGGAAAGAACAAATAGTGAGTATATAAACCAGCTATTTGACACTCCTTATCATAAAGATTTTTTTCGTCTTACAAGGAATTTTGAATACATCTGGTATGGAAAGTTTGAATTGTCGGCCGATAGATTTGCTTCTTTAGAAAAAGATTTTGCAACCTTTAAACAGCAATGGAAGTGAAGAAATACGGAGTTTATATTGTGGCTGCCATTATTGTTGTTTTTTTGGGATGGCTTATTATCACAAGCAATAAAAAAAGACCGAAGCGTTTGGACGAACGTATTACTTTACGCCAAAGAGATAAGATACCTTATGGCACATCAGCTGCAAAAGCTTTATTGCCTTCCCTTTTCCCCGCCGCTTCTGTCTACTTTAGTAAAGCTTATCCCACCTATTGGGACTCAATAAATATGGTCGAGCCAAACCAGGCTGTTATATTGGTTGCTAATCGTTTCAATGCAGATGAGGATGAACTCAGCCGTCTCTTTTCTTTCATAAAGGAAGGGAACTATGTTTTTATTATAGCAAAATCTTTTTCTTATGATGCTATCGAGTCATTTCATTTTTCTTACAACGAAAACTCATTGGACAATTTTATGAATTTGGCTGAAGACAGCCTCCGGATTAAACTGGAAAGCCGTGTTTTTACTTCAGGGAAGCTTTTTGTTTATCCAGGGAAAAAATTTGAAAGTTCATTTTATTCCCTGGACACCGTGCGAACAAAAGTTTTAGGCAGAACAGAAGAAGGCAGTCCCAACTTTGTACAATTCAACGCAGGTAAAGGAAGTTTGTTTGTTCATGTAGCGCCACTTGCATTTAGTAATTATTTCATCTTACACAAAAACAATGCAGAGTATTTTCAAAATGCCCTATCAGTGATACCAGGTTCTGTTGATAAGGTTTTATGGAATGAATATTATTTATCAAAACCGCAAAATAATAAAGAGAAAGAACCGAACTGGCTGGGCGTGTTAATGAAATATCCTTCATTTAAATGGGGCTTGTTAACCGGTGTTATTACTATTTTGCTTTTTGTGTTGTTAGACATGCGCCGCAGACAACGAATGATACCGGCCCTCCAGCGTCCAAGGAATGATTCTCTTGATTTTGTGAAAACATTAGGGCGGCTTTATTATGACCGAAAAGACCATAAAAACCTGGCCACTAAAATGGGTGCTTATTTCCTGGATCATGTTCGAACAAGGTATAAACTGACAACACAGGTATTGGACGAAAACTTTGTTCAAAACCTGCATTATAAAACTGGCTACCCTGCGGAAAGATTACAACAGATTATTAGTTTCATCAATTATTTAGATCACACGGCTGCTATTTCAGAAAAACAATTGTCCGATTTTCACCAACAGGTAGAATTGTTTTATCAAAACACATAAAATGGAAGAACAAGTTTTTAGCGTAAGAACAGATTTAGCTGAATTAAGTAATGCAGTAAATGCTGTTCGCCAACAAATAAAAAAAATTATTATCGGCCAGGATGAAATGGTACGCTTGATTATTGCTGCTTTACTGGCAGATGGTCATGTATTGATTGAAGGTGTGCCTGGCGTAGCAAAAACCTTGACTGCAAAACTCGTAGCCAAATCGTTGGCCGTGCAATTTTCCCGTATCCAGTTTACTCCTGACCTTATGCCGTCGGACGTTTTAGGTACGCCGGTATTCAATCCAAAGGAAGGTACCTTCGATTTTAAAAAAGGCCCGTTGTTTAGCAATGTAGTTTTGATAGATGAGATCAACCGGGCGCCGGCAAAAACACAGGCTGCTTTGTTTGAAGTGATGGAAGAAAAACAAATTACCGTAGACGGAAAGACCTATTCTATGCAAGCTCCGTTTATGGTATTGGCTACGCAAAACCCAATAGAGCAGGAGGGAACCTATCGTTTACCGGAAGCACAATTGGATCGTTTTTTATTTAAAATAGTAGTCCCTTATCCCAGCGAGGCAGAGGAATTTGAGATCCTGACGCAGTTTCATCAAATGGGTAATACCAATGTACTTGCCTCTATTGAATCGGTATTACAGGCCCATCAAATTGCTTCTGTTCGTAAGCAGGTTAAAACCACTGTTATTGAAGAAAAATTGTTGCAGTTCATTGCCAGGTTTATTCATCATACAAGAAATCATAAGTCTATTTACCTGGGTGCATCGCCAAGAGCTTCACTTGCCGTCATGAATGCATCAAAAGCTATAGCTGCAATAAACGGAAGAGATTTTGTAACACCAGAAGACATCCTTGAAGTGCTACCTCCTGTGCTTCGTCACAGAATCATTTTGTCACCAGACAAAGAGATGGAAGGAGTTACAGAAGATGCTGTTATTAAGCAAATTATTCAAACTATGGATATTCCGAGATAATGTTTAGAAAAGTCATTGAAGACTGGGACTCCACAACGTTCTATCTGAACAGCATTGTCTATTACGCCGGCTTTAGTGCGGCTGTTGTATTCGTGTTGAGTTACTTTGCTCCACCACTGTTTAATATTGCTATACTTATATTGTTATTTATAGTATTAACGATATTGATTGAAGTGTTTTTATTGTACCGTAAAAAAGAGGGAATTGAAGCGCGGCGTTCGGTAAATGAAAGATTAAGTAACGGGGACGAAAATAAGGTAGTAATAGAGCTGCAAAATAACTATGATTTTAATGTTCTGTGTACTATCATCGATGAGCTGCCGTTTCAGTTCCAGGACCGAAAATGGAGCCACCAATTAAGAATTCATTCGATGCAGAGAACCGACCTCGAATATTTTATAAAACCACAGGAGCGGGGGGAATATCATTTTGGAAATATTAACGTATATGTACAGGGACCTTTAAAATTTGTCCGGCGTCGATTTACTTTTCATAGGCAACAACCCGTAAAGGTATATCCCTCGTACATTCAAATGCGACGTTTTAGTATTATGGCCGTGGCAAACCACATGCAACAGACCGGGGTAAAACGTATGCGAAAATTAGGGCACAGCATGGAGTTTGAACAAATTAAAGAATATGTAAGAGGAGATGACTACCGAACCGTAAACTGGAAAGCTACCGCCCGGCGTGGCGATGTGATGGTTAATAATTTTACAGATGAACGCAGCCAACAAATTTATTGCGTGGTTAATAAGGGCCGTGTTATGAAAATGCCTTTTGAAGGCATGACCTTACTTGACTATGCTATTAACGCATCATTGGTTATTTCAAATGTGGCATTGCAAAAACAAGACAAGGCAGGATTAATCACTTTTGCGCAACACCTTGATGCCTTTCTGCCGGCTGATAAAAAACCAACACAGATTAATCATATCCTCGAAGCTTTATATAAGCAGCAAACTAATTTCCTGGAACCTGATTTTGAAAAATTATTTTCAGCTGTACGCAATCGGATCGCCCACAGAAGCCTGTTGGTACTCTTCACCAATTTTGAATCTTTTGAGAGTTTACAACGTGAATTGCCGTCTCTGAAACGATTAGCGCATTATCACCTGTTAATGGTGGTATTTTTTGAGAATACCGAATTGAAAGAATTGACAGAAGCAAAGGCTTCAACCACAGAAGATATTTATATCAAGACCATTGCAGATAAATACCGCCACGAGAAAAAGTTAATAGCAAAGGAATTACAGGCACACGGCATCATCGCTGTTTTAAGTAGTCCACAGATGCTTAGCATCAATTCGCTGAATAAATACCTGGAATTAAAAAACAGGCAATCTATCTAAAATTGTAGGTGTAACTGCCATGCCTATTAACTGGCTTATTAAACAAACGTGGACTATTAACTACATTTGCCAGCCATGGAAACACCTTATAATATATATACCGAAGGGCAGGTATTGTTGATCAATAAACCTTTGAGGTGGACCTCTTTTGATGCAGTCAGAAAAATCCGTTATCTCACCAGGACTAAAAAGGTAGGTCACGCCGGTACGCTGGATCCGTTGGCTACCGGCTTGTTAATTATTTGCACCGGAAAATTCACCAAAAAGATCAATGAGTATATGGCACAGGAAAAAGAATATACCGGTACCATTACATTAGGTGCTGTTACGCCTACTTATGATCTGGAAAGTGAACCCCGGGACTTTAAGCCAATAGAAAACATTAGCCAAGAAGAGTTAGAACAAGCTGCTTTGTCTTTTACAGGGCTTATTCAACAGGTACCTCCTATTCATTCTGCTATAAAAAAAGAAGGTAAGAGAGTATATGAATTAGCCAGGCAGGGTGTGGAAGTGAAATTAGATGCAAGACCTGTTATGATCTCAGGATTTGAATTAATAAAAACAGAATTACCAATAGTGCATTTTAAAGTAGTTTGTTCAACAGGTACCTATATCAGGAGTCTTGCCAATGACTTCGGAGAAAAACTAGGATGCGGAGGATACCTCAGTAGTTTATGCCGAACAAGAATAGGAAGCTTTTTATTATCCAGTGCAATGAACATAGAGGAATTTGAACAAAAAATAGGAGATCAAAAAGGATAATCAATACCTAATTGGAACTGGCCATTGAATAACTGCCAGTTATAAAACCACTGGTTCTGTTCACTGGAATGAGTGATATCAGGTGTTGGGTTTTTTACTTTGTAAGCGTAATCAAAACGAAGTTTTAAAAAACCGAAATCTATTCTCAAACCGGTGCCGGCGCCAATAGCAATATCTGTCCAAAGGCGGTTGAATTTAAACTCACCATTGGGAAAATCAGAATTCTTTCTCACGAACCAAACATTGCCTATATCGGTGAACAAAGCACTATTTAGTATGACGCCACTTAAAGTAGCCAGGTAAAACCGGTATTCAGCATTGCCCTCTATACGCATGTCTCCAAAACGGTCCGGTGCATTCGTTTTTTCAAAAGACTTCAACGCTGAACCAGGACCTAATCTGCGTACTCCCCACGCCCGCATGGTATTTGGCCCACCTGCAAAATATTGACGAAAAAACGGAAGATACTGGCTAAGAGGATCCTTCGGAGAAGAAGGTATTCCATATCCAACACCTGCAAATACTCTCCATGCAAATGCCGAGCGGCGTATCTTATGATTCTGACGAAATTCGGCATCAAGTTTAATAAACCGGTATAGATTACTGTCTAAAAATTTTGATGGTATGAGACTGGCAACCAATCCCGAAAGTTCAGCACTTACACTTAAGAGACGAGTGACATTTTTTTTACCACTTGCAACAGTGAGGTTGACAATTGTTGATAGTATCAGGCCTTTGTTGAAAATGTACTTATAAGATTGATTTGAATCAATCAACTCAATTAATCCTTGTTGCTTGTTTAAATAATAATATTCGATATTGGGAAAACGAATGGTCAGGATTTTATTGTTTCGTGATCTTTCATATCCCCAGGAAGTATTGATGGATTGAACGGTGTAATAATCATAACGGTTTGTATAGGCCAGGTTTGCTCCAAATATGGTTCTAACGTTATCCTTGCTTCCACGAAATAAAATAAGGTTTTTGGGAAACTTCCGGGGAAACAGAATCGAATGATTTAAAGAATATTGTTGTGTTTGAATGATGCTTTGATCAGAAGTAGCATTAAGCTCAATGCCATATCGCAGGTTCGTAGTTGCAAGATTAGCACCTCGTGAAAAGTTCCTGTTTTGTAAACCAACATTTACACCTATACCTAATAAGTTTCCTATTACAGCCAGAGGTGATTGATTCCTGCTCCCTTCAAGGTTTGTAGTAAATTGATACTTCCTGGCAGGGGTCAGCTTGATATCAAAGTCCACTGAATCCTGGCCGGGACGGGGATTTGGAGTTATTGTTATCAGCCGCCAGGAACTTAAGGAATTAAACCTGTTCTGCGTTTTGAGAAAATTGCTTTGACGGTAAAGCTCTCCCTGGCGCAGGTAAATAAAATCAACCAGCTTGCGTGGCTTAAACAATACCGGGTAAGAAATAAACTGGTAGGTGCCAACAGTATCAATTGTTGGATAATACAAAGAGGTATCTGCATTGAGATCGGGAAATACCCTGACATTGCCTACATAATATCGTATCAACCTTGAAGTATCGGGATTTGTTCTCAACCTGAATTCAACATCGGCCGTTGGATTTAACCTGCGGCGTCTTAACTGCTCTAATTGTAGCGCCTGTTCTATAGGATCGAGTGTTGGCCGGATCAATGCAAGCCCCACGGTGTCCCACAACACTAGCAACTCTTCATTTGAAAAACGCAAATACCCATTATCGCGGTATATGTCGGCAAGCCGGTTTATCTCCTGCGAGAGGGTGGCTGCAGAAAAAGGGTCGCCTTTTTTAACCAGGGTTTGTTTTATCGAATTTTTTGTCAATTGATGCAGCGTGTCTCTTCCAGCACTATGAACTACTTTATCGGATGTATCCGTATACAAATTGTAACTGATCGAATCGAGCTGGAAAAGCTTTGCAGTAACTACATTGAAGTTGACAGTAGTACGCTGTTGATCACTAACGGTATCAATACTGGCTTTATAATTAATAGAGTCGCGATAGTAACCTAATGAATTTAAATAGGTACTCATAAAACCTGCCGACTTGTCGGCATTAATACTATCATAAACAGGTGGATTTTTCAACACCTGCGCTATTAAAAATTTGCTTACCCACCTTACCCTTAAGCTGTCATGTAATTGTTGTTCGAGCCCTTGCGTTAATTGTTTCCTTTCATCGGTGCTAAGTTTATCTTGCAGGTTGATCTTATTCTCGTAAACAAATGGTTTGTTTGCAGGATAATCTTTAATGGTTTTACAGGAAAAGAGAAAAATAGAAAACGCGGCTACCAGGTAACAATAGGATCGTATGGTTGATTTTGCCACGAAAAAAAACATATAGTAAAAGCCAGTGTATGCTTAGTAAAAAAGAAATCAAAGATATTCAAAGTTTATCCCTGAAAAAACACCGCGATGAAACTAAGCTATTTATAGCTGAAGGTCCCAAGATCGTTAGTGAACTGGCTCAACTCATTCCGTTCCAAATTCAAATGATCTATGGATTAGAAGATTGGGTCAAACAATGTACGGGCTTAATCGAACCTTCAAAATTTACAATCATTTCCCAAACAGAACTGGAGCGTATATCTGGTTTGCAAACTCCAAATAATGCAGTTGCTGTAATAAAGCAATTTTCATCTGTTGAACCGGTTATTTTTTCATTTGCTTTATATCTCGATACTATACAGGATCCTGGAAACTTTGGTACCATTATACGGACAGCAGATTGGTTTGGCGTTCAAAATATAATATGCAGCACAGGGTGTGCCGATCTATATAATTCCAAAGTAGTGCAATCCACCATGGCTAGTATCGCCAGGGTGGATGTATATTATGATGAAGAAGACAAATGGCTGGGAAAACAGTCTGTTCCAAAGTACGCTGCTACATTAAATGGACGGCCCGTACTTCAATTTGAGAAGACAAACCACGGAATATTGTTGGTTGGCAATGAATCAAAAGGCCTAAGAAAGGAGGTAGTTGAAATGGCAACAGAAAAAATAACCATTCCCCGCAAAGGTTCTGCAGAGTCCTTAAATGCAGCGGTGGCATCGGGCATTATTCTTTCACATCTTTTGTCTTAATTAAAACGGATGGCTTTAATTGGCTGCACCCTTCGAACAATAAAAGAAGGAATAAGAAGCACCAATAAAGAAACAACGAGGGTGCCAATACCTACCGCTACCACCTGCCACCATAAAATCTTTACCGAAGCCCTATCCATATAATAGGCATCCTCCGGTAGACGCACAAAGCCCGTCGTTTGTTGCAGCCACAGTAAACCCAGGGCAAAGAGCGTACCGCCAATAATTCCAACTATAGTAATGATGACAGAATGGTGTAAGAATATTTTCTGCACCGTCCAGTTGGTGGCGCCAAGGGCTTTTAATACACCTATCATACGTAATCGCTCCAGTACAAGAATAATAAGACAGGTAATGAGATTAATGATCGCAATAATGATCATAATGGAGATTAGTACAGTGCTGTTGGTATTAATTACTTGCAGCCAGTCAAATATATTAGGATAGATTTCTTTTACTGTTTTTGTTTCCCACGTTGGAGGGATTTGATCACCACCAAATATAGCGTTGCTCACCAGGTCCATCTGCTTATAGTTTTTAAGAAAAATCTCGTAGCCACCTATTTCATCTGGTTTCCACCCGTTTAGTCTTCTTATAAGCTTAATGTCACCAATAGCAAAAGTTTTATCGTATTCTTCAATACTGGTTTTATAAATGCCAACTATCGTTAGCCGGTCCGGACGCAAACTGCCATCGGGCCGCACAAAATAAATAAGTATGCGATCGTTTAGTTTAAGATGCAATTGATTGGCAGTATAAGTTGAAACGACGATCTCTCTTGAATAAGAGCTATCATTGAATCGCACCCATCGGCCCCCCGGTTGTAGAAAAGACTTAAGATGCTCAAAGTTATAGTTGGAATCCAGTCCTTTTAGCAGCACACCTTCCATTTCATCAGCGGTTTTTAAAATCGCATACTTGGTAGCAAATGGGTGAACAGATTGCACCTGGGGAATCGCCTTAATGTTACGGACCAGGGAATCATTAGCTTCAATGGGTTCCTCTTCAGCAATGTTTGCTTTCATAGGCTGGCGATAGCCCACCCTGATGTGCCCCCAAAAACTAAATACTTTTTGACTTACCGTATCCTGGAAACCATTGACGAAGGAAAGCGTTACTATCATTACGGCTACGCTGATTATGGTTGCTGCAATGGATAGCCTGATAATGAACCGGGAAAATGATTTTTGCTGGTTGAAGGCAATGCGCCGTGCTATAAAGGAAGATAGGTTCAAAATAAATTTATAAAGCTAAGGTTTGTATCAAACCAAAAGCTGATCTTTTTCGTCTGATATCCCGTAAACCATAAAAAGTGCAAGTAAGCTTGTTAAATCTTTTGCCCGGCTTTCTTTCCATCTTTGATGTTTACGTCTCGCATCAAAAATATAACGTGGTTTCTAAATAGCTTATTTTTAAAATTAATGAAAGGTATATCATTGTTTTTTTTAGTTGGGTTTTTGGCAAATGCTGCAAGTTCTATTGCCCAGGGCACAACCTTAAACCCTAATATCAAATCGGCAAAATTGTACCGGTATGGCGACCAGACTTCTTTTCCCGCTATTACTCTTAACTCTGCCGATGCGCTTCAATTGGAGTTTGATGACCTGGAGAACCGGGTGAAAAATTATTATTACACCTTTCAATTATGCAACGCTGACTGGACACCCAGTATCTTGCATCCGTTTGAATACATCAAGGGCTTTCAGAATGTTCGCATCAGTACCTACCGTAATTCGTCTATTTCTATTACGAGATATATTCATTACCAGGCATCCGTTCCTGACCGGAACAGTACTCCTTCCAGGTCTGGTAACTATTTACTAAAGGTTTTCCTTGACAGCGATACTTCTAAATTGGCGTTTACCAAACGCTTTGTTGTTGTAAACAGCCAGGCTACTGTAGCAGCACAAGTGCAACAGCCTTTTAATGCACAATTTTTCAAAACGTTTCAGAAATTGTTTATTGGAGTACAAACCGATCCCCGGATCCGCCTCTTCACACCCAGCGATCTAAAAATAGTAGTGCTGCAAAATAACAATTGGCAAACCTCTTTATTTATTGACCGGCCTACTATATCCCGGCCTAATTATTATGAATATATCGATGAAAGTATCACTGCCATGCCAGCAGGTAAGGAATTTCGCTGGCTCGACCTGCGCAGCCTGCGCTTGTTAAGTGATCGTGTGCAAAAAATGCAAACGACCCAGGATACAGCCTGGATTTTTGTAAAGCCTGATCCTTCCCGTAATGGCCTTCCTTATTTATATTACCGGGACCTGAATGGATCTTATACCATAGAAGCAATGGAGAGCATCAATCCGTTTTGGCAGGGCGATTATGCGTACGTCAACTTTAGTTATTTCCCCCCTAATAACAGGACTATTGAAGGAAGGGATATATACATCTTTGGTGAGCTCACCGATTACGCTTTTGATGCGTCCTCTAAGATGATTTTCAATAAGGAGAGAGGCGCTTATGAGAAAACACTTTTTCTCAAACAAGGATATTATAACTACAACTATATCACTAAACCATTGGATGGAAAGGGTTATCCGGACATGAGCCAGACAGAAGGCGATTTTTGGGGTACAGAAAATAGTTATACAGTGCTGGTATATTATCGCCCTTTTGGCGGCAGGGCTGATGAATTGATTGGTTTTGCTAGCCTGAATTCGACATTTCAGCGATAGGATTTTGGGGTGGGAGGTTTATGTAAACCGCCGTCTTTATTTACAGAAACATGTGGCCCGCTTTTGATAAATCTTTTTCGCTTCACCATTTTTTCCAAAGTGTCCATTGTAACGTTTTTTACGAATTGTATTCAGCAATATGTTGGGCAATTGCATAGCAATGGTTTTAAATCTTTTTAGAGAAGACATTGGTTAACCCTTGTAACCCTTCTCACGTGCATTCTCATAGTAAGATTTTGGCACTCAACGTGAGTAGTAGAAATAAACTTTTCGTTTGGTTCATCCAAAGGAATTTTCTTCTTAGAGTTATTACCCTTAGAGGGGCTATATTTTCTTTCTGTGTTGCTATGTCCGGTTGGCACACGTATAATTTTGTTAACTGTGCATAATCAATATTCAAATGAAAGACATTATCTGCTGCGTCCAAATAAGCGTGGTGCGCATCGGTTGTAATTGTATTTATTGGTTATTCTTGAAGCTACATCTTGCATAAATACATTGGCAGAATCAGCTTCCCTACCACCTGCAAACCACGATTTAATTAATTTGGTATCTCGGTCAATCGCTGCCCATGTCCATACATCACCAGCATAATCTTCCATGCCTTCCGGTATATTCTTTTCCTTGCTATAGTCAAGGTAAGGTTTCATCTCACCGTACACGCTCGCTGATACGGCTACCCAAAAATCAGTCACCCCGCTTCAATTCTTAAACTTCCCTATATTTGCAGCGGCAGGTCTTATACGGCCAGCTCCTGCTGAACTCCCCCAGGATCGGAAGGTAGCAAGGGTAGGCGGTTGTAGCGGTGCGATGTAAGTAGCCTGCCATTTTTTATGCCTCTATGTTGAGGCTTTTTTTATTCCCTTCTTCGCTCTCTAATTCTTCTATATTTGCCCCATAATTCAGCGACATGAAATTTTTTATAGACACAGCCAATCTTGCACAAATCAAAGAGGCAAACGAACTGGGCATTCTCGATGGTGTGACCACTAATCCCTCGTTAATGGCCAAAGAAGGTATTCGCGGACAAGAAGCCATCAACAATCATTACAAAACTATTTGTGAAATGGTGGATGGCGACATCAGCGCAGAAGTATTGACCACTGACCTGGCCACTATCATTGAAGAAGGAAAAAAACTGGCTGCTATACATCCTAATATCGTGGTGAAGGTACCAATGATCAAAGATGGGGTAAAAGCCATTAAATGGTTTACTGATAATGGTATTCGTACCAATTGTACTCTTATATTTTCAGCAGGGCAGGCTATTTTGGCGGCTAAGGCCGGCGCCGCTTATGTTTCACCTTTTATTGGCCGTATTGATGACAGTGGCTGGGACGGAATGTTGCTGATTGAACAGATATCGCAAATATTTTCTATCCAGGGATACAAAACGGAGATTTTAGCGGCTTCTATACGCAATGCCAATCATATTATTCGGGCAGCAGAGTTAGGGGCTGATGTTTGTACCTGTCCACTGGAATCTATATTAGGTCTATTAAAACATCCATTGACAGATGTTGGTTTAGCAAAGTTTTTGGAGGACGCCAAAAAGATGTGAGAACTTGATAAAGCTTTGATTAGTGAATCAGCTTTTATCTTTTCTTTTTTTCTGCATCTCGCCTAATATTTCTTCATTTGATTTGAGGGGTTCATTAAAGCCCCTTTTTCTTATATGGATGGTTGTTTCTTTCCAAATGGAAGGATTTGTTTTTAGTATTGCCTTGACCCTCACTGTTTCTTCATGATAAGAGCTGTCAATAAAAAGGTCGTTGCCTTTAAAAAATCCGGTATTGCTGATTAGTTTCACCTGGTTCGTATCCAGTGGCGCCCAGGTGCCATCAGATAATTTGCCGTCGATATTAATGTAGTTGTAAAAGCCTTTCTTAAGGCTATCTGTATATAAGTGAAAATAAATGCTATCTACCTTTTGGGCGGGGGAAGCCTGCCAGGCAATAACAAACAATAAAACGATAAAAAGTTTCCTCATCCGGAAGATTTATACAAAGTTCCCAATTCAGACGTTAATGCCGGTTTAAGGGTTGTTGATGTTCGGGTAATTCTTCCTAAAATGGTCTTAATAAATAAAATAATTTCTCCAACCGAAAGCCCTACCTTAGAAAATCAATCCTCCTTGTAAAGCTAACCATCCAGTTATTCATTTATCATCATAAAACACCTCAACATGAGAAAACTAACAATTTCCCTACTCAGTTTTTTATTATTTATTTCCTGTAAAAAAAACGATTCTGTTACTGAATCTCCTGAAATCGCCAATGAGCAGGTTGCCCAACGCAACTGTGGGTCGCAGGAAATTTTAGAAGAACACATGGCAGCAAACCCATCTTTAAGGGATAAAATGAATCAATTGGAGCAATTTACCCGCCGGGTTATAGCCAATGGCGAAGCCTTACGTGTAAATGCAAATAACGAAATTGAAATTCCTGTAGTGGTACATGTTCTTTATAACAAAGCACAGGAAAATATTTCTGATGCACAGGTACAAAGCCAGATAGATGTACTGAACGAGGACTTTTCTTTAAGAAATGCCGATGGCAGGCTGGTGCCTTCCATTTTCTCCGGTTTGAAAGCTGACGTTGGAGTTAAGTTTGTTTTATCTCAAACCATCCGCAAGTCGACGACGCGGCAAAGCTGGCCAGCTAATGATGCCATGAAATATACTTCAAAAGGAGGTAGTGATGCTGTTGATCCGGCTAACAATTTAAATATGTGGGCATGTAACCTGGCGAAGTATTTAGGATACGCACAGTTCCCTGGTGACAATCCTGCAACGGATGGCGTAGTCGTCCTTTATTCTGCATTTGGCAGAACGGGTACTTTAATACAGAAATATAATAAAGGCAGAACAGCCACACACGAAGTTGGACATTGGCTAAACCTAAGACATATTTGGGGCGATGCTACCTGCGGTAACGACCTTGTAGACGACACACCAAAACATACTACAGCTAATTTTGGCTGCCCTGATTTTCCGCATTATAATTCCTGTACAGATGGCGCTATTGAAATGACCATGAATTATATGGATTATACAGACGATGCCTGTATGTACATGTTCAGCAACGGACAAAAGGAAAGAATGCTGGCTGTGTTTGCAACGGGAGGTCCAAGAATATCTTTTGTTCAATAAAAAAACATAAACGAATTAATAAGGGTTGGTTTTTCCGGCCCTTTTTATTTGCCATCATTTAGAAAGGACTTGTGATGATGGTTAAGGAGCGTTAGCATGTCAAGTTTGTCCTTATAATCCTTAATGCCTCAGTTCAGGTTGCACAAAAAATCTTTTGGATGGTAAGAAATGGAGCTTATTTTTGCGCCACAATGTTGAAATTATTTGTACATATTCATCACCATGTACTTGCCTTGCGGTAAGCCGGTGATGTTGTGTACCATCAATAAATTAAAGGCTTACCAGGTGGTGAGCCTTTTTTGTTATGAAGTTGTTGAGTAATTAAAAATTTTGACCACCGGGTAAATTCAAATCATGGTTTTAAAGATCGCTATACAAAAATCGGGACGCCTGCATGACGACAGTATTGAACTGCTGAAAGATTGCGGCATTGATGTAAAAAATGGACGTAACCAATTAAAAACTGTTGCCGACAACTTTCCGCTAGAAGTTTATTTTTTGCGGGATGATGACATTCCACAATACATACAGGATGGAGTAGCGGATATAGGAATTGTGGGTGAAAATGTGTTGTATGAAAAATGCAAGGACGTAGAAATTGTAAAAGAGCTTGGCTTTGGTAAATGCAGGCTCTCAATTGCTGTACCCCGCAATGAAGATTATCGCGATGTAGAGTTCCTGAAAGGAAAAAAGATTGCTACCAGTTATCCGTTTTTGTGTTCCCAATTTTTGAAGAAAAGCCGCATTGAAGCAGAAATACATGAGATCAGTGGTTCGGTTGAAATTGCACCAGGAATTGGACTGGCAGATGTGATTTGCGACCTGGTGAGCAGCGGTTCTACTTTATTCATGAATGGGTTAAAGGAAGTAGAGACAATACTGGAAAGCCAGGCTGTGATGGTAAAAAATATTTCCTTGCCTCAGGAGAAATTGCGGCTGATAGAAAAAATATTATTTCGCATTAATGCCGTTCAACAGGCTGGCAACAATAAATATGTGTTGTTGAATGCTCCCAACGATGCTTTATCAAAAATCATTGCCCTGTTACCTGGTATGAAAAGTCCAACCGTTTTGCCATTAGCAGATGAAGGTTGGAGTTCCGTTCACAGTGTATTAAGCGAAGATGAGTTTTGGGAAAAAATAGAGGCGTTAAAAAATGCGGGGGCCCAGGGGATATTGGTAGTGCCTATTGAAAAAATGATTCTTTGAATATGCAAATGTGAGCTATGCAAATAATAAACAACCCGGACAGGAAAGATTGGAAGCAGTTGGTACAAAGGCCATATGTAGATAATACGGCTGTACTCAACTCGGTGCAAATGATATTGAACGCGGTAAAACAGCACAGCGATGAAGCTATCTGGTCTTTTACAAAAAAATTTGATGGTGTAGAACTAAAGAACTTTACAGTAAGTGGAGAGGAGATCAGCCAGGCTTCTATGCAAATTTCAGAGGAGTTGAAAAAGGCCATTCAAAACGCAAAAGAAAATATTGAAGTCTTTCATAAAGCGCAACTGCAAAAAACAGAGATAATTGATACAATGCGGGGAGTTCAATGTTGGCGAAAGAGCATTGCTATTGAAAAAATAGGTTTGTATATCCCGGGCGGCACCGCACCTCTTTTTTCAACAGTTCTCATGCTAGGCGTTCCGGCAATGATTGCTGGTTGTAAAGAAATTACCCTGTGCACACCCTGTGATAAAAATGGAAAGGTTCATCCCGCCATTTTATTCTCGGCACAACTTGTAGGAATAACCCGCATTTTAAAAGTAGGCGGGGCACAGGCTATTGCAGCTATGGCTTACGGAACAGAAACTATCCCGGCTGTGTACAAAATTTTTGGTCCAGGTAACCAATATGTAACGGCAGCCAAACAACTGGTGCAAATGCAGGGAGTGGCTATCGACATGCCGGCAGGTCCCAGTGAAGTTTGCGTATTGGCAGATGAAAGTTCAGACGCTTCTTTTGTTGCATCTGATCTGTTATCACAGGCAGAGCACGGGCCCGACAGCCAGGTATTGCTGGTAAGTACCAAATTGTCCGTTGTGAATAAGGTGCAGGAGGAGATTAAGCGGCAGTTAGAACAGTTGCCCAGAAAAGAGCTGGCACAAAAAGCATTACAGAATAGTAAAGCAGTAGTTGTTGAAAATATGGATGAGGCAATTGACCTGGTAAACGAATATGCTGCTGAACATTTAATTCTCAGTTGTAAAAATGCTGATGTGCTGGCAGATAAAATAATTAATGCCGGTTCCGTGTTTATTGGAAATTATTCGCCGGAAAGTGTAGGCGATTATGCCAGTGGAACCAACCATACCTTGCCGACAAATGGTTTCGCAAGAGCTTATAGTGGTGTAAGTGTAGATAGCTTTGTAAAGAAAATTACGTATCAAAAACTTACTAAAGAAGGGTTAGAAAATATATCCAGAACGGTTATTGAAATGGCAGAAGCAGAAGGACTACAGGCACATGCTGAGGCAGTGAAGCTGCGGCAAAAAGCGATAGGAAAAGAATCTCGAATAATCTAAAATGGAAAAATAAAACCTGGGAGGTTCGTTGTCCCACAAAAAGCATAAATCATTCTTTCTCAAATTCTAACTACTCATTCATGTTCGACCTCAATAAGCTGGTACGAAAAAATATACAAGGACTCACACCTTATTCTTCTGCGCGGAGTGAATTTAGCGGGACAGCAAAAGTCTTTTTGGATGCAAATGAAAACAGTTTTGGCTCGCCATTAACCAAATGGTACAATCGCTACCCTGATCCCCTTCAATGGGAACTTAAAAAGAAAATTGCATCTATTAAAAATGTTGCTGCCGAAAACATACTTCTTGGCAATGGAAGCGATGAATGCATTGATCTTTTGATACGAACTTTTTGCGATTCGCAAAAAGATGCTATCATTATTTGCCCTCCAACCTATGGTATGTATGAGGTTTATGCGCACATCAATGACGTACCCGTAATACAAGTTCCTTTATTACCTTCTTACCAGTTAAATCTTGAAGGACTTGAAAACGCGATTGCTGCCAACACAAAAATTATTTTTCTATGCTCTCCCAATAATCCAACGGGCAATATTATGGAAAGAGAAGACATAGAAATGGTGCTAAATAATTTTGAGGGCATTGTAGTGATTGATGAAGCCTATATCAATTACAGCCGGCACCGTTCTTTCCTGGCCGAATTGAAAGATTATCCGAACCTGGTAGTTATGCAAACTTTTTCCAAGGCATGGGGTTTGGCAGCATTACGGCTGGGGATGAATTTTGCTTCTCTGGAAATCACCGATGTTTTAAATAAGATCAAACCTCCCTACAATATTAACCAGGCAACGCAGGAGTTGGCTATAAAAGCACTAGACCACCTGGAAGATGTTAATGCTATGATCAGGGAGACGGTAAAAGAAAGAGAAGCGTTGGTTAAAGAACTGGCTCAATTAGCTATTGTGCAAAAAATTTATCCTTCCGACGCTAATTTCGTTCTTGTGAAAATGAGGGATGCCACGTCTGTATACAATTATTTAAAAGATAAAGGCATTATTGTAAGAAACCGGAGCAATGTAATCTTATGCGAAGATTGCCTACGTATAACTGTAGGCACGCAAATAGAAAACAATGAATTGATAAAAGCGCTTAATAGTGTTCCGGGCAACTAATGTACATTTATCAATTATCAAACATTAACTCTAAATCAGTACTATGATAAATTTTGTTCCCCGGCTATTCTGTTTATCACTTTGCGCCTTTTTATTTTTTAAAAGCTCTTTTGCAAATGATAGTACCCAGACATCGCATATTATATTGCCCGGCGGTTTTAAGTCTGTTATCATAGCAGAGAATATTGGTCGTGCCCGCCACCTGGTAGTTACGCCTAATGGTGACATTTATGTAAGGCTGGCAAGAGTAAATAAAGGGAAAGGCATAATTCTTCTTCGCGATAAAAATAAGGATGGAGTGGTTGATGACAGCAGTGGCTTTGGAAATTATGGCGGTACCGGTGTAGCCATTAAAAACGGTTATTTATATGCCGCTTCGGACAGCCAGGTATTCCGTTATAAGTTAAATGATAAAATGGAAGTGATTAGTCCTGCAAAACCGGAAATGATTATCACAGGCCTGGTAGCAGTTAAACAACACCAAACAAAATCTCTTGCACTGGATAATGACGACAATATTTATGTGAACGTAGGAGCTCCTTCTAACTCCTGTCAGTTGCAGGACAGAGCCAAAGGTTCTCCGGGGATGGATCCATGTCCTTTCCTGGAAAAAGCAGGCGGTGTCTGGCAATTTAAGACTGATAAATTAAACCAATCCTATGCAGACGGCATACATTATGCTACG
Organism: Flavisolibacter sp.; assembly: GCA_036787395.1. Taxonomy (GTDB): domain Bacteria; phylum Bacteroidota; class Bacteroidia; order Chitinophagales; family Chitinophagaceae; genus Flavisolibacter. The sequence continues at coordinate 4,047 of DAIQPL010000023.1, read as the reverse complement.
GGTATACGCAATATTGTAGGCATGGATTGGAACACTGCTACCAACAGTTTATTTGTGATGCAACATGGCCGCGACCAGCTATCCAACATGTGGCCGGAGTATTATAACGATACTATAAGTGCAGAACTACCTGGCGAAGAAATGATGGAAGTAAAAAAGGGCTCCAATTTTGGATGGCCTTATTGTTATTACGACCAGTTTCAAGGCAAAAAAATTCTCGCACCTGAATACGGAGGAGATGCCAAAACACAAGGTCGCTGCGAAGGAATGGACAAACCGGTAATGTCTTTTCCAGGTCACCTTGCTCCCAATGGACTATTGTTTTATACAGGAAATATGTTCCCTGAAAAATATAAAAACGGCGCCTTTGTAGCGTTACATGGATCATGGAACCGGGCACCTTTGCCACAGAAAGGTTTTTTTGTTGCTTTTGTTCCTTTTAAAGAAGGTAAGCCAAGTGGTGATTGGGAAATCTTTGCTGATGGATTTGCAGAGAAGGAACTGATAAACACTACCAAAGAAGCCAAATACAGGCCATGCGGGTTAGCACAGGGACCTGATGGTTCTTTGTATGTGACAGATGATACCAAAGGAATGATATGGAAAATTACATATAATGGTAAGTAAATGATGATGATTAGAATTCTTGTGTTTTGTGGTTTGCTCGTACCCTCAATTGCAATGGCGCAGGCAAAGAAACAACCGGTTACCAAAAAACCTGTTGCCGGTTCTAAAACTCCGGATGCCCAAAAAGCAGTACCAGCTCTTACCGATGGAAAGCAACTCTATCAAACCTATTGTTTGGCTTGTCACCAGGTAGATGGCTCAGGCGTGGGAACATTAAACCCTCCACTGGTAAAAGAATGGGTAGGGGGTGATAAAAGCAGGTTGATACGCATGTTGTTGAAGGGATCAAATGGAAAGGTGGAAATTGATGGAGATACTTTCAGCAATACCATGCCGCCACAAACTAACTTTAACGATCAGCAAATTGCTGCAGTATTAACTTATGTACGATCAAACTTTGGAAACAAAGCAAGTGCTGTAACGCCGGCAGAAGTAAAATTGGTACGTACAAAAACAAAATAATGTATGGAAAACGCTCCTGAAAAAATTGGAGGAAAAAAAGTTTTATTCATTGATAGGGACGGTACCATGATTAAGGAGTATCCACCTACCTACCAGATCGACGCTTTTGAAAAAGTTATTTTCTATCCTTATGTCTTTCGTTACTTAGGAAAGATTGCCGAAGAATTAGATTATGAATTGGTGCTGGTAACGAACCAGGACGGCTTGGGTACACCAAAATTCACATTAGAAGATTTTCAGCCTGCGCATAATCTTATCATAAGTACGTTTGCCAGTGAAGGTGTGGTATTTTCAGAAGAGCTAATTGATCGAAGCTATCCAGAAGAAAATCTTACAACACGCAAGCCAGGCATTGGCATGTTTACCGGGTACCTGAACAATCCAAAATATGATATAGCTAATTCATATGTGATCGGTGATCGTATTACCGATGTACAACTGGCTAAGAACCTTCATTGCAAAGCCATCTGGTTAAAAAACGATCCAAAGTTGGGAGGCAAAGAAATAAAAGACTCCATGGCAGATTTAGAAAAAGTAATTGCTCTTGCTACAACCGATTGGAAAGACATTTATGAGTTTCTAAAATTGGACGCGAGAGTCGTCAAACATATCCGTAAAACTTCCGAGACTGAAATTTCTATTGAGTTGTGTTTAGACGGAAGTGGAAAAACAAACATTCAAACTGGTTTGGCTTTTTTTGATCACATGCTGGACCAGATTGCACGTCACGGCTTAATTGATTTAACCATTGAGGTAAAAGGCGACTTGCATATAGATGAACACCACACTATTGAAGATACCGGCATCGCTTTGGGAGATGCTTTTATAAAAGCATTGGGTGATAAAAAAGGTATTGAACGCTATGGCTTTGCCTTGCCTATGGATGAAGCGGAAGCAAAAGTGTTGCTTGATTTTGGCGGCCGCAACTGGATTATCTGGAACGCAGATTTTAGCAGGGAGAAAGTAGGAGATATGCCTACTGAAATGTTTTTTCATTTCTTCAAATCTTTCTCCGATGCTGCCAAGTGCAATCTTAATATTGAGTGCAAAGGGGAAAATGAGCACCATAAAATAGAAGCCATCTTTAAGGCTTTTGCCAAAGCCATTAAAATGGCCGTAAAAAGGGATCCATTAAAAAATTACCTACCATCTACAAAAGGTATTTTATAATCAATGAGTTGACAGCTTTCGTCGAGTGGTTTCCAGCGGTTTTTCCAACCTAAAATTGCCTATTGGCGGCATGTAGCCTTTGGCACAATTGTTATTCCTGTTAATGTGTGGAATAAAATTGTGATTATGAAAACATTAGTTTATTTAATGGCGGGTGCTTTCTTAGTAAGCTTTTCCAGTAAAGACATTGATGCGGTAGACGGTATCTGGACTGGAGTTTATCGTACGGATAACTTGCGTGAAAAGGTTTTGGTGAAGTTTGATCCTGAGCATCAAATTGAGTTGTACAATGGTGAGGTGATTGAAAGCAATAAATTCACCGGCACCTATCAAATTCAGGGCGATACCCTTTTGAAGTTTTCTTATCAAAACTCAGAGGGAAAACAGTTTACTATGAAGGGCAGCATCAACAGAAGAAAAAATTATGTTGATGGTGTTTGGGAAACCAGTGATAAGCGTAGCGGTAGCTTTTACCTGAAAAAAGAAAAGATACAAGAGATGTATATTCAACCTTAGGGCTGCTTATAAATCTTTCCGTCTTTCATTACCAATACAACATTGCGAATATCTTTAATGGTCTTCGAAGGATCACCATTAACTACAAGGATATCTGCCAGCAATCCTTTTTTAATTCTCCCGAAGTTATCTCCATAGCCAAACACATCAGCATTCACTGAGGTAGCTGATCTTAATATATCGATTGCCTTCATACCATATTCAGCCATCAGCTCCATTTCTCTGGCATTGTCGCCGTGTGTATAAACTCCAACATCGCCACCCATACAAATAATAACTCCATTCTTTAATGCAGCTTGGAAACTTTTCTTTTTAGCAGTAATTCTTGAAGGTTCGGGATCGCTTCCTTTTTTCCATCCATCATATTGCAGTATAGCATCACCTGCTGCCAAAGTAGGACATAAAGCCACCCCCTTTTCTTTCATCAGTTTAAAAACTTCGTCGTCGCCCTCGTCACCATGTTCTATAGTTGAAGCTCCGCCCATTACAGCCCGCTTCATTCCTTCCCGGGTTGTTGCATGTGCCACAACGTGTCGTCCGCTACTTTTGGCAATGCTTGTAGCCAGGGCAATTGCTTCAACACCAAATGTGGGTGCAGACTGTCCATCACGTCCCCAACGGTAATCAGCATAGATCTTTATAAGGTCAGCTCCTTTACTAATCTGGGTCCTCACTTCATCAGCTATATCTTCTGTCCCCGATACCTCTGCAGCACCTTGAGGAAGGTCAACATCAGGATTATTATAAGTAGGTCCATAAGCTCCTTTTGCAACAATGGCCCTTGTAGCCACAATCATTCTTGGTCCTGGAACAATACCTTTTTCAATAGCCATTTTCAATCCTGCATCATCATACATTGCTCCTTCCGTTCCAAGATCTCGAACGGTAGTAAAACCAGCCATCAACGTTGCCATAGCATGAGTCACAGCTCTTGCAGTTCTTTCTGCGCGGCTTTCCTTAATTACCTGGTCGTTCCAGGATACTTCATTGTAAGGATGAAGAAAAAGATGAGAATGACCTTCAATTAAACCTGGCAGCAGGGTAGAACCTTTTAATTCTATAATGCGGGTGTTGGCAGGAAGCTTAAAATTCATTGCACCTGCCGCCTCTATTTTGTTGCTTTTCACTAATACAATCCAATCGTTGTGCATTTGTTCTCCATCAAATACACGGTCCGGTTTTAATAAATAAAAACTATCGGTTTGTGCAGAGGTTATAAATGAAAAAAAAAGGAGTGGAAAAAGAAAAGCAGTCTTCATGAAGGAAAGATAA
>DAIQPL010000198.1:0-7828 GCA_036787395.1 Flavisolibacter sp. | reverse complement strand
AGAGTATTTGACTACGGATCAAAAGGTTCCAGGTTTGAATCCTGGCGGGGTCACTTCAGTAGGTTTTTGGCAGTTCGTAAAAGAACTGCCATTTTTATTTTCCTTTAAAAGGACCCGCTGTAGCTCGATCAGTTGATAACGCGTTCACTCTTGGTGTTTAAACTATTTTATTTGTTTACACTAGGTAATGCCATCAGGAAAGACAGGATTTTGCAGTTTTGTATTCCATTGGTTCGATATCTGCAAAATACAAAAGGTATCCAGGACTTTGCCAAACGCACAACCTTTCACCTGAGCGTTAACTTGATTGAATAAAAAATTGTTACCTACTTCAGTCCCGGAGCACAGGCCGCCCTCAACAATAATTGAGGCTTTGTGCCCGGAAATGGAATTCAACCTTTGGTCTGACCAAAAACCTCAAATGGCTTATACTGACCAACATTTTGTAAATTACTTTTCATGAATAAATCACCCGATGGGGTAAAAGGCTGAGGCCTTTCGGGCATCATTTATAATGGACCTGGCCTGCGTCTTCAAATGCTAACGAACACCATCCATAAAACCATTTTTTTTGCGGCCTTCCTTTGCTGCGGATATGCTATTTGTGCACAACAAACTATTTCCGAACTAAGGGGTGACTTAAACAAAGCAACCTCCGCAAGGGCCAGTGCGGACGCATGTTTCAATCTTTCTAAAAAACATGCCGATGCTCTGAAAATCGATTCAGCTTTTTACTACGCTGAGAGGATAAAGCAATTTAGTGAAAAGGATAAATACGAGACCGGATTTGGCAAATATCATCTCGCCTTGTCCCTGGCATTTCATTACAGGGGATTGACCAATAAAACAAAGAAAAATGCTTTGGAAGCCATCGAGATTTTTACCAGACAAAAAGAGTATTCCCTTCTTGGCATGGCTTATTGGCAAAGGGCTGTTGCATTAGGCATATCAGATAGTATGGAATTATCCAGAAAAACTTACTGGACATCCATTTATTTTTTGAAGATTGCCCGCGACGACCACCATCTTTTCAGAACTTATTTCTGGCTGGCACGTAGCTATGATAATACATCAGATTATGACAGCGCTGCCGGTTACTATATCAAATCACTACAACTGGCGGAGCAATCCGGCGAGCCTTTTAAGATTTATGCTGCCGCCACAGAACTCGGTAAAACTTTTTTAAACTTACGCGACGCGGCGAAGGGTTATTACTACCTGGATTTTGGCTTAAAAAACAGAACACCTGCAGCAAACAAAGTTGGGGTTTGGATGTATTTAGGCAAATATGCAACCTGCCTTAGTCTCCTGCATGATTTTGCAAGAGCTGATTCTGCTATCAGAGAATTTGAAAAATTGACGAGACAGTATAACGACAGATGGGGTTGGATTACGCTGGACAAGTTAAAAGGCATACAGGAATATGAAAAACAAAATTACGCAGAGGCATTGGGCTATCTCAGGACGGCGTATAGTAATGTAAGTCAGATTCAAATTCATAAAGGCGATATTAAAGATGTTGTATTTAGTCTTGCAAAAACCGAGTATAAAATGCAGAGATATGACAGCGCTATCTTACATCTGCAGTACGCAGCGAAACTGTCACGTTCGACAAAGGCTTTGATCGATGCAATAGAAGCAGATTTTCTTTTGTCTGAATCATTTGAAAGGATCAATATGCCAGATTCTGCGCTTCACTATTTCCGGAATTATTCCTACCTCAAAGATTCGGTGCTTACTCTTGAGAAGCAAAAAATGATCACTGAGGTTACTGCGCGGTATGCATCGGAAAAAAAAGAACAGGAAATTAAAATGCTTGAAAAAGAAAGTGAAGCCAGTTCATACCTGCTGCAATTAAGAAATCAGCAAATAGATAAGCAGCAGCTGGAAGATGAAAAAAAATCCCAGCAACTGGACCTTGCACTAAAACAAAACGAGATCAACAAACTGGATGCTTTTCAAAAGGCACTCAATCTCGAGAATGAAAAAAAGGAAAATGAGAAAAAGCACGCAAGACTGAAGTTGCTTGAAAAAGAAGCCGCTTTCCAAAAACTCTTTGCTTCTCAACAAAACCAGCAAAAAAAAATAGCCTGGATTTGTGCAGCAGCGATATTGATGTTCGCCAGTTATTTGATCTACAGATATATGCGCAGAAAACAATGGCAAAACCACCAGGAAGTTTTAAACGAAAGACTGCGCATCAGTCGTGAGCTGCATGACGAAGTTGGCTCAACCCTTAGTGGTATTGCAATGTACAGCCACCTGACAAGGGAACAGATCAAAGCAGACAAAAGAGAAGAGGTAGACAAATCTTTGAATAGTATCCAGCAATCAGCCGGCGAAATGATCGGCAAACTCTCTGATATCGTATGGCTGGTGAATCCGGAAAAAGATTCTTTTCAAAGGCTTATTGAACGGCTTGAGGAATTTGCTTCAGATATCGCAAGAACAAAAAACATCGAACTGAAAGTAAATCTTGAAGAGAAACTAATGGAGCAAGACTTGCCCGTAGACAAACGCCGCAGTATTTACCTTTTCTGTAAGGAAGCCATCACCAATGCCGTCAAATACAGCAATGCGGATTCTATAGAGTTAACGATGAAAGAAATGGATAATAAAAAAATTGGTTTTTTTATAAGTGATAATGGGAATGGCTTCGATCCATTGAAAGTGCGAAAAGGAAATGGACTGTTGAATATGCAGGAAAGAGCCAAAAAACTGAGTGGACAATTTTTGTTAGAAACGGCGCCGGGACAGGGTACCACTATCTCACTGATTTATAAAATCACCTGATGTGGTATTGCTAAAGAAAAAAAGCTGGTAAATCTTTGATCTTTAATGGAAGCAATACATGTAGCCATATTTGAAGACAATAAGCTGTTGAGAGATGCTTTGCAGGCTATTTTCCAGGGTACACCGGGATATAACTGTTGTGGTGTTTTCGCAGATGGCAACCGCTGGGAATCTGATATAAAACGCAGCAGACCGGATGTGGTGCTGATGGATATAGAAATGCCCGGTTTAAATGGGATAGAAGTCACAAAACAAGCCAGTGAAAAATTTCCGCAAATTAAATTTCTTATCCAGACTGTTTTTAATGACAATGAGAAAATATTTTCAGCCCTTTGTGCGGGGGCTTCAGGCTATATTCTAAAAACCGATCCGCCATACAAATATCTGGAAGCAGTTACTGACGTGTACAATGGCGGAGCACCCATCAGTGGCGGAGTAGCTAAAAAGATGCTCGGCTTTTTCACCCATAAAAATGTGATCCTTGTCTCTCCGGAGGCTGATGATTACAATTTAAGCGAAAGAGAAAAAGAGATCCTTCAACTAATGGTAAGAGGTGAAAATTACCGGGACATTGCCGGCAAAATATTTATCAGTTATGAAACAGTGCGTACGCATGTCAAGCATATCTACAAAAAACTTCACGTAGCCAGCCGCAACGAAGCGGTTACAAAAGCTATCCAGAAAGGAATCGCCTGATTTAAATTACCCCATTGCGGTATTGATTGTTATTGGATTATCTGTAATATTTGGAAGTCATTTTAATTCTCCCATATCCCTTGCGATGCCGTTGTTGCTTTTCTACTCAAAACCATCAAACCATTTTTATGACAAAAAGATTTTTTTTGAGAGCTTGTCTTCAAGCCTTCTCATTGCTATTTTTATTTTCAAACGTAAAAGCCCAGGTATATAATGGAGATCTTATCCTTAATTCCCAGGCTCAGGTTGATGCTTTTAATTACACTTCCGTGACCGGCTCTTTGCGGGTTTTATCTGCAGGTATTACTAACGTCAACGGCCTATCAGAACTTACAACTGTCGGAAGTGATTTTTACATTGCCAGTACTGCTGTTAGCAATGTAAACCCACTATCCAATCTCGTATCGGTTGGTAAAAGCCTGGCTATTACCAATAACAATGCATTAGCTAATGTTGATGGTTTGTCCAATCTTACCTTTATCGGAGAACATTTGTCTTTTCACGATGACATTAGTTTGACGAATGTGAACGGACTTTCAAAACTGACTTCTATCGGAGGTGGCGTGACGCTATCAGGAAATAGGATGCTCACGAACATCGACCTGTTTTCAGGTTTTACCACATTGGATTTTCTAATAATTGATCATAATAATGCACTGGCTAATCTTAACGGCTTTTCGAACCTGACTTCTATTGCTGGTATGTTGCAGATCGAATCAAATCCTGCTCTGGTCGACCTAAGTGGATTATCAAAACTTAAATCAGTTAGCAGACAGATGGAAATATCATTCAACACCAACCTGACCAATGTCGATGGATTATCAGCTCTTACTTCTGTGGGAAAAGGTTTAGCCATAGAGTTCAACTCCCGTCTTACAAATGTTGATGGGTTTTCTCATCTCACATCTCTTCATGATAGTTTAAAAATTACCAGTAATCAAAGTCTCACCAATCTAAACGGATTTTCTGGTCTTACTTCACTTGACGGCAGTTTGATCATTACCAATAATCCGAAGCTGTCTGATATTAACGGGTTAGTAAACATTAAGAATGTCGGTGGCCGGCTCGAGATCATTAGTAACGCTATCCTGACAAATATGGATGGCTTATCCAATGTGGAACTGGTGGGCGGAAGTTTTGGCATTTTATCCAATCCTCTACTCACAAACCTGGATGGCTTATCAAAGTTAAAAAAGGTGGAAGGGCATTTGACCATCAGTGGAAACAACGCACTCACCAGTATTGATGGTTTGTCCAATCTAACCAGAGTGGAAGGAAATCTTGGTATGAATGGTAATAACGTGCTAACCAATTTGGATGGATTTGTAAATCTTACCTATGTTGGATTGGACTTAGGTATTATTTTTCATCCGGCCCTGGTAGACTTTTGCGGGCTTTACAAATTATTTAATGTCGGCACTATTGGCAGAGATATCAGGATCACAGATAATGGTGCCAATACAGTGGACATCACACCGCCTGCGAACATTACTGTAAACGCTGATCCGGGCGTATGTTCAGCAACGTTATTGCAAGGAACGATAGGCACGGCCACACCCGTTGGTTGTCTGGTGCCATTCACCACGCCGCAAGCTAATTTACCCGCAGGAAATATTTTCACTGTTGGCATTACACAAATTACATGGAACACAACAGATGGCGCTGGTAATACTGCCACCGCTGTACAAACGATAACTGTTGTTGACAACCAGCCACCCGTTATTACTTGTCCGGGTGCTATTACTGTAAGTTGTGCGTCGGATGTTCCGGCGGTAAATACTGCTTCTGTTACAGCAACAGATAACTGCTCAGCAACAGTCGAACATGTGAGTGATGTCGTCAGCAATCAAACCTGTGTTAACCGGTTTACTTTAACACGTACTTATAAGGCTACTGATCCTGCAGGGAATTCTACCAACTGTTCGCAAGTGATCACAGTATATGACAATATTCCTCCGCAAGTTTCAACGGTAATTCCATCGCAGTCAGCATTGTGGCCTCCTAATCATACCATGCGGGACATAACACTGAACTATAGCGTAACTGATAACTGTGTTATAAATCCAAATACAACGGTCAGCATTCAAAGCAATGAACCTGTAAATGGAACTGCTGATGGTGATACGGATCCTGATTGGGAGATCATAGATAATCATCACATACGGTTAAGGGCCGAACGTGCTGCCAACGGCAATGGCCGGGTCTATACTATTACTATTACAGTAAATGATGGATGCAATCCGTCTGTTACAGGGTCAGCACAGGTAATGGTGACACATAATATAACAGGGCCTGTTACCGGCAAGCCTTTTAAAATAGGAAGCACAGTTGATTTTGCCGGTGAGTTCTGGGATAAGCCAACGAATACACACAGTGGGAAATGGCTTATTGATAACACTACCTCTATAAAAGGAATAGTTGCGGAGCCGACATCAACCAAAAATGGAAAAGCCACAGGCAGTTATAAGTTCAGCAATGCCGGTGTATATAAACTGCAGATGAACATTATAGATCAAAATGGCATTACTTCTTATGCAAATACTAATGGTGATGTCGATGCCATTGTGGTTATATATGATCCTAATGGAGGTTATGCCTATGGTGGCGGATGGTTTAACTCACCTGCCGGTGCTCTTACATCAAATTCCAGTGCAACGGGAAAGGCGAGCTATGGTTTTACGGTGAATTATTTCAAGAATTCAGCTCTTCCCAAGGGAGAAACACAGTTTGAATTCAAGGTTGGCGAATTTGAATTCAATGCCGTGAACTTTGACTATCTGTCTGTTTCCGGAGCCAAAGCGCAAATCAAAGGAAGCGGTAAAATCATAGGTGGACAAAGTGGTATAAACTTTATCATGACCGTTGTTGATGGACACCTGGACGGAAGTGGTATTGATAAACTGAGAATGAAGATCTATAATAAAAACACGGGCTTTCTTTATTACGATAATCAACCGGAAGCAAGCGATGCTGCCATGCCTATAACTGCAGTCGGCCTAAATAGCACGATAGTGATCGGCGGAAATCAACCTGCAGTGATTACCCAAAACAGTAATAAAACCACTTTAGAAAGCACAACGGATGTTTCAGCTGAAAATCTTGAATTGAATGTATATCCAAATCCATCAACAACAGGCTTTATTGTTCGTGTGAGCAGTGACAATAAAAATAAGCCGGTCAGTCTTACAGTGTCTGACCAATACGGCCGGGTTGTAGAGTGCCGAACAGGTATCATCGCGGGATCAACAATCAGGCTTGGCGCTCAATACAGAACCGGATCATATTTTATATCAGTGATGCAGGGCAGGAGTCGTAAGGAAATAAAATTGGTGAAATTCTGATCAAGACGTATCCTCATCTTCCAACTGCTGGTTTTTAAGCCGGCAGTTTTTTTAATTGCTGATCAGTGGGCTTAAAGAATCATCAATTGTCTCAGTCAATTAAGGTGCCAGCGGAAGTATCGAAAAGGTCTTTGAGCTTTGAGGAAACCTGCTGATCCGATGGATATAAACTTCTGTTGTTCCAAGCTTGGTCTGAGAATTTGTCTCGTTGTCTGAAAGTAATCAGTTGGTCACTTCTTTGTTCTGTTGTGATGGGAGATGCCGTATTAGGGTTGCAGCTAAGGAAACAGGTGTTTATGAAGTAGCAATATTCGGTGTACTTCAGTTAGCACCTGCTGTATTTTGCGCACATATCATCATTGTATCTACTAAAACAGCTGGTGCTAAAACAGGAAATCGTTCCCTTAAATTTCATTTATGAAAACAGCCTTTCTTATACTGATTGCGTTCACAATCATTCCAAGTTGTACAGAACAAAACGCTAACACAAACTCTAATTCAATCATTGCCTAGGGGCAAATGCCTAATGTTGCGAGGGACGAGGCCGGCAAACTCCATTTAGTATATGGAAGCGGCGATAGTATCATTTATTCTTATTCTGGCAACATGGGGCAATCTTTCTCGAATCCTTCCCCTGCTATCCACACTTCCAAAGTTGGCGGCCTCCCACACCAGGGGTCCACAAATGGCTGTAACCAATGAAGGGTTGACAATTTGATGTTTCTAAAGAACTGACGAAAAGCACTACACAACAGTGGGCCTGGCGTCATTTGGTTGCAACCTCGTTATCTCGTCTTTCCCGACGAGCTCCCAATTGCGGCTCTACTACCTTAGAAATTCTTGCAAGGGGTGGTCGTACTTGTTTATTCATTCCTTGTACATTAATTCTTCTAGTACACCCAGATAATCCTTTACTCTATAACAACCTTTGTCTCACTCATAAAACCGTTACCAGGGTGTGAACAGACATGGTCCAAGTTTTTGATGCTGCTCTCAAT
>DAIQPL010000445.1:0-2603 GCA_036787395.1 Flavisolibacter sp. | reverse complement strand
AACCAGTCGTATTAAAGATCTGCTAATTTTAAAAACGACCGATTCTGGTTTTGAACATTATATTAAAGATCAATACACAATATTAAAAGAAACCAGTGATAGAATTTTAGCTACCCAATGTGAAGCAGAATGGGTGTACACATCCTCTGAACTAAATTTCTCAGCCAAATACAATTCCATCAGGAACACTTTATTAAAAACATTTGCTTTTCATAAAAGTCTTTCTGTGCAGCAAACTTTATACGCCATGGGTGAAGCTGTATTGAAAGAATATGATGTGGTTAAAGAAATAAGTTTAGTGATGCCAAATAAACACCATATTCTCTATAACATTGAACAATTTGGCATAGAAAATAATAATGAAATCTTTGTTGCTACCGATGAACCTTTTGGCTATATAACCGGGACGGTTACAAGAGAAGATGAGAACAGCTTACAATAATGTTACTTTAGTTACAACCACACTTTCTTTATCAATACGATTTGTAATTTATTGTCTTTAGGATTTACACAACTAATAAACATTCTGAAAAAAACTTCATCGGCCAATGATGATGGTGTTTACATTTGTATCGATTAAGAAACGCTGGATATAATTTGCGGATCTGCGATTTTATTCCTTTGCTGTTATAATGCTTCGTTTGTCTTGCCATTCGGTTAACCGGGAAACATATTTTATAATAACTAAACTAGCGCTATGAAAAAAATGGCAACTCCTCTTTTAAACATTTTATTGTGCCTGTTTTTTGCAGGAAACGTTTTTTCGCAGGAGACTACGTCCGAGATTACAGGTGTTGTTACCGACCAGAACAACCCTGTTGTTGGAGCTACGGTATCGGCTCTGCATGTTCCAACAGGAACAAAATATACTACCACTACCCGCAATGATGGGAGGTATAACCTGCCCAACCTGCGCGTAGGTGGTCCATATGAAATCAGTGTAACATTTGTAGGTTATAAGCCAGAAAATCAAGGCAACATTACCTTGATCCTGGGCCAGGAATATAATGCCGATTTTAAACTTACCAGCCAGTCGTCTCAACTACAGGAAGTGGTAGTAGCTACGCGCCAGGATAAAGTTTTTAATTCCAACCGTACAGGCAGCCAGGAAGTTATTAACCGTTCACAAATTGAAAGATTGCCTACCATCAATAGAAGTTTGCAGGACTTCACCAAACTCACTCCTTCATCTAATGGTTTAAGTTTTGGAGGTCGCAATAACTTATATAATAATGTTACTGTAGATGGAGCCAATTTCAACAATGCTTTCGGGCTGTCTTCTACTTTAGGAGGTCAAACCAATTCACAGCCTATAAGCATAGACGCTATTGAGCAGATCCAGGTAAACATTTCTCCTTATGATGTAAGGCAAGGTGGCTTTTCCGGTGCAGGTATTAATTCAGTAACACGTAGCGGTACCAATCAATTTAAAGGATCCGTTTATACGTATATCCGGAATCCTGACCTTGTGGGTTATAAAGTAAGAACCGTAACAGTTCCAAAATCGGAATTTGATTATAACCTTCGAGGCGCCTCTTTTGGAGGACCCATTATTCCTAACAAACTTTTTTTCTTTGTCAGCGGTGAGCAGGAAAGGACCACGCAGCCTGCTACAACATTAGTCGCCAATAAACCCGGACAAACGGCGGTACCAGGGGTGATCTCGCAAGCTGTAGCTGACACCCTTGATGCGCTAAAGAATTTTTTAGTTTCCAAGTTCGGCTATAACCCGGGCGAATACCAGGGCTATAACTACAGAACCAATAGCGATAAATTAACCGTAAGATTTGACTTAAATATCAACAAGTCAAATACACTTACAGTTAAATACAATTACTTCAAATCTCTAAGAGATATAACTGCAAGCAATAGTGGTGCAGTAGGCTCAAGGCAACCCAGTAATACAGGCTTGCCTTTTAGTGGAAATGGTTATACCATCAACAATAATTTCAACATTTTAATTGGAGAACTGAACACAAGGTTTAGCAGTAAGATGAGTAATAAATTCCAGGTGGGCTATTCTGCTTTAAGAGATTTCCGGGCTTCGTTAGCAAGTGGTGATTTTCCTTTGGTAGATATATTGAATGGCCAGGGTCAAACCTATACAAGCTTTGGTTACGAACCTTTTACCTACAACAACCTGCTTAATACGGACATTTTCCAGGCATCAGATGTATTCACCTATTATGCAGGTAAACACGAATTAACCCTGGGAACGCAGGTTTATAAAAAAGATTTCAAAAACGGGTTTGCCCCCAATTACGAAGGGCTGTATATTTTTAACTCTCTTACCGATTTTTATAGAAGCGTAAATAATGGTGCCGCTAATGCAAGGACGTATCTTCTGCAATATTCATTAACGAAAGATGGGTCCTTTCCCTTTGCTTTAATTGGTGCTACAGAACTCGGGTTTTTTGCGCAGGATAAGTGGCGTTTAAAGGATAACCTTACGCTTACCTATGGACTGCGTGTGGACGCTCCCATCTTTGAAAATAAATTTGAATCCAATCCCAGTGTTCCCGCACTTACGTTTAGAGATGGCAAACATTATGACGTAGGCCAAAAACCAAACACAAATGTTTTAATTTCTCCAAGACTTGGTT
>DAIQPL010000444.1:0-2614 GCA_036787395.1 Flavisolibacter sp. | reverse complement strand
AAGGGTACTGTAGTTTTAATAAAGTGACTGGATCTCAAAGAAATTAAATGATAGTAAATAAAGCAGGAATGAGTCTGTACCTTATTACTAACGAAGTGATAATCTTAAAAACTAAGATTGTACCCTTAGACAAATGGATTCCCAAAATTTCTTATTTAAGGGTATATCTAAATCCTGCATAAAATAACCTTCCACTTACCGGCCCCCAAACCATTGAAGCATCAAAATAAGTTCCAAATGGATTGGTAGGGTCTATAATGGCATTCTCCTGAAAGTAATTGGTCAGATTTTCTCCACCTGCATAAAAATCAAACAACTTCTTTTTGCCAATGCTTTTGCTCACCTGTGCATTCATAGTTACATAAGAAGGAGAATAATTGTCCAGTTGAAATTGCGAAGCATTTTCTGCTGTAGAGGGTATTCTTTTATTGCCAATGAAGTTTAAAGTATAATCGATTTTCCATCCATCTAAATCATAGCCCAGGTTGGCAAAGGCCCGGTGTTTTGCCGTAAATGGTTTTTGAAGAAGCTGGTTACTGTAAGTTGTTCTTACATCAAAAAAACGATAGGCCAGACGGACATCTAATTTTTGTACGGGGACAAAATTTAACTCTGTTTGAAAGCTGTTGGAATAGGACTCGCCCTCGAGGTTATAAAATTTTACCTCTCTTGCATTCTCCAGGTCAACTACAACCTGGTTTGTAAAATCATTGCGGTAAAAGTCAACTCCAATAGAAGCCTCCCTGGTAAAAAGCTTGAATTTTTGATCTAAACCAATTCCTTTATTCCATGCTACTTCAGGATCTAAGCCATAAGCCTTTCCTGGCTGTGAATTTAAAATATGTATGCCTCTCGAACTTACTAAAACGCCTATATTTTCAGCAAATACATCTGCAGTTCTTTGTCCTCTACCGGCACTTACTCTAATGGTTGTATTTGTAAAAGGAGCATAACGCACATTTAACCTTGGCGTAGCAAACCATCCATACAAGCTGTTACGGTCAGAACGGATACCGGCTACTACATCCAGGTTTTCATTGGGTGTGTAAGTATATTCGGCAAATGCACCTGGTACCGCTTCGGTTCTGTCATAAGAACTTGCATTTAACTGCTCTTTGTACTGGTCGTATAAAAAGCTAAGACCGGTTTTGAAGGTATGAGCATCGGAACCAATCCTTGATTGATAGATAAGATTAGAATAAAAATTCTTTTGCCTTGCATCGTATTTTGTTAGACCAAAATAAGAATCCTGGTCATGATCAAATGCAGATACCTGGAGTCCTATGCTCCTGTGCATTTTCTCAGGAAATACATAACCTATTTTTCCAAACGCCTCGTACCGTTTTGTGCGAATGCCAAGGCCATAACTATTAGTGGAGAATTTATCGGTTGAAGGATCATAATCTAATTCACCGCCTGTTTTATCATCTAACAAGACCTTAATTCCAAACTGCGACATCAAACCATTTTCACCCAAATAGTCCCACCTGTGTATGCCACTGAACTGGTTGCCTGTTGGCAGGTCACGAAATCCATCCTTATTAAAATCCTGTTTACTATACAAAAAATCATCGTGGAGTAAAAAACCAGTTGACCATTTGCTATTTAATTTATGTGCCCAGTTGAGATTAACATCTGTCTTCCCCATACTGTTTACATACCCGTTCAAATAAAGCTTTTCACTTGTTTGAGGTTTTCGGAGCTCCACGTTTATTTGTCCTGCAATACTTTCAAAGCCATTAACTACAGATCCTGTGCCTTTTATCAATTGAATGGATTCTACCCATGGACCTGCAATGCTGTTTAAACCCAAAGGTGTGGCTATGCCACGGGGACCAGGAAGATTCTCAACGGTTAATTGTGTATAAATCCCTGCTAAGCCCAATAACTGAATTTGCTTTGAACCTGTAGCAGCATCACTATATGAGACATCTACGGAAGGGTTTGTTTCAAAGCTTTCACTAAGGTTACAGCAGGCGGCCTTCAATAATTCCTTTTTCGTAATAATGGCAGTTCTAAATGGATTGTACCCATCAATATAGGTGGTACGTTGTCTTGCTGTCACGACAACGCCGGATAAACTTTCTTTTTTGTTTAAAGTAATTTGAATGTCGTGTAACCCATTCAGTGAAATAGTATCTGTTTTAAATCCTGTATAGCTAATTACTATTTTATCAGTGGTTTCATTCTTTGGAAGCAGGAACTCTCCATGAGAATTAGAAACTGTACCCTGGTTGGAGCCCAACCAATAGATACTTGCACCTGCCAGGGGATTTGCCTGGCCATTGTTGGTTTCAACAACAATACCTTTTATTTGATTTTCATTTACTGTGGTATCCATTTCCATTTCGGCCTCATCTGTCATTTCGCGGTAACGACAACAGTCGGGGAGTGCTTTATATACTTCCTCTTTGGCTGTTTGCTTTTCGGTATCATGTCCTACGCCTGCTACCGTTTGGTGAAGTTGCTCAAGCGATATCGTGGAAGGAACATAGGTTACCGTCAGCATTTTGGATTGTACATTCCATGACGCCGTTTCAACTCCCTTTATTTTAAGTGATTTCTGGATACGTTGTTTGCATTGTACGCAAACACCAAAAACCTTAAATGACAC